>VBHI01000279.1 GCA_005881495.1 Chloroflexota bacterium
GAAGGCCCCGGAGCATCTACCCCAAGGTCCCTGATTGGTAAGCGCGTCGTTGGCGAAATTAACGCCGCCTGCCGCCGCTCAGATTGTTTCTATTGCAGCCATAGCATGCCTACTCATTGCCCAGAACGCACCACACTGGGTATCGTCAAGCGTGACGGGGCGTTCGCTGAATACCTGACCTTGCCCATTGAAAACCTCCATCTCGTGCCGGACAATGTCAGTGACGAGGAAGCGGTCTTCGTAGAGCCGCTGGCCGCCAACTTCGAGATATTAGAACAGGCGCATCTCAAACCTACAGATAGCGTGGCCATCCTTGGTGATGGCAAAATGGGCCAGTTGGCGGCACAGGTGCTCACTTTGAGCGGCTCTGAAGTCTTGATGGTTGGAAAGCACGAGGAGAAACTGGCGCTGGCTGAAAAATATGGTGTGCATACCCGTTTGCTTGATGATCCTCAAAGCTTCACATTGGAGAACAGGCGGCGTGTCGATATGGTTGTCGAGTGCAGCGGATCAGAGCAAGGGCTAGCGTTGGCATTGCGATTGGTAAGACCCAGGGGCACCATTATCCTCAAAAGTACGGTAGCGGATAAGAGCACCCTCGACCTCGCCCCCATCGTCATTGACGAGATTCGCGTGCAGGGATCGCGCTGCGGCCCGTTCGCCCCGGCATTGCGGGCTTTGAGTCAGCATCGAATAGATGTGCAACCGCTCATCAGCGCACGATTTAGTCTGGATGAGGGGTTGGCTGCGTTTGAACGTGCAGCACAGCCAGGAGTGCTGAAAGTGCTGGTCAAAGTATAATAAGGCCGGATTGCAGGACCCTGTTGCAATGGGCTGTGCTGCCGCGGCAGCACAGCCCATTGCAATAAAAATTCTTGATTGTAGCTTCCATCTGTTACCCATTCAACCAGCCCTTTTTGTGTCCTATCCCATTGTACTTTATCCCGTCTACCCGTATACTGGTATGCAATAGGAGTCTTTTTTAGGAATATCGCTAAAAGAGCCACAACTCAAGGAGTTATGCCATTATGAATAATGAACCGAACCCACAGCAGTGGGAGCAGCCACAACAGCCACAACCACCACTGCAACCTCCACCAACACAATATGAACCACAGCCACAGTGGTCTCAGCCACCACCCCAGGCCTGGGAGCAGCCACAACAACAAGTGTATAATCAACCACAATGGAACCAGCCGCCTGCCAACCAGTATGCCCCACAACAATATGCGCAAGGCCAATACAACCAGTACCAATATAGCAATGTTCCGCCCTACGCACAGCCGCAGGTGCAATCGCAACGAGCCGACAACCTTCTCGTGCGCTTCCTTATGCTGGGCATCGCGGTCAGGATTGTACTCCTCGTCCTCGTCCCTTTACTTCTCTGCGGCGGCTGCGCCATCGTAATCTTCTTCGCTTCCCTGGCACACCCGTAGACATGAAAACTTTCTCAAAACGAGATGAGGAGCCTTGGCGCCACCAATATTAGCATCAGGGCTGCTCATCTTGCCAGGCATGAATACACTTTACCGGAGGATACGCACATGAGTTACGATCCCAACCAGCCAAATGAACAAAATCAACCACCACAACAACCAGATTACCAGCCGCCAACGCAATATACTCCTCCCGAATATAACCAGCCGTATGCTCAGCAACCAGCCTATGGACAGCCACCGTATGGCGGCGTGCCACCTGTGCCCACCTATGTACCACCGCAAAGGTCATCCTTGCGCTGGCTCTGGATCACCCTCGCCGTTGTCGGAGGGATCCTCGTCCTCGGCTGCGGCGGCTGTATCATAGCCAGCGTAGCAGGTCTCGGTATCTTTGGACGGGCGGTGTCCACTGCAATCGCTCCCTCTGCTACGGCAAATTCATACTACAATGCCATCAAAAAACAGGATTACGGCACAGCCTTTACCTACCTTGATATCAGTGGCGCCTCTGTAGAGGGCCAGCAAGTATCAAAGGATGCCTTCATAATACTTGGCCAGACGATAGACGCAACAAAAGGGACCGTCTCCTCCTTCAACCAGACATCCGTCAGCCTGAATACCAGTACCAGTAGCGGCACCACAGCCACAGTCACTATGGACGTCACCCGCAATGGCAGCTCCTACACAGTACACCTGGAGTTGCGGCAAGAGAACAACGTCTGGAAAATTACCAGCGTCGATAACATATAAAGTTAATCCGAAATGAACAACGACAGATGAATGAATACGACTTGATTGCCCCTTTTTATGATATCGAACACCAGCTATTCAACGAAGACCTGGACCTGTACCGAAATTTCGCGGAATTGTGCCATGGCCCGCTGCTCGAACTCGCCTGCGGCAGTGGGCGCCTGCTCATCCCACTTGCCGGCGAAGGCTACACCATCACGGGCGTAGATACATCAGAAAAGATGCTCGCCCTGGCGCGCGAACGCTCACAGCAGGCAGGTTTCCTCTCCCGTATCACACTAGTACAACAAGACATAGCTGCGCTACAGCTTTCACAGAAATTCAGCCTGGCTTTTGTAGCCCTCGGCTCCTTTGCGCATCTCACCTCGCGCAAAATCCAGCAGCAGGCGCTTACCTCCATCCATAAGCACCTCACCACCGGGGGTATCTTCATCCTGGATATCAGCAACACCGACGCCCGCTATATGGAAAGCCTCAGCGGCCAGCTCCTGCACCAGGGCACGTGGCAGCGCGACGACGGTACCCAGCTCACCCACCTGGTCAGTCCCGCCTCATCCGAGGCAAAACACCAGCTTGAGTTGACGCATTTTTACGATCAGCACCAGCAGGGCGGTCCTGTCAATCGCACGGTCATCACCACGCACATCTACCTGTTTGAACGCACCGAAATGGAACTGTTGCTGGAACAGGCAGGCTTCGCTGTCAAAGATGTCTATGGTGATTACGACCTTGGCCCTTTCACCCTGGAGAGTCAGCGTATGATTTTTATCGCGGAGGCACGCTAAAGAAGTATGATCAACAGACCTGTATTACATGAGTGGAATCTACAACCTGAGGAGGCCATCGCTCTGCAACGAAAACTCGCGGCGAAAGTTATCCGCACTGACCAGCTACCAGGAGAAGTACGACTCGTCGCAGGAGTGGATATGGCCATCAACGAGGAAACGGATATGGCGCGCGCCGCGGTGGTATTACTCTTCTATCCTGCAATGGAGGTAATCGAGCGGCATGTCTACGAAGAGCCTGTACGCATGCCCTATATCCCTGGCTTACTCTCGTTTCGCGAAATTCCCTGTATTCTTGGAGCCTTTGCGCTCCTGAGCCAGCAACCTGACCTGGTCATGGTCGACGGGCAGGGCATCGCTCATCCGCGCTACCTGGGCATCGCCTCCCACCTCGGCCTCTGGCTCGATTTACCCACCATTGGCTGCGCCAA
>VBHI01000137.1 GCA_005881495.1 Chloroflexota bacterium
TCCGGATGAAAGAATGAGGGATTCCGGTCTGGATAGTAGACAGGGTCCCTCATTCATCACTCCCACTGCATCAGAGATTGCTCGCTTCATAATAAAAAGAAAGGTCACGTTATGAGTCAGGCAAATCAGGCGGTCCAGATATCCACACTGCCCGACATGAAAAAGCGTGTCGTTCCCACGGAGGCACACCGCACGGGAAGAACCTGGTTGCATCTTCCCGCGCTCGTATACATGATTGTGTTAACGCAGATTCCATTTCTCCTCGCAGTGTGGTTTAGCCTGCACGCCTGGAATCTGCTGGTGCCATCCGAGGGTTTTCCATTTGTGGGTCTCGCAAACTACGTCACCGAGTTTGTACACGATCCAAACTTCTGGCCTATTATGGGCAATACGTTACAACTGGTGGTTGGGTCGATCATCCTGGCTCTTGTAGGTGGGACGATACTGGCACTACTGTTAAACCGCCCGATATGGGGCAGAAGTGTCTTGCGTGGCATAGCCATAGTTCCATTTTTGGTGACTCCAACAGTTATGGCGCTGATATGGAAAGATCTCTTTCTTAGCCCGACTTCAGGGATGGTGAACTGGCTCCTCCACTTTATCGGTATTCCTAATGTTGCCTGGTTTTCGACTTTTCCGCTTCAGAGTATCATATTCATCGTCGCCTGGGAATGGACCCCATTCGTGATGCTTGTCATTCTTGCGGGCCTCCAGGCCATCCCGGGTGAAGTGTTAGAGGCTGCGAAGGTGGATGGTGCGGATGCCTTCACAACATTTTGGCGTGTTGTCTTTCCTTTACTGCGAAAACCGTACGAGATCGCAATCCTCTTTGGCACTATTTTTATCTTTCAGACGTTCGGCGAAATTTACGTGACAACTGCTGGTGGGCCAGGATTAACAACCAACACTCTACCTTACTACACCTACCGATCGGCATTGAGCTCGTTTCAGATCGGACAGGCGGCAACGCTTGGCGTTATAGGGGTAATAGTAGCAATTCTTGCCGCCAGGGGCATGTTGCAACTCATGACTGAGCGGACAGTATCAGAAAGGGTCTAACTAATGACTACGGAAGCTACACGCAAGTGGTCCAACTTCGCATGGACAGCCTTGACCTACATCCTGGTTTTTTTGCTGGTCTTTCCCGTCCTCTGGATGGCACTGACCGGATTTAAGACAGAAATCGCGGCGATTAACATTCCGCCCATACTGTTCTTCCAGCCGACGCTCGATCAGTTTCTGCTCGCGATTGAGGGAGGCTTCGGTGCCTACTTGTTCAATAGCGTGGTGGCGGCTCTAGTTTCGACTGCCCTCGCGTTGGTTTTGGGCATTCCCGCCGCCTACGCGATGGTCTTCCATATGACAACGAAGTCATCCAATGACATGCTTTTCTTTGTACTCTCCACGCGCTTCATGCCGTTTGCGGCCATCCTTGTTCCTTTGTACGTGATCATTACACGCCTCAACTTACTGGATAACCTCTTCACGTTAATCGTCATCTATACTGCGATGAACCTGCCTTTGATTATCTGGATGGCCCGTTCGTACTTCCTGGAACTGCCAAAAGAGGTGTTGGAGGGAGCCTGGCTAGATGGTTGTTCGATATTGCAGACAATTGTGAGGGTCGTCGTGCCGATGGCAGCACCTGGGTTAACTGCAGCGGCACTGCTGGCCATCATTTTTGCCTGGAACGATTTCTTCTTCGCCGTCACGCTGACCTATACCAACTCACCAACTTTACCCATTATGGTTGCGGCATTTACGAGTAACGAAGGTCTCTTCCTGGCGAAGGTGTCCGCTCTGGCGACGCTGATCATTCTGGTGCCTGTTGCGATAGGCATCTATGCACAGAGGTACCTGGTTCAAGGGCTGACTGGTGGCGCGCTAAAATAACAAGGCCGTTTAGAAAGGGACTATCGATTGTCGTACCCAATAGGCGTCAAGTGAAGAAAGAAGGACAGGAAAACAGGGTTTAACTTGACGCCTATTGGGACTATCGATTGTCGTATCCCAAGAAAGAAAGGATTAGTCTCCTATGCGTGCTGTGATCATTGATGCTCCGGGCATCATTCGGGTGGACAATGTGCCAGACCCCACTCCTCGTCCAGATGAAGTGCTCGTTCGAGTGGGTGCATGTGGTATCTGCGGCACCGATCTGCATATTATCGATGGCGACTCTCCGTTGGCCCGCTATCCTATCATCCCCGGTCACGAGTTTGCGGGCGAGGTTGTGGCATTGGGAAGCGATGTTGCTCAAAGGAACGGGAAAGAAGGAGTGAACATAACGGTTGGCAGCAGAATTGCCATCGAGCCGAACCTGTACTGTGGTTATTGCGATTCTTGTCGTACGGGCCATGAAAATCTGTGTCTCAACTACGCTGCGATCGGCGTCACGACAAACGGAGCCATTGCTCAATACGTGACGGTGCCTATCGCGAAAGCCTATGCCTTGCCTGATAACATCTCGTTGCGCGAAGCTGCGCTGATTGAGCCAGTCTCTTGCGCGGTGCATGGCATGCATAGTCTCAATCCCAGGTCCGGTGATACCTTCCTCATTGTAGGTGCTGGAACTATGGGGTTGCTCCTCTTGCAGCTTGCGGTGCGAGGGGGTGCGTCACGGGTCGCTATGGTCGATGTAAACGCGCAACGCCTGGCGCTTGCGGAGCAGCTTGGACCCACGCGTACATATAGCGACATCAAGCAGGCGTTGAAAGATGAGCCGCTTGGATTCAACTGTGTCATCGATGCAACTGGTATTGCAGCGGTCATTGAAAACGCGTTCCTGACGGTCAAGCGCGGCGGAAAGTTTCTGATATTTGGAGTTGCATCGCCCGAAGCTCACATCTCGCTTTCTCCATTCCTCATCAGTAGTGGCGTGATCAATACTCAGGCCATGCTGACAACAGCACTTCCCTTGCAGGATTTTCTCGAAGCACTCGACATGGTACGATATGGTAAGGGCGTCAAGACCCAGATACTGCCGAATGCTTAGAGAAGGGACAAGAAAAGCTCCCTTGTTCACCCAGGGGAGATAGACAATAGTGAGCAGCCTTTACTTCATGGGAATTGATGGTGGAACGGAGAGCGTGCGCGTCGGCGTCTTCGACCAGGAAGGTACACCAGTAAGCTTCGCGAGCCACACGTATACACTCAAGCACCCGCGCCCCGGCTGGGCAGAGCAGGACCCCGATGAGTGGTGGGCGTCCCTGGTAGCGGCGGTCAGGGATGTAATGAGCAAAAGCGGCATTGTGCCCAATGAGATCGCTGGCATCTCTTTAGACGGTACGACCTGCACGGTTGTCGCGTTGGATAAGTACGACCGAGTACTGCGACCAGCCATCATCTGGATGGATATTCGTGCCGCCGATCAAGCACGCCGAGTCGCCGAGACTGGAGATGCGGCACTCAAATACAATGGCTTCGCCAAAGTCTCTGCGGAATGGATGCCCTGCAAGGCCCTCTGGTTGAAAGAGAATGAACCGGACATTTATAGTGCTGCTACACATATTTGTGAATACATTGATTGGATGACCCACCGTCTCACTGGCGAATGGACGGCGAGTATCAACACCGCCAGCCTTCGCTGGTACTATGACCGTAACAATGACGGTTTTCCAGCCAGTCTCTATCAGGCTGTTGGACTAGACGATCTTCTCGAGAAGTTCCCCCAGAAGGTACTGGACATGGGTACCGTGGTCGGTGGTCTCAGCAAGAAAGCGGCAGAGGAGCTTGGTCTGCCCCCTGGTATTCCAGTTGCTGAAGGTGGGGCGGATTCTATGGTGGGTACAGTGGGCATGGATGTGCTAGCCCCAGGCAAGGCCGCCCTTATCACGGGATCATCGCATGCCATTTTTTGTGAGTCAGCAGAGGCTATTTATGGCCCGGGGTTCTTTGGCGCCTTCACTGACGCTGTGATTCCTGGCCAGTACGTGGTGGAAGGTGGTCAAGTTTCCACTGGCTCCATCGTCAAATGGTTCCGGGATAATTTCTGTGGGGGACTCGTTGAGGAGGCTAGTACGCTTGGACTCGACCTTTACGATCTGCTCAACAAGCGCGCTGAGAACTTGCCTGTAGGTTCTGATGGACTGATGGTGGTGGATCACTGGCAAGGAAACCGTACTCCCTATGCCGACCCAGAAGCACGTGGGATGATTTGGGGACTTACACTTAAGCACAACACGACGCATGTCTACCGTGCGATTGTGGAGGGCATCTGCTATGGGACGGAACTTATCTTTCGGACACTACGCAATTATGGCTTCCAGCCGCAGCAGATCGTTGCTAGCGGAGGTTCTCTGAAGAGTCAGTTGTGGATGCAGATTCATGCAGACGTCAGCAATCTTCCGATCACCTTTACAAAAGTGGTCGACGCTCCGGTGCTTGGTTCGGCAATACTAGCGGCGGTGGGAGCAGGAATATATCCGAATCTACAGGAAGCAGCACGCCATATGGTGCATACGAGCCATCGTATTGAACCAGATCAGCAACGGCACAAAGAATATCAGTTCTACGTGGATAAGTATATAGCCACTTATCCCCAGATGCGAGACTTGATGCATGATGTTGCCCAACACGTTGCAAGACGTAAGGGATGACAGGAGACAATGCCTGGAGGAATAAAATGCTTGCAGCTGTGTTTCAACGTCCCGGCCAGATGGAAGTAACGGAGGTTGATACGCCCGACATCGGACCGGACGAAATCCTCGTCAAGGTAGGCGCCAACACGATATGTGGAACTGATGTGCGTATCTTCCGTGGAGAAAAGACAAAAGGCATCTCCTTGCCCACCATCCTGGGCCACGAAATGGCAGGCTACGTGCATAAGGTAGGTCAGCATGTAAGGGGATATGAGGTGGGAGCAGCGGTAGCGATGGCCCCAGTAATCGCGTGTCACCACTGTTTCTATTGTCAAAATGGCATGGAGAATGTTTGCCCCAACCAGAAAATAGTAGGCTATGACGTGAATGGGGGCTTAAGTGAATATGTGCGGATCCCTGCCGACGCAGTAGCAGCTGGGAATCTCTTTGTTGCTCAAAAGGATTTACCTTCGGAATATCTGGCACTCGCCGAGCCACTGGCCTGTTGTGTCAACGGCCACCACCGCTCTCGGATACACCTGAACTCCACTGTGCTCATTATGGGGTCAGGTCCCATTGGCCTGTTTCACCTCCAGCTTTCTCTCCTGGCAGGAGCGCGCGCCGTCATCGTGAGCGATCCCTCAGCTCCTCGTCGGGCTGTCGCCTCCAACTTTGGGGCACATATCACTGTTGACCCTACCGCTGAAGACCTTTCTTCAATAGTGTCCGAGGTTACAGGAGGGCTTGGGGTGGATTCGGTCATTATCTGCGTTGGCCTACCCTGGCTAGTAAATAATGCTCTCAATATGGCTCGACAGGGAGGTCGTGTCAATATCTTTGCTGGCCTTGCCGGCAAAGGATGGACGGAGATCGAGTCTAACCTCATCCACTACAAAGAACTGGAAGTAACTGGCAGTGCGAATTCCCGACGTGCCGACTACCAGACTGCTCTTCAGCTTATTGAGTCGGGACGTATCAAGGTGGAAGCAATGGTGACTGACCGCTTCCCGCTCCGGTCTGCTCATGCAGCACTGGACAAAGCCGCCAGCGGAGAAGGGATCAAGGTAGCAGTAATGGGCCTCTGAGGAGTACTACTTCGTTAGTAGCTCCTTCTCTCTCCTCTTTCCCGCGCCCCTACAACCTTGTATCTTATGGGGTAACTTTCAGTACCCCGATGGCGCCTTTGCTGGCATCAGAAAACGAGTGAGTGACGAAGGGATACAGTCCTGCTGCCGGTATCACCATTTCCACTACTGCGCCACCTCCCGGCGGGATGGTGATCGTCTGGTTCCCCACCATGTGATTGGCGGGATTGCCATCGATATACACATCGCTGAAAAGCGCTCCGATGACATGGAAGGCCGAGAACTGCGACGGGCCTGCATTCAATATAAACAGCCGGACGCGCTGGCCAACCTTTGCTGTCAATGGGGCATCTTTATACTGGTTGAGATACCCATTGAACACGACGTAGTCCGGAATGTTACTCATCATTTTTGTGACGTCTACCGAATACGAACCATCGGGAATCTGGTGGGTATAAAACTCACTCTGTACCAGCGCGTACTCTGTAGCAGGCGCCCAGCCATTTGCGGGGTCGACAATAATCGTTCCGTACATGCCATTAGCCATGTGATAAATCACGGTCGGGGTGCCGCAGTGGTACATAAACACGCCGGGGTAGTTCGCGCGCCACGTAAACGTGAAGCTTTTTCCTGGTTCAATGGACTGATAGTCCACGTTCCAGGGTACCTGCGCTGCGTGGAAGTCAATTGAGTGTGCCATGCTGCCTTCATTAACGAGAGTCGTATGCACCAATTGGCCCTGGCGAACATGCAGGATTGGCCCTGGCACCGTGCCGTTGAAGCTCCACGCGTGATATGCCACATTTGGAGCAATCGAGATGAGAATCTCTTTCATCGTGAGATTGATATTGACAGTGTTGCCCGGGGACACCGGGGGAATCTGCGCGTTGTAGGTGTTGTGCGCTGGAACAACGACTGTTGGCACTGACGAAGTGTTGCTGCTGGTTGTTGCATTCGTTGTGGATGTTGTTGGTCGGGACTGCCCGACGATGATCGAGCCTATGAGTAGAATAAGCATCACTGCCCCGGTCAACGCCATCAGACCCCACATTCTTGTCCTGTTCGGCTTCGGCTTCGGCGCTGCGGGCTTCAGATAAGCGCGCCGGCCATTGATTTCTACCGGGCTTTCTACCTTCATGTTACCATTGTCGCTAAGAACTGGTTGCCGTTCCTCTACGCCCTTTTTCGGATCCTGTGATGGTTCTGTCGTTGATTGACTCATAAGTGTTCTCCTCTGCTGGGAAAAAGACGGAATAGCTGGTGATTGACAATGTACTTAAAATGAACTGAGCTTGATTTTTGCTTCCTTGGCTGCTGTTTCCATCGCCTCAAACATCTCCTGTGCCTCATCTGGCGTCAATCGAGCATCGAGAAGAGGGAGATAGATTTCCTCCTCTTTGGCGAAATGAAGCTTGACGATGGCATAGAGGCCATAGAGAACGCGGCGTAGGGCCTTCTCCTGAGACTCGCTGACGCTTTTCCCTGAGATCTGCATCTTCAGTGACGCCAGTTCCTCGGTGAGTCGGCCAATCTCGACATGATCGCGGCTCATCGTAGCAGTGACTGCCGGAGCGCTCATGAGTCTTCCTACCGTTGGGTACAATGCCCATTCTTCTGCCTGAGCATGAGGAATCAGGTGATGCTCCAGGAACATATAAACGTCATAGACACGCTGCCTTAATGTATTCATTGGCATTGTGCCAATGGCATCCGCCACCGATCGCAACATTTCGATGTGTGGCATCAACTCCGTATGCTCTTCGCGCAAAGGCTGGGTCAGTGTTACCATTGTTTCTATCCTTGCTAATCTTGCTAATTTGCTTTCCTTTAGAAATGGATGTAGTTCACGCATCCATACTGAGTATGCGGTATTTGCGTGGCGTATGCAGTGATAAAAGTCGCAATCTTCACTACTGTTGTAAATTCATGCATGTCTGGCGCATAAAGTGTATACTTATACTGATGCACATAGAGAGGCGTTGCATCATTGCAGAGGCATCAGATCCTCGCAAAGGAGGTAATCATGCCCATCGATATCGAAGAGCTCCGCAAAATACCATACTTCAGTATTCTCAGCCCGGATGAACTGTCACGTATCGCCAAAGTAGCAGTAGAACGCCACTTTAATCGCGGGGATATCATTCAAGTCGAAGGTGAGATGGGCGGAGCCTTACACTACGTCCGCAGCGGGCTGGTCAAAGTCTTCAAAACATCCACCGAAGGCAAGGAACAGGTGCTTCGCCTCATCGCTCCAGGTCAAACCTTCAACGATGTGCCGGCCCTTGATGGCGGCCCCAATCCTGCCAGTGCGGCAGCCATGGAAACAAGCACCGTCTACGTGATGCGCCGCGCCGAGCTGCACAAGTTGGTCATGACGCGGCCAGAGGTAGCTGAAGCGGTAGTCTTGACCCTGGCAAAAACACTGCGTCACCTCGTGGCCCTTGTGGAAGATCTCTCCTTGCGCCACGTCACTGCTCGCGTGGCAAAGATCTTGTTCGATCAAGAGACATCATCCCAACAGGGCCAGCAGAGCTACCGCCTGACCCAGCAAGAGATGGCCGCGCTGGTTGGCAGCGCGCGCGAGGTCGTCGGAAGAGCGCTCAAAGAACTGGAGGCCGCTGGGGCCATCGAGATGCGCCAGGGACATGCTGTTATCTTGAACAAGGACCGCCTGCGTATGCTGACCTCAGGATAGCTGTGTCAGAGCCTTGTTTTCTGCTATTTCAAGTGTTATGCTTATAAAATGCTTGAGTTTGCGTTTTGTTGCTTATTACGGTACGATTCTTTTTAGGCTAACTGCGTTTTATCTCTATTACTATGCAGTGTAAGGAGCAATTGGCATGGGACAATTCGTTGCACCCACAAACGAAGCTCCGGTCGATGAAATGCACTCCCGTAGCCCTCGCAAAAAGCCTGCAGGTTTCTCTTCCCTTGGGCTACGAACACGTTGCATCCTGGCTGGTATTCTGGCCGCTGCCATACTTACAATGTTGATTGCCCTGGGTTCACGGGGCTTCCATTGGTTTGATGCCGCCCTCATTGGCTATGCCGTAGCCACTATTTTCGCCATTGCCGCTGTGACCTACAAGTACTCGTTCTGGCTTGCTCGTCCACCTACGGGCCGCTATTGGCGACGAAGCTGGCAACTGTTCTTCTCCTACGAAAACTTTCGTCGCTATACATTACTGATTCCAAAAGCAATCGGCGACCTGTTTGCGCAGCAGTTTATTCGCAGGCGTGGGCTTTACCGCTGGATAACCCACCAGTGTATCTTCTGGGGCGTCATACTTTCGTGCGCGATTACCTTTCCGCTCACTTTCGGGTGGCTCCGCTTTACCCAGACTTCAACGGGACTCTATCAAATTTGGATTTTTGGTTTCCCCTTTTTTATAACTCCGGTAGATTCATTCGCCGCTTTCATGCTCTTTCACGCCCTGGATTTTACAGCGCTGATCCTGCTTGTCGGGTTAGTACTGGCCTTCCAAAGGCGCTTCCATGACCTCGCGCTGATCTCAGTGCAGCGTTTCGGCTTCGATATCGTTCCCCTGGCGCTGCTGATGGCTATCGCCGTGACGGGCCTTGCTCTCACTGCTGATAGTGCCTGGTTAGGGGGAGCTTACTATTGGTATATCTCGCTGACCCATGAAACCTTGGTAGTTCTCTGGTTGATCTCATTACCATTTGGAAAATTTTTCCATCTTATTGAACGCCCAGCAACCGTGGGCATCGAGTTGTATTGGCGTACCGGCGAAGGAACGGCGATGCAGCGGTGCGCGCGCTGTGGAGAAGAGTTTGCGCCTGTGCGCTTCATTCAGGACCTGAAGAAAACGCTTCAGGATGTAGGAGAAAACTACAGCCTGCAGGGAACTGCTGCACCTGTCCTGGCAGGGGAGCATGTCCAGCCGCGAGCAGGCGTTGTCGAAGAGACCGCGGGGGCTGGTGATCAGTCCCCTGCGAGTATCGGGTCGCTCTGGTGGCAAGACCTGTGTCCAACCTGTAAGCGCGTGATGCGTGCGCAGGCCAATCTTGCGGCGCTCGGTCGAGGAGGCAATCAGTTCTTATAATATTTCGTATGATATTTCGTAGGGGCGGGGCTTGCCCCGCCCTTGCCCGCCCTGCGTGCGACTCGGTCGAGGAGGTAATCAGTAGGGGCGGGGCTTGCCCCGCCCTTGCCCGCCCAATGTAGGGACGCAGCCGCATCCGGGGGATGATGAAGGCAGCATCGCCCATTCGGAGGAGTTTTATGAGTGTAGACAAAGGCATATTTCGCCGTCAACGAGGAAATCAGGCAGAGACATTTGATTTTCATGGCGGTAAACAGTCGTTAGCGCGCTGGAAGTCCGACGAGCAGATAGATCGCTATGTCCCAACGCATTGCTGCTACTGTGGAGTGCAATGCGGCATGTATCTCAAAGTGGCGAATGGCCGCGTTGTCGGCGTTGAGCCACGCGAAGATTTTCCTTTGAACCATGGAATGCTCTGTCCCAAAGGTGCCACGGCATATCAGACGGTGAATCACCCTGATCGCCTGACCTACCCATTAATGCGGCGCGGCGGGAAAAATAGCCCGCTGGAGCGCGCCAGTTGGGACGAGGTGCTCGATACCATCGTGCAGCGCTTTCGTGCTATTCAGGCAGAGCACGGTAAAGATGCTGTGGCGATCTACAGCGGCTCGTCAATGACCAACGAGAAATGCTACCTCATGGGCAAGTTTGCCCGCGTCGCCCTTGGTACTCGCCATACAGATTACAACGGTCGCCTGTGCATGTCCTCGGCTACAGGTGCCAATGAGCGTTCGCTCGGCATCGATCGCGCGGCTAACCCGGTCAGCGATATGTTACATGCCGACTGTATCTTTGTCATAGGCGCGAATGTTGGCGAGTGCTTCCCCATCATCACCAGCTACCTCTGGCAGGCGCGTGATCGCGGCTGTAAGCTGATCGTCGCCGATCCACGCCAGACCCCCATTGCGCGCACAGCGGATGTTTTCCTCCCTTTACGTCCTGGTACCGATTCCGCGCTGCTCAATGGGATGCTCCATGTGATCATCGAAGAGGGCCTGGTGGACGAGGATTTTATTCGCGAGCGTACCACTGGTTGGGAAGAGACCAGGGCGCTTGTTGAACAATATCCACCTGAGCGGGTGGCCAGAGTCTGTGGTTTGCGTCCGGAAGCCATCGTCGAGGCCGCGCGCATGTTTGGTCACGCCAACGCCGCTTTGATTTACACTGCGCGCGGACTGGAACACCAGAGCAAGGGCGTCGATAACGGGGTCACAGCGATCAACCTGGCGCTGGCAACAGGCAATTTCGGGCGCCCTGGCGCTGGTTACGGTACCCTGACCGGGCAGGGCAATGGACAGGGCGGACGCGAGATGGGCCAGAAAGCCTCGCAATTGCCGGGCTGTCGCAGCATCGAGGACCCGGGAGATCGGCAATATATTTGCTCTGTCTGGGGCATCGATGAGCAGGACCTGCCCCACTCGGGCTATGCCGCCACGCTGATGATACCCGCCATGCTGCGCCAGGAAATTCGCGCCTGCTTTATGATCTGTTCCAACCCGATGGTTTCATTGCCGGACCAGCATACGGTCGAGCGAGCGTTACGCGGCTTAGATCTCTTCGTGGTGACCGACTTCTTCCTCTCGGAGACCGCTGAACTGGCCGATATCGTCCTACCAGGCAATGTCTGGGCAGAAGATGAGGGCACAGTGACCAATCTGGAGGGGCGTGTGATCAAATATAATAAAGCCGTCGATTCTCCTGGTGAGGCGCGCCTCGACTGGCAGATTGTCTGTGAGCTGGCACGGCGCCTGGACAAGGGTCAATTTTTCAACTTCCATTCGCCGCGCGCGATCTTCGATGAACTGCGTCTCTGCACGAAGGGCGCTAAGGCAGACTACTGGGGCATTACCTATGAAAAGATCGAGGAACAGAATGGTGTCTTCTGGCCTTGCCCATCTGAAGAGAGTCCCGGTACGCCGCGACTCTACGAAGAACGTTTCGCTTTCCCCGACGGCAGGGCGCGCTTCCACCCGATTCCTTATATTCCACCCGCTGAAGAGCCGGACGAAGAGTATCCCCTGGTGCTGACGACCGGGCGCGTCATCTACCACTACCTGTCAGGCAACCAGACACGCCGTGTTTCGTTCCTCAATGAAGAGGCTCCCTATCCATGGGTGGAGATGCACGAGCAAACAGCCAACCGGCTGGGTATTAAAGATGGTGACTGGGTGACGGTGCGTACGCGCCGTGGCGAGATGACCGTTCCCGCCCTTGTCGTGCGCTCTATCCGTCCAGACACCCTCTTTATTCCCTATCATTACGGACACACCCAGGCCGCCAACCAGTTGACCAATCCGGTTTTAGAGCCAATGAACAAGATTCCTGAATATAAAGTGTGCGCGGCGGTAGCTACCCCTGCGGATCAGAAACCTGGCTGGGCCAGGGACGAAGATGTAGCCGCCCTGGTAGCTGCGCGAAAGCGGCGTCATGAACTGCCTATAGCGGAGGCTCAACCAAATCCAACGTTGCGATAATTGTATGGGCGCAATAATGGTCATTAACAGAATAATCGGGACATCTGTAGGGGCCGATTTATCGTGCCCACCGCCGATTTATCGGCCCTTACGCACATGCAACGTGTTTCATCCTGAAAGATAGAGGGTAAGAAACGTATGGTCGAGACAGTCAAAAGAATCTTCCTTGATCCCTCGCGCTGCATTGGCTGTCGCTCGTGCGTTTCAGCCTGTCGCGAATGCGATACACACAAAGGCGAGAGCATGATCTACATTGATTATGTCGAACGCCATGATACAGTGGCCTCTTCGCCAACGCTTTGTATGCACTGTGAGAATCCCCTCGCCCCTTGCGCCCAGGTCTGTCCGGCGCAGGCCATCCTTGTGAGCCAGGACGGTGTTGTACAATCGGCTGACGAAACGCGCTGTATCTATTGCGAGAACTGCGGCTACGCCTGCCCCTTCGGCGTGCCGAAGTTCAATATCGCGGGGCACTACATGCAAAAGTGCAACCTGTGCTATGACCGCACCAGTCAGGGCAAAGGTCCCATGTGCGCTACCGTATGCCCGACGCAGGCCATCTTTTATGGCACCTACGAAGAGTGGGTAGAGGCGGGACGAGCAAAACAGGGGGCAAAACCTGTCAACACTTTCTATTTCGGCCAACAAAAAGTGCGTACTCGCAACTACGTGGTAATGAGGCAAGAGGACGAGGCGCTGGATCTACTATCGCTTGTGGCAGAGGCAAACCTTGGTAAATTAGCGAATATACCAGAAGCCACTGCCGGGCGGAACGCCGATCCGTGGGTAGATGCCGAGACTGCCGGCATTCCGCAGCGCGAAGCCCCATCGCAACCCTGGACGCCGCGCCAACCTCTCGTGCCAACACCATTACCCGTTCCATAATCAATTGTATCGAATTGGTCGCCCGCGTCTTAATGGAGGAGCATTATGGCACGAGAAGTAAGCCCGAAAGACCAGCAACCTCCTGTACCGGAGGACACAGAAGCTGTCGCGCAGCAAAAAAAATCCCAGGAGGAATGGCGCGAAGAGTTCCCCTACCCCTGGGATGAAGATGAAATAATCACCAGGCGCGATACGCTGCGCTTTCTCCTGGCAGGATCGGGTGCCCTCTTTCTGGCAACAGGTGCGCTGGCAATAATTGGGAATCTGCCAAAAGGCGAAAATGTACAGGCAGTACCTATAGCAAAGGTGGGCGAGCTTGCAGAAAACGACTGGCGGGTCTTTGATTTCCCCGACCAATACGCCCAGGGCATCCTCATCAACCTGCCAGGTAAAGGTCTGGTAGCCTACAGCGACGTGTGCACGCACCTGTCGTGTGCAGTGGTGTACCAGGGAAACGGCAAACTGCACTGTCCCTGCCATGAAGGCCTCTTTGATGCGGCCACAGGGAATGTGCTTGCCGGACCCCCAATACGCCCACTGCCCTTAATTCAACTTGCCATTCATAACGGCACCATCTATGCCGTTAAGGAAGTTCCACGATGAACAGCAACGACAATACACAATATAGGCATAAGGCCAATCCCGACGATCCGCCTGTCAAGCTTCCGCCGCGAGGTCCAAAGGGTTTCCTCCCTGGTCCCAACTACCTTGGCCTGCGCGGGCGCACTGCTATTGTGCAGGGGCAGGTTTACATTGTCGCCGTTGTCCTGATTGTCCAGCTTTTAGTGATTACTGACGCCTTATATGAGCTACTATCGGGACGTACAGGTTCGCTTCTCTGGTTGGCGTTTGTGAGTTTAATAGGGTTCGCTCTAGCGCTGTTGGTGGCCTTCTGGCCGCGGCGGCGTATCGAGGAATCGTAGTTTTCGAGGAAAAGTATGGAACAGGAGACCAGCAAACCCACTGCCGAAAGCCCGGCGCAACCAACCGTAGGGGCCCAATTTATTGCGCCCGGGGAACCCACTGGAACCGGGCACCCACGTGGCCAAATCGATCGCGAACACCCTATCGGTGGTGAAATGTCCGATATCGTAGGAGGCATCTTTACACGTCTACGCCTGCCCTGGCTCTTGCAGCATCATGCGCGTGTGCCCGTACTCGCGCTTTTTAGCTTCATCAACGGCTGCATCAGTATCGGGATAATGTCAATGCTCGCTGTTATTACGCACACCCCCTTCATCTTCCCATCGCTTGGCCCTACCGCATTCCTCTTTTTCTACACGCCGACGGCGCCGGCTGCTTCTCCCCGCAACACGCTCACTGGACATGCTATTGGCGTATTAGCCGGGTACTTCAGTTTGGTTGTGACAGGTTTAACGATGGCAGGGCCAGCCCTCGCGGTTGGGGTAACCTGGCCGCGTGTCATCGCTGCCGCTCTCTCGCTAGCACTCACCTCCGGTTTGATGGTCCTGTTCAAGGTACCTCACCCTCCCGCCGGAGCCACAACGCTCATCATCTCTCTTGGTAT
>VBHI01000280.1 GCA_005881495.1 Chloroflexota bacterium
TTTCAACAACGCATCGAGGTGACTACCATTTGACGATTGGCTTGCCAGAGATGCTGCGCTGCTATGAGCAAGCAACAGACCTGCCGCTGTTGATGCGAGCCGCGTGGTGGTAGATCGAGAAGGGATGGCAGCAGAATTCCTGGCGCAACTCACGCTCGAAGGGCGACAGGTCGTCACGAGGCTTCGAGCCGACCAATACGAGGACGAGCAGTCGTTTGAACAGGTGGGAGACTGGCACGCCTTTCGCACCAATCGGCATGGTCAGGTGATCTGTGAAGTAGCAGCAGCGCGCTTCGCGTTGAAGCGACCAGACGATGCACCTGCGTTAGAGGTCGAGGTCGCGCCTCTTTCGTGACTGGCGCAAGTTGGATGTTTCTGAAGGAGGTGGTGAGGCAACCGAAGTCCAGGATTGGCAGGCTGACCTTACCCCGCAACAACAGCGTTTCTGGGAAGAAGGGTGGCAAGCTCTGCCTGCACCGCCTGCTCCCACCACCCCAAAACTGATCCCGGTGATTACGACCAAGCCAGGCGTGGAAGCGACGGAACTGGCCCAAATGTACTTCAGCCGCTGGAATTGTCAGGAAAATGCGCTTCGCGACTGGTTAATGCCGCTCAATTTAGATACCAATCATGGCTACGCAAAAGAGCAGGTCGTGAACTCAGAACTGTCCAAACGACAAAAGGTGGTACAAGGGCGTGTGCAACGTCTAGAACAGTTAGCGCAAGCCAGCCGAACACGCTTAACTGACCTGCAGGAGCAGGATCAGCACCTTCAAGAGCAAGCTTATGCCTATGAACAGCAAGGGATGGAACTCTCGTTCCAGGTGATGCTCTTGGAGGCCACAGGCCAAACAGAAGAACGGGACTACTTTCCTTTAAAAGCCCGCCAACTAGCGGCAGACTGGGAGGTGCGTCAGCGCCAAGCTAAGCTGGAAAAGAATGCGACACGCCGCCAAGCTATCTTGAACAAATGTGAGGGCTATTGCCAAAGGTTGCGGCACGTGCTCAGACGGAAAGAGGATTTGGAGACTCAAACACGCGAAATGTATGAACTGGATCATGCAAAGGACCAGATCATGACGCTGTTGAAGGTGGCACTAGCCAATCTGGGCATGTGGGTGAGGGACCAGTATTTCGGCGAGAACTACCGACATTGTAGTTGGCAGCGTTTGTTCCCTTTTTTCAAATGAGGTGGGCGAATTACTACAACGGAGGGCGTAGTACAACTCGAAGTCTGTGGCAACGTCAATGCACACAGTGTCAGCTTGCCAGATGGCAGGCAGTTAGTGATGGCTGCTGGGGAGCGGCTTCGTGTCCATGCCTTCAATGGGCCGCTGGCGCACACAGGCTGAGTCTCACTCTATATGCGTTGATCATGAGAAAAGGCAAACTCCCTGTACATACAATGGTTGCTTGCCAAGATCGGCCATCAAGTGGGATGTGATGTCTGGATTGCCACGAATGATCAAAGCAAAAGCTGGAAAGGTGAACGGTTAGGCGATCTCAGCCTGAAAGTGCTTCCACCTCTCGTGGATAACACATCACGTCGGATCATCAATCTCATTGATGTCCTCTGGTTACGTGGAGATGATGTTCTCGCTGCCTATGAGATTGAACATACCACCTCCATTGCATCCGGTCTGCTGCGTCTCTATGACCTGGATGCGTTATGCCCCACACGTACCATGCACCTCTGCGTTGTCATTCCACATCCTTCTCTCAAGCGTTTTCAAGCGGTGCTTGCCCGACCGGCCTTTCAGCGGCTGAATATGCAAAAGCGCTGCTTAATTATCCAGGAGGAAACCTTACTAGAGCACGCCGAGCATATTCTGCGCTGGGCCAGTAGTCCGACGGTCATTACTCGGCTCGCTTTGAACATGGAGCAATCATGACGGGAGAGGCTGCGCATGTGGCAGAAATATCTCGCTAGAAGTTTACGCTAAGAATGCCCGACCGTATAGATGAGGAGGCATGAAAGTGATTATCGGGAAAATTGTCAAATCCTCTTCGCATATCAACTACGTCTGTCAGATTTATGGGCCCCTGGAAATCGAGGTCCCACCAGATGTTGCTCAATACGCCTTTGGTCACTTCGTACGTGTTGCAATACCATTAAGACCTTCAGACATATCGCGTCATTGGCAAGAGAGGGATCAATTCAGAGATGAGCAGCCCTCCTGTTACATAGTGGGTGTGATCTATGATACGCAATTACTGAATCCCTCTTTTGGATCGCTGGGGCCGCGACTTTCCACTGAAACACAGGTGGAACTGTTCTCGCCCGATTATCTCTTAGAACAAGCAGTACTTGTTCATCTGGTCATGCTCGGGGTGATGGAGCAACACAGGTCTAGAAGTGGCTCCCTCAAGCTTCACATCGTCCATGACATCCCATCGTTCCCGTTGGAGTTGAACAGCAGTGTCGAGGCCATGACAGATGAGGACGTCCATCGGTTCCATCTCTTTCACGATCTGGGGAATGCTGAGAACCGACACGAATACCTTCATATGGGCTATCTGCCTCATATGATTACCCAGCAGAACAGCCTTATCCCTCTGGTGATCTTGCGTATCATCGACCAGTTAGAGCATCTCTTCCCACAACATCGCTCGCTGCTCTCCATTCTCAAACGCAATTTTGCCTGGAGGCTGAAAGTGGAGACCACTGGATAATGTAGACAGAAAGCGCTTGTATGGGCTGTAAAGGGTGAAGCCACCACGACCGTGCGCTATCCCATACCCACGCTGAACATCTCAAACGTATGAAAGTGTATGTGATGCCAATGATGCAAGGAGCAATGCAATGCAAAAATGGGAATATTCCTTCGTTTTCGCAACGGTCACCAACGACGGTGAGTTTCGTCCCCGCTTTGCCAACGACCAGGAACTCGATGATTGGCAAGCAGGTCTGACCATGTACGATTATGCAAACAGATTAGGAGAAAGTGGCTGGGAGCTTTTTTCCTGTCACCCCATTGTATTCACCCAATCAAACTGGCAACCATTACGAGAAACCCAATCAATTTCATCGGAACTGCGTGCCATCGAGATGGTTTTCAAACGCCCTAAAAAAGGCGACAGTGATTCTCCTTGCTAGCCAGGTGCTTTCCATTGCAAGTGAGGGTTGTAAGACAAGGCTCTCTGAGAAGATCCTCATTGAATCAGGTGAGATCAATGAACGCCGAAGAAGACAACATGAGAGGGAAGCAGAGACAAGCTATCCAGCAGTCGACTATTACGCTTCCCTATTTTAACTACGGGGTGCCAGTGCTCTATCTGAGTATGTTCTGTGGAATGTGAACTCTTTGCTACTCAACAAGGAGGGACCGAGACCCCTTTACACCTGCTGCCAGGAGGGTTTCTATGATGTACTGACAGTAGAGATCACTCGTTCTATAATGATGGAGATACCTATGAGAGGAGCAAGCAATGGAAGAGAAGACCTATACCCTAAACATACGCCAAACAGGTACATGGCACTATGAAATAACGATACCAGAGATCGATGTAATGAAGACGGCTCCTACACTCGATAGCGCCCTTACTATCACTTCGCACGATATCGTCACGCATTTCATGTCTCGTTCTCTCATCCTGGTGTTCGCTGAACAACCCGATGATAAGAACACTCAGGTTGTGGACCAGCCAGAGCATCTGTGCACTCATCGGGAGGATCAAGCCGCTTTTGAGGTAGTGCAACAAGGCATTGCCCCGCAAGTTAGGAGGAAAGAGCATCATCTCGTGTTCGCATTATCACATCCACGCACACGAGCACCAACCACATGGCTCAATACGTATACGGGCAAGCTCTTCGATACGTATTACATCAAGGATGAGCTTGAAGCTGAGTCCGATGCATTCCTGGAGGAAGCACGTGGTCACAGGAAGGCAACAACCTATGAGTGAGCACCCACCTACCCTCCTTATCGTCTACCTACGCCCTAACCATATCGAAGAAGCATGCTACCATATCGACGAATCGCTCACTACGTCTGGCATTGCGTACCGTCTCATTGCGCAGCAAGAGGAACGTGTCTTCCTCGAAAGTGCTATCCCGTTCGTCATCACACACATCGAAAAGCGCATGGTCTTCGCGTTGCATGCGTCACTTGCCCCAAAGGCAATTAATGACATGGCACTACTCGTGACGACAGGGCTCATCCTCGGTATTGCTGTCAAAGGCGAGATTGTACTAGATGACGAAATGGGGGTGATCAATAATTTGGCAGAATAGGCTTTTGATAATTGGAGAGAGACTCACCTGCATTTTGATGCGGTGAACGAAGCTTTGTTGTTGGTGCATTGTCTTGAACGCTGGATTGATAGATAAAGGTCATTCTCTTTTTCAAGAAGCAGATGATCTGCTTTATTCTTGCCCATCTCCGTTGACGACATATTTATTAAAGGTATTTGGGGTCCGAGTATGAATAGATACCGTTGGCGAAATCGGACCCATCTCACCGACCCCGCTTACCCTGCAAGAGCGAGAGCGGCAAAGCGTGATCGTCGTGTGGTTGCTCTCTTGTTTCCATTCATCCAAGCGACCACGCGGAGGAAGTTGAGCGCCACCGCTGTGGCCACATGTTGCAAATGCGTTTTCGGCAAACCTACATAGCGTGCCTGACGCAGGTCGCAGACACGAAGCCCTTGCGAGAGCGTTCCTTCAATACCCGCTCGTTGATCATAGCGCTCTTTCCATTCCGACGTGGTTTGAACCTCTCGGGCGTGTTGCAGCATTTCATGATCCGTCTGCACGCGCAACGTCACATGTCGAGGAGCCTCATCAGATCGGGTGCATAACGAGCGTGCCGGGCAGAGACGGCAATCAGTTCGAGAAAACTTGACGCTAATCACCGGGTTGCCATAGGCATCCTCATGCGGCGTCCAGCAAGTATTGAGATGGCCCTGTGGACAGACTACCTGGTGTTCCTGCCAATCAACGGTGAAGTGAGCGACATCATAGCCCTGAGCCGACTGCGCCTGCCAACTGGAATCAGGCCGCACGGGACCGATGACCTCAATGCCCAGGTCTCGCTTACTTCTCACCAACAGATCTGCATCAACATAGCCCGCATCCAGCAGGTGTTCTTGTGGAGACACTTCTTTTTTCACGAGCGCCAGCTGGATGGTTTCGGTCATGGACACATCTGGAACTTGAGCGACCGTCGTCTGCACATCAGTAATGAGATGTGGGCTCTCATCGTCGCAGGTCTCGGTGACATGCGCCTTGTAGCCAGTCCACGTCACCGTCCGTTTGTTACCAAACCGCGCCTCTGGATCGTATGGCGACTCGATCCGTTCCCCAGCAGAGGCCAGTTCTTTTGCCGTGCGCCACCGCAGATGTCCCTCTTCGAGCACGTATTGTTGTTCCCACACCTGCCGAAGAATCTTGACGGCTGGGACCTCGCGGAGCCAATGCAGAGTCGCCTCTTTGTCCATCGCCTCAAGGAGCCTGCATCCATCGGTTCCGATAACCTCAGCATAGCGCGCTCGTGCTTCCCGCCCCTGGGGCAAACGATAGTCTTCAACACGATGACTGTACCGATCAAACCACTCAGGAGTCACCTGCGTCCGAAGCCAGTCCGGAGCGATTTCGGCCAGAATATTCAAAGCTGCTCGCAAGGTTTCTCCAACCGTCTCCAAGCGGTTGAGAGCCCGTACCGAAGCCAGCACATGCGTCGAATCGGTGCGTTGATGTCCACGCGCTTTGAGCCATCCACGTTCCTTGAACAGTTCGAGGACCCTGGTCAGCAGCCGCTCTTCCGCATGCCCGGCAATGAGCCGCGAACGAAATTCACTCAGCACGGAGAAATCAAAGCCTGGGTCGGTCAGTTCCAGACTGAGCGCATATTTCCAATCGATACAGCGACGGACCGCTTGAGCGGCCTGTCGGTCAGATAATCCCTCCATAAACTGAAGCACGGTTACCAAGGCCAAGCGCCAAGGGGCTTCTGCGGGCTGTCCACGTGTCGGAAACAGGTCGGCAAACGCGTCGTCATCATACAACGTTCCTAAAACATCACGGATCTGCATCGCAGGCGCTCCTGAAGGAAAGGCGAGTCGAGCGACACGAGCCGTCTCAAGGGGAACAGGTTCAATTGCGCTAGGTTTGAGTGACATGGATATCCTCCTGGCTTCATGGTCATTTCTCGTGCCCTGCAATACTATGGACAGAGGAAGAAAAACCTTTCTCCTAGATGATCTCATGTTTCACTCAGCACTTTCAAGAGCCTCTTTCGATTTCGCCAACGGTATCATGAATAGACCGGAAAACAACGATAAGGGCAGAAACCTCGTAGCAGACAGGCATTTTTGACGTTTTTGACAGGAGTAGCAATCAGAAACGAAGCCTTTGGAGTCTGGGCTGTTTGCTCAGTTACCTTCTCAGAAGTGCTTATCGTTGTTTTCCGGCCGGATCATACTCGGACCCATTATCAAACACTCCATTCATTCTCAAAATACAGCCATATTTATAGGGTGGGAAAACATAACTACAGGGCGTATCTAACATGTGTTACATTCCTGTTACGTACTAGATGCGACAACGGCGCTTTTCAGGCGATCGGAGAGTGCCGTGTAACGCTGCCGATCGAGGACTCGCTTGACCGTAAATCCTATCGCTTTGGTTGGCCCGACCAAGATAGCCTGCTCTTTCGCTCGCGTGAGACCTGTGTAGAGC
>VBHI01000138.1 GCA_005881495.1 Chloroflexota bacterium
CGCAGTTAATGAAGGATTTAGATTACGGCAAAGATTACAAATACACCCACGAATATTACAAAGAGATGCAGATCGAGGACCCTGAAAGGCCGCCAGCCATACAGCTGCAGGAGTATTTACCTGACAGTCTGAAGGGACGCTACTACTATGAACCCGGACAGCAGGGCAAAGAAGCAAGTATTAAAAAGTGGTTGGAGAAGCGGCGCAGTAAGGAACAATAGATCTTTCCTGGAATATTTTTATTTGGAGGCATTGTATGACTACCCAGCCCGCGAAAAGCGACACGGAACGCTATCGTGAAAACTATCTTGATGAGCAAGAAGGCATCTTTCTCTATCAAATGCTTGCTGAGACGGAGCGCGATCCGCATCTAGCGGAACTTTATCGCAAAATAGCCGATATCGAGCGGCGCCACTCCGGCGTGTGGGAGGATTACCTGCGTCGCGCAGGGGTGACTCCGCCGCAGTATACTCCCAACTGGCGGATACGCACACTGGGATGGCTGGCACGGCGTTTCGGCACAGGCGCTGTCCTCCCCATCGTCTCTTCGATGGAACAAGAAGCCATGGACGTCTATGATCACCAGCCCGAGGCACGCGATGTGGGGATGCCAGCCGACGAGCGCTCGCACGCCCGCGTCTTTAGCTACTTACAGACCACGGCGGGCGGTGGCGTTGCCGGCCCCCTGCTTGCCCGCTTCGAGGGACGTCACCGTAGCGCGGGCGGTAATCAACTGCGTGCCGCGGTACTTGGGGCGAGCGATGGCCTTACCTCAAATCTTAGCCTGGTGATGGGTGTTGCGGGCTACAGTCTGGCTGGCTCGACAGTCCTTGTCTCCGGTTTAGCAGGCTTGCTAGCTGGCGCTCTCTCCATGGCCATCGGCGAATGGCTCTCCGTCCAAAGTGCGCGCGAACTCTATGGTCACCAGATCTCTATTGAGAAGCAGGAAATTGAAAGTGCGCCTGAAGAAGAGCAAGAGGAATTGGCGCTGATCTACCAGGCGAAGGGCATCGATGAGAGCACGGCGAAGACGATGGCTGAGAATCTGATGAAGCATGAGGGGTCTGCGCTGGATACCTTGTCACGCGAAGAACTGGGAATTGACCCGAACGAGCTAGGGGGCTCTGCATGGGGAGCGGCTATCACCTCATTCTTTCTCTTTGCCATTGGAGCCATTTTTCCCGTCTTCCCCTTTTTCTTTAGTAGTGGATTGATTGCGGTAGGGATCAGCTTATTGTTCAGCGCAGTCGGTTTATTCGCCATTGGGGCCGGTATCACGTTAACCTCCGGCACTCCACTGCTGAAATCAGGGAGCCGGCAGGTTCTTCTGGGCTTTGCAGCGGCAGCCATTACCTTCGGTCTCGGTAGGCTCGTCGGAGGAGCTATCCGGTAGCATTTGATCACTTTCTCTTAACCCTCGAGCAGCAGCACCAGACGCTGCGCAAGAAGACCATCCGCCCACTCTACCGGCAGATCCACCCGAGCCGCAACCTGGAAACGCTCAAAGGGGTAGGGCAAGATAGTGCGGCGACCCGTTCTGGTAAGCAGAGCCTGTGACAAAATCAAGCACTGCCTCCAGCGCAGTGGTCGGCTCTGCTGTGGCAGTGCTGGAGCTGTGGGCACATACACGTGCTAAAGCCGTGCGTGCCTTCGCACAGTGCCTCGCCAGTACCTTGTGGCACCACTCGTAGGAAGCGGTCGCATTGAGCATGTCCAGCAGGATCAGGATTTGTTCGTCTGTCGCCGGTCCCGGCTGGGCATAGATGGCATGCATGCGTTCGCGGACATGGGGTGCCGCATGAGCCAGTGCATGAATGACAGGGAAGCTCATCTTCTTGCGCCGGAGGTCTCCCGCCGCCGTCTTGCCGACCTGGGCACTCCTGGCCCAGATTCCCAGAAGATCATCGCGCAGCTGGAAAGCGATGCCTAATTCCTCGCCAAATTCGGCCAATGCGGCGATCGTTTCCTCCACCTCCGGTGCACCCACTCGGGCACCCATCTCAGTTGCTGCACGCATCAGCGCTGCCGTCTTGCGCGTGATCATATCTAGGTACATCTCAGGTGTCACCGTCGCGCTGGCTTCAAAGGACAGATCCAGATATTGCCCTTCGCAGAGGACCAGGCACGTCCGATCCAGGATCCTTGCCAGTTGCACTGCCAGGTCGGAAGTGACGCCGCGCTTGAAGACCTCCCAGAGAGCCAGCCTGGCCAGGAAAACCATCGCATCACCGGTGTTGATCCCCTGGGCCTCTCCCCAGACCGTCCACACTGTGCGCCGATGCCGACGCCATTCATCGCGATCCTCAATATCATCATGGATCAGCGAGAAGTTGTGCACGAACTCTACCGCGGCAGCAACTGGTAATGCCTGCTGATGGCACTGCTCTCGCTCAACCTCGTCAGCACTTGTTGCCGCACTGGCCAGCGCACATGCCCATAGTAGCAGAGCCGGGCGCAGCAATTTGCCCGGGGGCAGCCGTGCAGGCTGTAACTGCTCATCCACCCAACCGAGATGATAAGCCATCTGTCCATAAAAAGGGTGGAGAGCGGCGTTGCCGTCTGCTCTCTCAAGGACGCGACGCATTTCGCACTCGACCTGTGGGTGGAAACGCTCGAGAGCGGCATCGAGTCGGATGTGTTCAATTGAACCGCTATCGGCTCTACGTTGTAGAGAACTGTGTGTATTCATACATAGTACCATCCTGTAAGGTAACACCGTGACAACCTTGAGCTTGACCACGACCAAGCATGGCGCGATGTTACCGGCGCATTGCCCTAGCCCTTGCTCTCCCATGTCAGATGGCGAAGGATTAACTCGTAGACGTGTGTCGCATCGACCACGGTGGTGTCGAGTAGATCGGGCTCCTGGATCATGCACAACGGACTATCTTCAGTTGAGGCGTTCACGCGCCCATGAGAACCGCGCACGAGCGAGGCATCCAGCGGGATGACATCCATCAGGTAACGGAAGCCCAGGCGCGCCTTCAGCAGCGTCCACCCTACCTTCACTTTTGGAGCCTTGAGGTGTGGGTCAAGGAAGAGTTCTACGGGATCGTAACCCGGCTTGCGGTGAATATCCACTGTTCTGGCATAGTCTGGTGCCAGGCGGTCGTCGAGCCAATAGTAGTAGGTGAACCAGGCATCTGGCTCTGCAATCGCCACCAGCTCTCCCGTTCGCGGATGATCGAGATGAGCCTGCCGCTTCCCCTCATCGTCCAGCACCTGTGCAACGCCCGCAATCGCCTCTAGCAGCCTGCGCACTTCGTGCACACGCGCCGGATCATTGACGTAGACATGGGCCAGCTGGTGATCGGCGACAGCAAAGGCAACACTCGCCCCGGGATCCAGCAGCTCTCGACCGAGTTCCTGACGCACGGCAATCATCCCATGCTTGCGCAGCTCCCGGTTCAGGTGAACCGGCCTGGAGACGGGTGTGATACCGTACTCGGACACAATCATGATCCGGGCGTCACGCGTCCCGTAGTAGTCGATAAGATGCCCACAGAGCGCATCGAGTTCTCTCAGGTCCTGGGCAATGAAGTCCTGAAAGGGGCCGAAGCGTTGGAGACAATAGTCCAGGTGCGGTAGGTAGATCAAGGTGAGCGTTGGGTCATAGCGCTGGTCCACCCACTTTGCAGCCTCCGCGATCCACGTGCTCGCACCAATCGAGGTGTTGGGACCCCAGAAGTTGAAGAGCGGGAATGGGCCCAGTTCGTCTTGGAGCGCGAAGCGCAGGTCCGCAGGCCTGGTATAGATATCCGGAATCTTCCGACCCTCCGCCGGATACATGGGTCGGGGTGTGACCGCGTAGTCCACCGACGCGTACATATTGAACCACCAGAACAGGTTAGCGCAGGTGAAGGTCGGGTCGAGTGACCGCGCTGTCTCCCACACCTTTGGCCTGTGGATAAGCGCATTGGATTGCCGCCAGAACTTGACTTCGCACTCGTCTCGGAAGTACCACCCATTGCCAACGATGCCGTGCTCGTTGGGATAGCGACCGGTGAGGAACGTGGCCTGGACGGAGCAGGTCACCGCAGGGAGCACTGTGTTGATCGAGGCCCTCTTTCCCTGCTCGGCAAAGGCGCACAAACGTGGCGTCGATGGGCCGAGCAGACCTGGGGTCAGCCCAACAGCGTTGAGAACGACAGTTTTACGCATGTTCATGTCCCCCTCACGTAGTGTTGCAAGGAAAGTGTCAGCCCGAAGGCTACCAGGGCAAGCAGCACGCCAAGGGGACTGCCTGCCGTAGCCAGTACCAGAGCGTCCAACAGCGATATGCCTGCGATCAACTGCCCCACGGTCCGTCCTACCTGGCGTTTCGGCGAACGAAAAGCGAAGGAGACACTGTATGCAACCCAGATAGTAAAGAATAGAATGAGCGGCAGAGTAACCCACTGCACCTGTTGCAACTGTCGCGCCGTGAAATAGACCGTTGGCAAGAAGAGCGTTGCCACGATGCTCACATTCGTCATGCTCGGCTTGTTTTCGGTCTTGGCAATGTACGTCAGGCCAATCACATAGAGCACCAATAGACTACCCGGAATCAGCAAGGTAGATAAAGATTGGACAGAGAAAGCCAGAAATGCCGTGATATAGACCATCAGACGGCAGAGGGCCATGAGCAGAGGGCTAAGCGGGTTGCTCTTGTGCCACCTATCGTAGCAAATGATCAGAACGATGAGCACCAGTCCGCTCAAGAACGGGTGCGGACCAACACTCCACAGGAGCAGGCTGCCGCAACCGAACAGGGTAAGGGCCACTGCAACTGCTGCTGACGGGGATACGATACCGGCTGGTAGTGGCCGTTCGGGTCTCTCGCGGCAATCGACGGCATAATCCATGAGATCGTTCAGATACATACCAGCCATGTAGAAGAGAACCATGACGATGGCAATAAGACCCAGCTTGCCATCGGGCCAGAGAGCCCCAGCCAGAGCCCCTCCAGCCAGGGTGTTACTGACCACCGTAGGGCTGTTGGATATTCGGGCCAGGGCCAGGTACCCGTACAGCGCCTTCCTCCATGACCGATAGATTGAAACCTTCTTACTCATACCCTCTTCTTCAGCACCCATTCATATTCTCTGGCAATCGAGTCGAGCAGGTCTTTTTTCAGGTCCTCCGGCAACACGCTCCAGGTGTACGTCTCGATCTCCAGGTGACGGCAGAAGCGTCTCTGTGCCAGGAGATCGAGCGTGTCTGCGAGCGTATCTTGTGTTGACTGGAACCTTGGGAAGTGATCAATGAAGATTGGCACATGAAAATGGATACGCCATTGGGCGATCTGGCGATCCTGGATATGGGGCAATGCCTCGATCAAATCAGGATAGTGGCGGAAGGTGCCATCGTGATGCTGCTGGACGACTTGATGGAGGTAGGTCGACTCCGCAAATGGCTCCAATGCACGAGCGATATCCACCCGTGCCTGTTCTTCACCAGGAAAGACGACTTTCAGGGCCGAGCTGATCTGCACTTTCCCGATCTTGATGCCGATCTGATCAAAACGGTCGAGCACAGCCGCGGGCTCTTCATAGGCAAGCGCCACATGGCACGTATCGAAGCAGACCCGTATGTGTTCAAGCAGATGGCTGCGAGCCTCGTCCCTGGAGACAGCGAGAGCGTCTGAGAGGAGGCGTGCCCCCTCTTCTAAGAGCCAGTGGGTATAAAACCGTACGACCTCCTCTGAGTTCTCAAGCAGGCCATCTGGTTCTGGTTCGATGGCCAGGTGAATGAGCTTGTTATGCTCGTGTTTAACCCGTACCAACGCCTCTGCGATCCGTACAATATTACGGGTAAAGCCCCTCCATGCAGTGGGGTCTTGTATGTTGACCCACGTTTTATAGGAAAGTGGACTGGTGGAGATGCTGCCATCGATACCGTCGGGCAGTAAAAAAGCCAGTATCTCGATGAGGCGCAGCGTATACGCTACGCGCTCCTCGTCGCGCCAGTCGGGTGCGTGGACGAGCGCCTTCACGGGCTGCTGGTGAAACGGACCATAGGGGAAACCATTGAGCGTGAAGACGTAGAGCCCGTGTTCCTGCAGGAAATACTGGAACTGCTGCAGGTGATCACCCTGCAGTAGTTCGCTACTCTCTCTGCCTGAAAGACGCAGTCCAATGCCGAAAGCGTTGCGGGGGGCGAAGCGTGCCTTGAGCGCTGGCACATAGCGTCGAAGGTTGGCATACACCTCACTCCACCCGTTGCCGGGATGAATATTGGTGCAGTAGGTCAGGTGAAAGAAATGATCGGGCTCTACATACATGAGCTTTCTCCTCTCCCATATGAGCGGCTCTCACTAAATGCGCGAATCAGGCGGTCGGAGTGACCACGACGGCGCATCTCTAAGACAAAGTGTGGGATGGCGGTGGGCAGGCTGGGACCCCAATCACACGCCGACGCCACGCAGAGACGCTCACTGCCGTACATCTCGATCATGTCCACGGCACGAGCAGCCGAGGTTTTCGTTTGCGGGTAGAGGGTTAGACCTGTCCAAAAACCGCCATCAAGGATCATGCCAATGGTGTGTTCCTCCGCATGATCGACCATGACACGACCAGGCTCAATGCGCCTATTGTCGACGAGCGTGTCAACGATCACCTTGGTCCCCTTATACTTATCTTCCAGGTGAGGCGTATGGATATGAATGAGCTGGTTGTAGCGCAGCGCCAGATCAACGTGGTCGATGAAGGTGGCTATTTCGTTGCGCGTCACCCGGTTGACCCCAATCTCACCGATGCCGAGGACATTGGGTCGATCAAGAAACTGTGGGATCAGCTCCAGGACGTGTCGCGCCAGTTCTCTGTCCTCACCCTCTTTAGGATTGAGGCACAGCCAACAGTAGTGCTGGATGCCATATTTCGCTGCACGCGTTGGCTCGAAACTGGTTAAGCGGTTGAAGTAGTCGGCGAAGACGACCGGTGACAGGCGGTCAAAGCCCGCCCAAAAAGCCGGTTCCGTCAGCGCAACACAACCGGTGAGCGCCATCTGTTCGTAGTCATCCGTGGTCCTGGAAACCATGTGAGCGTGAAGATCGATGTACTTCATGGCTGCACCTCTCCTCTGTGGTGATCGAACGCACCAAACGCACTCTTGCGATCCAACTGCACCAGTGGTTCAGCGGTCGGGTCGCTGAAGATCATTTGGATGTCGTAGACGCGACCAGGGGTACGTGCACAAAGTGCCTGGAGGGCCTGCCGTATGGCCAGCATCCTGAAGTCATCTTCGGCTTTGCGGTCAACCGAGCGATCCATGCGATCCAGGAAGGCCGCTACATCGAGCATTTTGGCCCGCACCTCCATGAAATACGCATCGATGAGTTGCTGTTGTGTTAATGGACAGGTGCCATCTTGTTGTTTCATTGCCATTTCTCCCTCTTATGTAGAAGTCGATTGATACTCTGCAAGGAGTGCAATACTCCTGCTCATCATCTGTTCATCCATCTCGTGTACCTCGATACCTCGTCCGATACGCTCAAGCAAGGGAATCGTGAGTTGGCCCCCCAGATGTTCCCTGAACTCGTTCAAGCCAGTAAAAATGCAGCGGGTGTCACGCTGATCGTGCAGGTAGAGGCTCAGCTCGCACGTGTAGACGGCAAACCCTAGTGCTGAGAGCAGTCCAAGAATACGCTGCCAGTCCGGCTTGGGCAGCAGTCCAGCAAGGTAGGAATAGGTCGAGTCCAGGGCCATGCCAATCGCCACGGCCTCGCCATGGCGTAAGGTGTAATGGGTGAGTTGCTCCAGCTTATGCGCCGCCCAGTGGCCGAAGTCCAGGGGCCGCGAGGAGCCAAACTCGAAAGGGTCGCCACTCGTCGCGATGTGGTCAAGGTGCAACTGCGCACAGCGGTAGATCAGCCAGAGCATAGCCTGCATATCTCTGTCAACGAGTCGATCTGCCTTTTCCTCGATGAAGTCGAAGAACTCGACATCTTTGAGCAGTGCCACCTTGATAGCCTCAGAGATACCACTGCGCCAGTCACGCGTTGACAGCGTCGTCAAAAAATCGGCATCGTTGAGCACGGCCACTGGGGGCGCAAATGTGCCGAGGAAGTTCTTCTTCCCGAAGGCGTTGACACTATTCTTGACGCCTATCCCTGAATCGTTCTGAGAAAGCACGGTCGTGGGCACACGAATGAAACGAACGCCACGGTGGGTTGTCGCCGCCGCATAGCCCACCATGTCGATCACTGCCCCACCCCCAATTGCCATCACATTGGAGTGCCGACAGATCCCATACTGATGAATGGCTTCTTGGATCGTTGCTACGTTCGTGAGATCGTTTTTGGCACATTCCCCACCAGGCACGACCAGTGGCGGACAGACGAGGCTCATCAACGAACGGTGGTGCTGGCAGTAGGAGGAGATGGCATCCAGCAGGTCAGGGTGGTGCTGCCAGACTCCGCGATCAACGACGCAAAGGATTTTCTTTGGAGGCTGCATGTCGCCGCCACTGATCACGTCGCGCAGGAGGGGATTATCGCAAGCAAAGAGCTGCTGTGTAAAGTGTACGGCATAGTGATAGCTCACCTGGACCGTTTGATGAATGAGTTGCATAACGTGACTCTACACCCCTTTGGAACGAGCAATTCCACCAAGCTGACCAAGCAAACACTCCCCGCTTCAACGAGCAGGGGAGATGTGGCTATTGCCAGTAGACATGATGCGCAAGAGCTTTTTAGGCGCATTCCCTCTCCCAGTGGTTGCACTGGTTGCCATTCGCGCTGATGACCACCATTCTCTGCTTGCTGCGGTAGGTATCGAAGGTGGCTACCCTGTCCACCGAACGATGGTACGCCTCTACAGTCACTCACACGGTGACCATCAAGAGAGTTCTGCTCAAAGCTACACTATCGACAGCAATCTCTTCTGCTGAAGAAGCATACTCCTGAGTATGCAAAGTGATCAAGTACCGTAGGACTATTGGTTGATAACCAGCAAAGGTAAAAGTGGCTCTCCATCCTGTAGGGGGAAATTGGGTGAAAACTGAAGAGAAAGCTAGTCCTTCGTTGAACTTGCTAGAAACAAATTCACCAGTCACTGGAATCTTCATAGCATGCAAAAAGATCAGAATGGCAATCCCTTAATGTTTGGGCGTAATCCAGGTACGATCTATTGCAAGCTGGTTATCCAGATCCTAACGAAGCAGTTTTCTTGACAACATTCACACTTTTCTCTATAATGTTGTTAGTAAAATAACAACAGGAGATACGTGATGAAACAGGATACCTTGACCGAGACCTTGCAACAGCTTGGATTTTCCCAATATGAAGCGCAGTGCTACCTTGGTCTATTGCGTCAGCATCCCCTCAATGGGTCACAACTCAGTACCGTCTGTGGCGTCCCGCGCTCCATGGTCTATCAGACGCTCAACCGCCTGGAGGAGAAGGCAGCGGTCGTGCGCCTGAAAGGCGAAGAGGGGGAACCACAACAGTATGAACCTGTGCCACCTGGTCAGGTGATCGCTCACCTCTCAGCACGTTTTCAAGCGACATGTGAGCACCTGGAAGAGGAACTCAACGCGCTCACAGCGAGCCGCCCTGCTGAAGTCGTTCTCAATATCGTTGGCGCAGACGACATTCTCAGGCGCGCCTCTTTCCTGGTACGCCAGGCGCAGCGGCGCATTTCCTTGATGGGGGGAGCACAAGAACTCGCCGCGCTGGAACAGGATCTCAAGGCCGCAGTTGATCGCGGCGTACGCGCGCGCATCGTGAGCCTGGGGAGTCCTCCAGCGGTGCAGGGGCAGGTCGTCACCTATCTTGGGGAGAACGTATCTGCGCCGACACGCTTTCTGATCCTCGTTGCGGATGCAGCCCACGTGCTCATCGCCACCTTCTCCCCTGAAACGACCCCCACAGCCCTCTGGACGGAGAATCAGACCCTGGCCCAACTGCTCTCCGCCTTTCTCAACACAGAATATTACATCGTCCGTCTGTCAAACACGCACCCTGCGCTCGTACGGGAGATGCTCTCCCAGGTCCTTGAACCGGAAGATCGAGATCGCTATGCTCGCATCTTGCTCTTCCTTGAACAACAGGCCGAACAACAGGCCGCAGAGCAAACCAGGAGCAGAGCCGAGAAGGAGATACGCTCATGAAGAGCATCCTCACTGAACAATTCTACTTCTTCCCCGATGATCTCAAAACCTGGCCGGGCAAAGTGCTCATTCTCCAATCGGATGATGATCCCGCCACGAAACTAGAGATGCGTTTGGCTCTACGCAATCTGTATCCCCAGGCCCACATCCACACCTTTCATCAAGCGGGCCACACACCTTTTCTGTCCCAACCGGACGAGTTCTATCCTCGCGTCTGGACATTTTTACAGAAAACGGACCAGAAAGCCGCGCTATTTTAAGGCGGGGAGGAATGGGCGTTCCTTGTTTGGGGCAGGCGCGGTGGGGCATATGTTGGGTCATCCCACGCCAAATAGGTATCAAGTGCACGTCGGATGATTTCAGCCATGGGCAAATCTTCCTCCTGGCTCCGCTTTGCCAGTTGCTGCTTTTGCCGCTCCGTAATGTAGATGGTAATGCGTTCTTTGCGCATCCCTGGCTCCTCTGCTCTTGACAGTCATCCCTATGAGGATGTATTATCAGTCTAGCAGCATGAGAGACGAAAGGCAAGAGGCCATGCTCATCTTCGAGTACAAGCTCGACGGGACGAAACAGCAATACGCTGCCATTGATGAAGCAGTGCGGGTGGTTCAGTTCATCCGCAATACTTGCTTGCGCAAATGGATGGATGAGACGGCTGTCTCAAAGAACGCTTTGCAGGTCTATTGTGCTGTGCTGGCGAAAGCGTACCCATTTGCCTCTCTCCTCAACTCCCAAGCTCGTCAAGCCAGTGCTGATCGGGCCTGGTTTGCCATCTCTCGCTTCTATGAGAACTGCAAGAACCACAAACCGGGCAAGAAGGGCTATCCCCAGTTCCAGCGGAACAATCGCAGCGTCGAGTACAAGACGACGGGATGGAAGCTAGCGCCAGATGGGCGACACATCACCTTCACGGATGGCTGTGGCATTGGGCGTTTGCGGCTCGTCGGCAATCCAGGGCAGCAGATCGAAGCTTTCCCCCCGAAGCAGATCAAACGCGTGCGCATCGTGCACCGTGCGGATGGCTACTACGTCCAATTTGGCGTGAAAGCCGAGCGGCAGATTACCCACGTTCCCACTGGGAGGCAGGTCGGCATTGATGTGGGCTTGAAAGCCTTCTCTACCGACTCTGAGGGAAACACTCTCGAGAACCCGCGGCACCATCGGAAAGCGGAAAAGAAACTCAAGAGACTCCACCGACAGCTCTCCCGTAAACAGAAGAAGAGCCAGAACCGCCAACGTGCCCGCAAGCAGTTGGCGAAAGCGTATCTGAAAGTGCAACGGCAGCGTGAAGATTTCGCCCGCAAGCAGGCGAACACGCTCGTCACATCTAGCGATTTGATTGCCTATGAGCAGCTTCAGATACACAATATGGTCAGGAACCGGCATCTCGCCAAAAGCATCCATGACGCCGGATGGGGTCTCTTCTTGCGCTGGCTCAAGTATTATGGTGCGCTGCATGACATTCCGGTGATTGCCGTGCCAGCGCATTACACCAGTCAGGATTGTTCAGCGTGTGGCACGCGGGTGAAGAAGACCTTGAGTGTACGCACTCACATTTGTCCTGATTGTGGCGTGGTGCTGGACCGGGATCACAATGCGGCGCGCAACATTCTGCAAGCAGCGCTTTCGTCCCTTCAAGGCGGTACCGTGGGGCACACGGAAACCGGCAGGCTTGCCCTGTAAAAACGCTTCTGGACAGGGAGCCGCTACTGCTCTGCCAGCAATGACGAGCAGCAAGCTCCCTGGATGAAGGAAGAACCCTCGCGCATTTATGCCGGGGAGTGTCAGCCAGACAAACCCAGATCCAGTTATATTTCTCACGCGCTTGGTAGGTTTTGACACAGGCTGTGGCAGGTGGTTTTTGTGTCGGGTGAGCGGGGAAACGAATGCACTGTCCTGCTTCATTATAGGTCCAGCCGTGATACGCACACATCAAGGTCTCTCCCTGGATTTTTCCGAGCGAGAGCCGTGTACCCCGATGCACGCACAGATCACGCCAGGCGTGGATCTTATCACCCACTCGCCACAGTACAAGGTCTTCCTCGAGCAAACGTACAGCCATCGGCTCATTCGCCTTAAGGCCAGGTGCGTATGCGACCACATGCCAATCATTCATGAGAACAGGATCATTCAACATAATGGTTCCTTGAACGCAACTGGTAATAGTTGGATTACCCCTTAACCCCCAACCTCTGGAAAATTCCCCTCGCACGCTCAAGCAGCTTCCGGCCTCTCTCCTCGTCTCCCGCCTGTTTCCGTTCCTGGAAGAACAAACCATAGGCTTCCTGGGTGCGAGCGTACTCAACCTGGTCATCAAGGGCCTCTAGCTCCGCGAGGGAACGTTCAAAGCATGGCTGCGCTTCCTTGAATTGCCCTTGAGCCTGCCAGATACGGCCTTGCAGGCGCTGACCGATCGCGGGCAGTTGGCGATAATGACGGCTTTGAGCATACTGCATGGCCTGGTCAAGATACTGCTGAGCCTCTTCAATCTTGCCTGCATACAGGTGTGACTTTGCCGCCTGCACAAGCAGGTGAGGAAATACCATGGAGGTCTCGCCATCTTTTTGCGCCATCACTATCGCTTCTTTGATATCGGCTATGGCGCACTGCCAGTCGTCTCGCCATCCATCGCAGACGCTGCGGCTCCACAGAACGCGCGCCTGCATATCCGCGTCGTGTAGCATCGTAGCAATGGCATATGCGCTATCGCCACGTTTCTCTGCTTCCTCCCACTGACCTGCCTGTATGGCAAGAAAAGCCTGCATAAGATTGGCCCAGCCTTGCGCTCCTACCACGCCGTGTTGCTGCGCCTTGACGAGGGCTTCGTGCGCCAGGCGCTGTCCCTCTTCAATCTGTCCGAGCAGCATACAGGCCCAGGCAGCGGAATAGTTCATCATCGGCTCCCACTCGGGCTTATTGGAACTGCGGCAGACCTCTGCTCCACGTAATGCATAGTCCAGCATCCGCCGGGGCGATTCCGTCAGAAATGCACACCAGCTGAGCGACCAGATAGAGACAACCAGGATAAACGCATCGTTGCCGCCCACTTTCTCGTGCAGTGCATCCGCTTGCTGGAGCTTCTCACGAGCCAGCAGCGGCTCTCCCATTACGGTCGCGGCCAACCCCCACTGAGCGTAGGCCTTAGCAAGCAATGCCGTTTCATCTGGCCTGTTTTCGATGCACTTTAAGGCGCGCTGGATATGCTGCACGGCGTCTATCTCTTTACCCTGCCAGTGGCAACAGAAGGAGACATGCAAATAGGCCTCCGCCTGATTCACGTCGTAGCCCATATCTCGCCAGAGCGCCGCCGATGCCATACCTGTTTCAATGGCTTTATCTAGCCGGCCGGTGTAAATGTAAATCTCAGATAACTGGCGTAACAACCCGGCTCGCCGGGGGCGTTCCTCGTCACTGATTAACAGGTCAAGCGTAGCCTTCATGTGCTCAGCCGCGTTAACAAAGGCGTAGACACTAGCGGCATGAGCTGCAGCTTTCAACAGGTAATATACCGCCCGTGTCGGGTTCTCTGCCATCTGGTAATGGTAGGCAAGCGTGCTGAAGTATGGTTGCAAACGTGTAGTGTATCGCGTCTCGATGGCATGGGCTACCTGGCTATGCAGCGTCCTCCGCCGTAAAGGGTTGAGCCATTGATAAAGCACTTCGCGGATTTTATCGTGGGTAAAGGCAAGGTCCAGATCCTGCTCTTGTGCGCCGCTTTTTGACGAATCAGAAAATACAGAGAGTATCTGCGCCCGGATAGCATCGTCTATGTGTTCCGCCACCGCGTCTTCGGAGAGATTGCGTGCCTGGCAGAGTAGTGCGGAGCTGAACTGTCTTCCCAGCACCGCCGCTAAGGTCATTGACGTGCGACACTCGGGTGAGAGATGTACCAGCCGCCGCTCGATCAATAAACGCACGCTGTGCGGCAGCTCAAGCTGACTGATATCTACCGTTGCCTGCCAGCGGTCTCCCACCTTTTTGATTTTACCTTCGAGAATTAGTGTGCGAATAGCTTCACCAATAAAGAAAGGATTGCCCTCTGTCTGGCGGAAAATCTCAGCCGCGAAGATGGGGCGCACAGAGTGTCCCGCGATATTCACCAGCAGTTGGTGAACTTCGGCTTCGGTAAGGCGGTGCAGTCGCACATCTTCGCTGATGCCAGCGCGCGCCAACGTCCCCATCAGCCCGCGCAGCGGATGGGTATCATGTACAGAATCCGCACGATAAAGCATGAGATACAATGGTACAGCATGGCGATTTCCTGCTTCTCTTGTGCTGTTAGCGGGGGGTAAGCCTGCGCTCTGCACCAGTAAGAAATTGAGCAATTGCATGGTGGCTGCGTCCGCCCATTGTAAGTCGTCCAGGATAATGATCACTGGTCGCTGCTCTGCTAATGCATTGAAAAAGCGAGCTACGGCGCTGTAGAGGTTGCGCCGTTCCAGTTCCGGGCCAATCGGCTCTGGTTGAGGCAGTTCCGGCAGTTTGAATCGCACTTCAGGCGCGATTTTTGCCAGGTCAACTGCGCTATCGCCCAGCATAGCGCGTAATTCAGCAGGGCTGCACGTGCGCACATATGCACTGATAGCGTCCGCCATGGGTTGATAGGGAAAAGATCCGCTCATTTCGTAGCAATATCCCCAGAGGACCGCTGCCTGTTGTGTTTCCTCGGACCACTGTGTGAACTCGCGTGCCAGGCGTGTTTTGCCTATGCCAGGCTCGCCAAAAATAAAGACGGCTTTGCGCTGCCCGTTACGCGTCTGTTGATAGACCCGCTGCATTGTCAGAGTTTCTTCTTCGCGCCCGACCAGTTCGGCTTTCAAAATACGCTCAGGGTTCATCTGGACCTGCTCTTCAGCCGCTTCTGTCCCTACTTCCTGGAGCGTAGGGGCCCGATTTATCGTGCCCTGCCTCGTTTCCGCATCTCTACTGTTTGCAACTGCCGTGGGGATAGAACTGCTCTGTGCCTTTCCCTCTCTATAACCGGCCTGACTGGGCGCTATCCATTTTTTCTCACCGTCAACCTTTAGGGGTACATCATCTGTGTGTTGTAGCTCCAACAGGTCGACGTTAATGCTCCCTGCTTGGATCCTATTGTAGAGATCAACCGTCTCTGGGAGCGGGTTTGCGTCAAGTTCCTCCCTCAGGGCGGCACGTAAAAGCTGGTACTGGTTGAGTGCATCGCTGCGGCGTCCCATGCGAGCAAAAACCAGCATAAGTTGGCGATGGGTCTGCTCGTCGGCAGAGTTCCTTTCTAACAACGCCTGCAGATATTCACCTGCTCGCTGACCCTGCGCGTTTGCCAGTGCCAGTTTAGCGGCATTCTCCAGCAGCCATGAATAGAGGCGCCGCAAGCGATCGCGCCGCCGCTGTGCCCAGTCCTCATATAAATCGTCCGGTAGGTAATCGCCCTTGTACAGAGCTAAAATATGATCGAACTCGTTGAGCAGTTGTAGGTCGCTCGCTGCATCCTGCCCCTTTTGAGATCGACTGCGCATCCTCGCCTGTAATGGTTTTACTGAAGATTCAAAGCTGTCGGCATCGATCTCCATACTATCTGGAGTCAGCATCAGGGTGTCGCGCTCAAGCAGTACATAGATCGAGGCGCTGCCTTTGCCGGCGACTAAATCGGGCTCGAGCGCTCTGCGCAATAGATAAAGGGTTTTCCCGAAGGAGTTGGCCGCCTGCTCGCTGGTTGAATTGGGCCAGAGGATTTCCTGGATTTGCTCTCGGTGAAGACGGTGCTGCTCTGCCGATAAGAGCAACTTAAAGAGGTCGTTGACTTTGCGCCGACTCCAGTTACCTCCAGAGAGAGGGACGTGGTCACGGCGTACCTCAAATCGACCGAGCGTCGAAACTTCGAGGAGCGTGATTGCGTCAATCATCATTGACCTCCCGTAAGGGTCCTGGTCTCCCAAATCTCTTCTACCAGTGAGGGGATATCCCTTATGGTTACCCAATACGCATCAACCTGAGCCGCCTCACCGTGTCACCCTGAGCGCAGCATGACCGTGTTCCCATGTCACCCTGAGCCGCAGCGAAGGGTCTGTCTGCATGGGCCTCGAGATGCTTCGCGGAGTTGACACTGAGCGAAGCGAATGTGCTCAGCATGACAGCGTTCCGCTTGCTCTCACCCCTTACGGCCATCCCAGCCACTCCTCACCACCCTCTCCCCCACAGCATTTGATGGGCTTTTCTTAGGTTGATGCTTATTGGATATCCCTTATGGGTACCCCGTTAGGGCGCACGTCTACATATTTCAAGTTTCAAGTTCTATTATCTTTCCCTAGGGAATGACCTGTCAATAGTTAGAAAATGTTTAGCCAGGTTCAATTTAACGGGAAAAGCCCGGTAATACAGCGGTAATCCACAGGCAATGTTCGGGTAATGATCCACAAGTACACTTCAATTAACAAGAAGAGATGGTTATGTTAGCGGCACTCACAAGGAGTGCCAGTAACAGAGGGAGACACCGGACATGACAACCCTGGCACTATCAGAGCCGGCACGCATCTTTGCCGTATCGTCGTTAAAGACCAGATCATCAACATCCGAGGTTCAAGAGGTTCAACAACCAACAATCTCCACCCGACCAGAACCGCCGGATGAAGAACTCATCTCGGCTATCTGCCTCGGCGCCGAGTGGGCGCTGGAGACACTCTACCAGCGCTATTACCGCTATGCTTATGCCCTGGCATATCGTATCCTACGTGAAAGTACCGCAGCCGAAGACATCGTACAGGATGCATTTCTCTCCATATGGCGCAAAGCGTCCTCTTATCAGAAGCAACACGGTAGTGTCTATAGCTGGTTACAGGCCATCGTCCATCATCGTGCCATCGATAAAGTCAGGTCCACCGCCAATCGAGACCGCAATTGGACGCCGTTACAAACAGAAGGTGTACAGGACCCTCCCAGCGAGCAACCTGAAGTATGGGAGGAAGCCTGGCACAAGGAACGCGCTCAACTGATCCGTACCATCCTTGAGCAACTCCCCGCCGAGCAGCGCCTCGTCATCGAACAAGCATATTTTGGTGGCCTGACTCATGTAGAAATCGCGGAAAGGAACAATATGCCTCTGGGCACAGTAAAGGGACGTATGCGGCTTGGTCTGCAAAAAATGCATCGTCTCCTTGAAGAGCATGGCCTGGACAATACCTGGTAACCTGATAGGGGAGTACCTTTCCTTACACTCGTTTGCCAACAACTATTTCATACACCCCCTGGTAGCCCAAATGGTGGTATTATAGAGTTGGTTGGGTATACTGGAAGTTAATGACCATAAAATGGCAATACCCTTATGGAACATCTGATCACATTGAAACATTTTGATACGCAGGTATACGTATTGACATATGTATACCATGCTAGTATTATGGTACCATGCTAGAATCACATAAGAATAACGTATTGTAAGCATTGCTTCTGGAAAAGCGTAAAAAATGTGTCGATTTCAAAAGGAGACGGTAGAGAAAGGGAAGGCGAATGGCGCGCAGCGCTGATCAGCCGCAGAAGCGCAACACGGGCTCAACCAGGGTCAATTCAGGCTCGACATCATATTCAGATACGACTGGACGCGACTACCGGGCAACTGAAGATGATTTGCAGATAGAGGATGGACTGGCCTCTGACTCACCTCGTTTCAATACAACTGCAATTCGCCGAACGAACTTACCTTCACCTCGTCCTCCCACTGCTGGTTTGCCAAAATCTGCTTCACCGATTCCGCAGCGTCGTACAGGACAGGGTCAACCAAGGCCGTCCACTTCCCTGAGTGACCCGGTTCTTATCCAAACAAAACCGGCGACGCGTGGCACAACAAAGCCGCAGCCGGCGCCGAAAAAGAATGTGCTTGCTGGAAAAGTGCACTGGCTTCTCCCTGTGGGCATCGGCATGATCGCTATGCTCGTATTATGGGAATTAGGTTCATTGCTACTGGCGTGGGGATTAGCCCGCTATGATGACGTTCGCTATGGCAATCCTCGTACCTACCAGGCCGATGCAGTCGTTGGACACGGCGGTGACAGCCCAGCGCATCCCAGTCATTTTATCGCCGTCGATCTGAATCGCCAGGCTATCGTGGTGGAATTTCCGGCTGGCAGCCAGTCCGGCGCCCTGAGCTACGTCGTCCCCTACTATATATTAGGCCCTGGTGGTGATCTGACGCCGATTACTTTAGAGTTCCGCGATGTCACCGGGGATGGCAAACCGGATATGGTCATTCATATTCACCTGCAATCGCAAGATCAGACCTTCGTCTTTGTCAACGATGGTACAAAATTCAGGCCGCCGAATGCCAATGACCACATTCACTTGTGACGATTGCTCAAAAGAAGAGCAGGGGCGGGAGCCGTAGGTACTTCCTTTCATCGCCGCTAACCTCCCATCAGCCGCGCGTGCGATGCGCAGCATCGCGCCGTGTATAGTAGGGTTGACCCTGGCGGTCAACCTGGCTGTATTACCGCGATGGATACCAAACCAGCCAGCCTTATGCGCGTGCGATGCGCAACATCGCGCCGTGTATAGTAGGGTTGACCCTAGCGGTCAACCTGGCGTCGTTGGCAAGCTGGACAAGATACTTATCCAAATATACGCTTGTAATGTTCTGCCAATAGTTCAGCCGGGAAAAACCTGAACAGGTTCAGCGCTACCAGGGCAAAAGCCACCCAGTCGAAACCCGCATCGAGAGGCACACCCGCTAACGTACCTATTATAGGGAAAACGGTACTTAAAACAGTCTCGCTGAAGAGATCTGGAAAAAAGAGTAGTACCAGTAGTCCGACAATCGAACCGACAAAAAACAACTTGCGCCATAAAGCGACACGCCCGTCAAACATCATCGCACTGATGAGCTTGAAGGTTTTACCAACGTGTAAAAAAATCTCCCAACGACTGGGTTGCGTACGCTGTGCAGAATATGTTTGTGCTTGCATTGGTGCATTTCTCCTCTTGAATTGCATATATGTAATACGACCAGGAGGTCTGCAAGTTGTACACTTCTTTGTATCTGAGGCGATGTGCACGTTTTTTCGCCGCAGGCAGCACACAGCTATGTTGTGGCGTTGCGGGTTTGGCAGACTGCGTCTGCCAAACCCGCAACGCCACAACAATGAAAAAAACGAGCCACCGGAGGTGGCGAGGAGTCCTGTAAAGTCACGAATGCAGCGTAATAAGCCCTTTTTGAGCTGCCAGTGAAACCGCCTCAGTACGATTTGTGGCACCTAATTTCCCCATGATAGAACTCACATGAAACTTGGCAGTTCGTTCACTAATAATAAGTTGCGCCGCAATCTCTTTATTCGGCATACCCTGAGCGAGAAGATTCAATACCTCAAGCTCACGTTCGGTGAGAGGCTCATAGGGCAGGGAATGCTCCAGGCTATGGCTATATGTCCCTGCATGAGAGCCTGCGGTGGGCTGCTGTCCCATGTGTCCCATATGGCGCAGCAACTTGGAAGCAACGACCGGTTGCAGGAGCGACCCACCGGCCATCGTGATGCGAATAGCGCTGAAAAGTTCATCCCGTGGCGCCTCTTTCAAGAGGTACCCATTCGCTCCCGCCTGGACCGCGTGTATAATGCGCTCGTCGTTATCAAAGGCGGTGAAGACAATAATGCGGGAATGAGGCCGCTGCTGGCGTAAGCGTCGAATCGTCTCAACGCCATCGAGCACAGGCATTTCGAGATCAAGGAGGAGAATATCTGGTTGCAGCGCCAGTGCAAGGCGCATTGCTTCTTGCCCGTTGGCCGCCTCGGCGATCACCTCAAAATCAGGCTGAGTCTCCAGCACAGCGCGTAAACCCTCGCGCAAAATAGGATGATCATCTGCCAGCAGAATGCGAATCTTTTCCATATCTTCCCCGCGTACTTGTCACCTGTCGTACTTGTCGTACCTACTGATCTTTCTCTCGCTGGTCTTTCTCTCGATATGGGACGCGGGCAGCAATACGGGTACCTGCCCCCAATGCACTCTGAATACAGATGATGCCGCCAAGCAGCTTCGCGCGCTCGTTCATCCCTGTCAATCCAAAGTGTTGCCCTTCGCCAATCTGCGCCACCATATCGGGATCGAAACCGCACCCGTCATCCAGCACAACAAGCTCTACATACTCATCATTGCCCAAAAGAGTCACTTCAATATGTTGTGCCCTGGCGTGTTTGCAAGCATTTGCCAACGCCTCCTGGGCAATGCGATAGATGCCCACCTCCAGGCGTGTAGAAAGCTGTGGAAAGGCCCTCTCGGGTGAGCACGAAAATTGTATTGGCAGCGCATGCTCCTCACAACCCCGCTGTGCCAGCGCCGCCAATGCTTCAGGCAGCGTGCGATTTTGTAATGGCGCAGCTCGCAAGTCCATCACCGAGCGACGTGCCTCTTTCAGATTGCCGCGAGCCAGGGCCAGTGCGCGCCTGATCGCCTCCTGGGCGCGTTCTGGCCGCGTCGTCCCCAGCGCATCGGCCGTTTCCAACTGCAAGGTGATAGCCGCCAATCCCTGCGCCAGGGTATCGTGAATCTCGCGCGCTAACCTGTTGCGCTCCTCGATGGTGGCCAGGCGCGCGGCCGCAAGTGTGTGTTCGGCGGAGAGTCGTGCTCGTTGTATCGCCAGCCCGATCTGGTCTCCAATGATATGCAGCAGTTGCAGTTCTTCCGGCAGCAGCTCACGCCAGTCTTCGCTGGCAACGTTCAGCACGCCGAGCGGTATGGCACCCGCATAGATGGGCACACTGGCGTGAAAGCGCAGACCCCAGGAGGTGGGGTCACTGTCGCGCTCGGCATTCTTCAGCCGGCTACAGCGGAATACATCGATGTTGGATGCCCCTTCGAGGCTGCCTTCCAGGAAGGTATCCAGGCAGAGACAGTAGCCGGTCATGCGTTCCCGGTGGTCGGCAAGGTACGGCGGCAGTGACTGTGCCGCTGCCAGGTATGGCTCTCCCTGCTGATCAAGCAGCCAGACCCAACCGGTCTGCATACCAAGCAGATTCGTGACCTGCGCCAGGACCTCCTGTAACGCCTCGTGCACGTCTACCTTGCGGTTCAGATGTCCCGCAATCGTGTAGAGTACCGCCAATTCGCGATTACTACGCAAAAGCGCCGCGGTTTCCTGATTGCCAGGTGAGTTTCCAGGTTGCGTGTCCATAAAGTGAGTATACCACTGCGCAAACAACAGTGTCGAGATAGTTCAAATCACCTTTATGAGTGGGTGTATGAAATATTGGTAATCCATACAGTAGGGGCCGATTTATCGTGCCCAGCGCCGATTTATCGGCCCCCCCTGTTTCACCTCGAGTGTATGAAATGGCCGTAGGGGCCGATTTATCGCGCCCAGCGCCGATTTATCGGCCCCTACACCCATCCTTTGCAATCCGACCTCTCCGTTTTCCACGCAGCTTAGCGCTCTTTCCAATTCCACCACTTCAATAGTTCCGGATCATGTTCTTCATTAGAAACGTAATAGACCGCGCAGCGAAAAACATACAGCATACAGCGATCAACCTGTGTACCCTCTTGCAGACAAAGCCTTGCGTAAAGCTCTTCAGGGTCCTGGTTTTGCAGTTCCTCTACATTGCGAAAACCCATGTTCCACAAATCCAATGAAATGGATTTACCCACGCCGGGAATACGCTGGAACTCTTTTAATGCAACGCTCTTATCAGGTTCATCAGTCATTGTTGCTTGCTCCTTATCACATGTATGTCACGATTCCTACCAGCTACCAGCATTGTACACCTCCCTTGTGACAACTATATGTCAGTAGCTTAATTTGCCAGAATGATTCCAATATTCCATCCCATCAGGTGAAACACATTGCACCTACACCTGTATAGGCTCCTCTACAACCTCCACCACTTTCCTACGAGACTCAGAAATACGCACCATAATCCCACCCACAATAACGCAGAACCCAAAGAGCATACCCATAGTAAAGAGCGGTAGGCGGTAGTTGATTGCATAGAGTGGGCTGAACAGGTTGGCTCCGAAAAAGGCGCCTACCAGGCCGAAAGTTGAGTACATACCCTGCACCCTGGCACGCATAGTGCTGTGCGACGATGTGGCGATATGGGCATCCACCGCGGGCTGGATAAAGGCATAGAGGCAACCATGAATAATGAAGAGGACAACAACGACACTTGCCATGGTGGCCAAACCTAAGAGGAGATAGATCGGGACCTGTGCCAGGCCAAAAATAGCGATGATCAATGAGCGGCGCTGGCGGTCAGCCACGCGTCCCCCAACTGGTGACAAGATGATATTGGGAATGGCCCAGCCCATATAGGCGATACCAATAATGGCGACCGAGGCTCCCAGGTGATCGTGCATCCAGAGCGGCATCAGCGTGAGATCAAAGCCAAGGTAAAGATAGTCGCCAAAAGCCAGAATATATGCGCCCACCAGCGGGAGAGCAAATAAAGCGCGGTAGGATATTGCCGGGCCTGCTTCTTCGCTTCTGCTGGTGCTTCTCGTCTCCTTGCGCACTGCGGGTATCATGAAGATCACAAGAATGATTGCCACGACCCGGAAGAGAGCAGCCCCAATAAAGGCGCTGGCGTAGCCGGTAGTAGCCAACAAACCGCCAAGGCCCGGCCCGAGCAGGAAACCAGCGCTAAAGAACGCGCT
>VBHI01000094.1 GCA_005881495.1 Chloroflexota bacterium
AGCCAGCACATTCGGCACCAAATTGGAGGCGGAAAATGCTGCCTACCGCGTCGGAGGTGTCACCTCGGTCGATAACCGCATCGTCGTTGATCCCGCTGCCCTGGATCTGCGTAGCGATGCGGATATTGCCGACGACATACGGTGCGTGCTGGAGCTAGATTACAAGGTACCTGACGAGTGGCTATCTGTGCGTGTAATTGATGGGATCGCGACCCTGGCGGGCAACGTCGATTGGTCCTACCAGCGAGACGCAGCCGAGGATGACGCTGCGATGATTCTGGGAGTCAGAGGTCTTGTCAACGAGATCACTGTCAATCAGTCACACACCTCTGCTGTGGACATCTCGTCTGAAATCGCACGCGCCTTTGCTCGCAATGCCGAACTCTACGATGACAACATCGTTGTAACGACTGATGGTGGCAATATAACTCTTTCAGGTACCGTAGCAACCTGGAGTGAGTATGATATGGCCAACGATATCGCCTGGATGTCCCCGGGAGTGACCAGTGTCACCAACAATATCATTGTACTCTTCGCATAAATCGATAGATAGCATTAGCAAGCCATACTCATTGCCCCAAGCAACATTCTCTGACGGCAAGGTGGCTTCGTGTGAGGGGACCTCCCGTTTTTGACGATGCTCTTCACGTTTTCTTTATGCTTCCTGGTTATACTAGTACCAGAGAGGATAAGATGTAGCTCACGGGTATCAGATTGGACAGACAACGTGGTCGCCCATCTGCAAATCCTGGCGAGGAAATCACCAGAAACAAGGAGCTTACTATGATGGAAAAATCAACTAGACAAACCTCGCTGACCAAGTTCAAGGATTGTCTGCGGATGCCTATCATCTTGCGTCCCCACAAGACAGACGATCAGCGGTACATCTTGCGGATACATATGCGACCTGCCCAGGTCCAACTACACTCGGAACTCCCACCAAGTGAGGTGTGGACGTATGAAGGCTCACTGCCAGGGCCAACCATCGAGGTCGCGCGCGGGCAGAGCCTTCAGGTCGAATGGATCAACGCTATCCCTGGGGGCGAGCCTTATCCTATCACAGCAGTCACCGCCCCGGATGGCACACAAAATGAGCCCGGACGCAGTGGGAGACAAGCCAATTCGACCGTTGCGAAGCTTTCGCCCTGGACTGTCGTACATCTTCATGGCGGTCGGACGGCAGCGGTGAGCGATGGCTGGACCGAGAACGCCTCCCTCTCAGGTCAATCGACGACGAGCGACTATACCAACGACCAGCAGGCCACGCTGCTCTGGTATCACGATCATGCCATGGGCATTACCAGGTTCAACGTCTATGCAGGCCTTGCCGGGCTTTACATCATCCGTGATGCCGAGGAAGCAGCACTGCACTTGCCTGCTGGTCCCTACGAGATCCCCTTACTGCTCCAGGATCGCAACCTGGAGACCGCACCCGATGGGTCGCTCACCGGTCGCCTGTTGCATAAGGTCGAAAATGGCACCATGGAGTTTTTCGGCCCGTTCACGCTGGTCAACGGGACTATCTGGCCGCATCTTCCGGTCGAAGCACGGCAGTACCGGCTCCGGCTGCTTAACGGGTCCAACGCACGTATCTACCGCCTGGTGCTGCTCGATGAAAGCGGTACTCCTGTCCATGAGCTCATCAAGCAGATCGGGACCGATGGCGGCTTGCTCGGGCAGCCGGTTGAAATCCCCCGGGATGGACTGCTTCTCGCACCGGCAGAGCGTGCAGATCTCATCGTCGACTTTCGTGCTTTACAAGGGCAGCGGCTGATCCTGGTCAACACCGCCGGCGCGCCGTTCGATAACAGTCCGGCAACCCAACCACCCGGGACACCCGACCCGGAGAACCGGCTCCCGCACCCGGAAGTAATGGAGTTCCGTGTCTCCTCCCAACCGGTGGATGACCCTTTCGTCCTGCCCACGTCGCTGTCTTCGTCGTACCGCAGGCTCGAACATGACCGGTTGCCCCCTGCTCACCAGCACCGCGTCGTCGCGATGGTCGAGTATCCAGATGGCATGCTCACCTTCCATGAACTGGCTGAGGTGCCGGACGGAGTTGCCGCAGCAGGAGAAGAGCTCATTACGATAGCGGATGAACAGGGAAAAACCAGGCGCTATCGCACCATCGCAAGACACTTTGAGGATACCGTCAACTGGTTCGTGGCCTACGGTTCGACAGAGGTTTGGAGTGTCGTCAACCTGACGGAAGACACCCATCCCTTCCATGTGCATCTCGTGCAGTTCCAGGCGCTGGGCAGAGACCTCTACAACACGGAGGGCTTCCAGCCAGAAACGAGGGCAACGACTGTACCCATCAGATTTCAAGGGCATGGGACGCTCGATGCGAACGAACTGGGCTGGAAAGATACGGTGCGTGTCAATCCAGGTGAAATGGTCTCAATAGTTGCCACCTTTGATGGCTTCACAGGCCGCTACATGTACCATTGTCATATACTGGAGCACGAGGATCACGACATGATGCGCCCCTTTATCGTGATGCCTGCGGCTGCTCTGGCAGCCATGGATATGCCAGGGATGTCCATGTAGATGCCCTCAGCCGGGGGATAAGTGGACGATACCCAGATGAGGAGGAGCAGAGTCCCCAGATTCAGCAAGACGGCACGCAAGCTCCTGCCACGAACCAGAGAGCCCGGATCTCCTCAACCTCACGCCCAGCGGGAAAGACCTGCTGCAGTACTCCCAGTGCAATGAGCTGTTTGAGGCGCTCGACTTTGGGATAATTGCTACCTCCCTCCCACTCTGCCACAGCACGCCGGGAGACCCCCAGCAGGTCGCCCAGGCTCGCTTGCGTCAGGCCAATGGTGGTGCGTAGTGTCAGCATCAGCTGGCCGAAGGCATAGTCTCGCTCACCATACGAGGAACCCGTCATCGGTGGCCTCCTTTCCGTGTGACCTTCCAGATTAAAGCAATGTGAAGCGATATGAAGTAAGATGTCATTCAATGGATGATGACTTCCCCAGGGGAAAAGCGTTCTACGAATGATCGTCGGATGTGCTCTCCAAGCTGGTCAACGCCTGTCTGGGGTTAATCAGATCGAGGCCAGGCGACATCGATCAAC
>VBHI01000198.1 GCA_005881495.1 Chloroflexota bacterium
GAGGTGAGCCGCCTTGCGCCCCGCTTCCACATCGAGCTCCGCGCCGACGCGCCCAATGAATTTCGCCCCGTGGCCTTCCGTGGGAAGCATCCCGCTCAGAAAAAGCAGATTGCCCGTCTGCACCGCTTCCACATAGGTGCCGAACGGCTCAGGCGGCGCCGGGAGCTTGATGCCAAGTTCTTTCAACCGCTGCTCGGCGCTGGTCGGCCCAGAGCCTTCGCCGGTTCCCATTTGCTCTTGCGAATTTGTATTCATGTATCTCTCTCCAATTGGGAGATGAATCCAGGCCACCGCCAGGGCACAGTGATGGGGTGAAGAGCCTCTGTCGTGGATCAGCCGAACGTGAAAGCGAAAGCCTCCACGCCCGCATCGAGAAACTCGATCTCGAACTGGCGATCAGCAATGGGCTTCGGTTGTCGGATCAGTTGATACAGCCGCTGTTCGGTCACCGTGCCGTTGCCCTGCTCGTCAACGTCACTGCCATGAGCCTCGCCCGGCGCCTGTCCATCGATGAACACGCGAAATCGTACGGACGTTCCTCGCGCTGCCGGTCCCATGACGAGATGTAGATCGCGGGCGTGAAAACGGTACGCGATGCGCCCGTTGGCTTCGTTGAGCACCGTGGCCTCTCTCCCCACCGTCCAATCACCCGACAGGGCCCAATGATTGAGTCTCAACCGCTCGGGGGCAGCATACAGGTGACGCCTGTCCAGGACTGCCCCACCGGGGGACGCAAAGTTCTCGGTACGCTCATAGCCGACATAGTTTTCTGGAGACCTCAAGCTGTCCCAATCGGCAGCAGCTTCAGCACCCTGGGCATCGACCGACACCAGTTCATCATCGATGCCGCCGATGCCCGCCTCGGCCAGCACGTGTTGCATCATCATTTCCGACTGTTCGTAGGCGCCCTCGCCGAAGTAATGATAGCGAATATGCCCCTGCGCATCGACGAGATAGAGGGCCGGCCAATAGTGGTTATCGAATGCATACCAGATCGCATAGTCGTTATCGATGGCGATCGGATAGGAGACCTTCATGTCCCTGGCGGCTTGGCGCACGTTCTCGATGTCGTGTTCAAATGGGAACTCAGGCGTGTGTACGCCGATCACCACGACGCCGTGCTCCTGGTATTTCTCGGCCCACGCGCGGACATAGGGCAGTGTGCGTAGCCAGTTGATGCAGGTGTAGGTCCAGAAGTCGATGAGGACGACTTTTCCGCGCAGGTCGGCCGCCGAGAGCGGCGGCGAATTGAGCCACGCGGTCGCGCCACTCAGAGAAGGCAACTCACCTTCAATGGGTAAGTGAATCGCTGCGGGGTGTCTCGTCGCGAGCAAGAGCTTGTTTATTTTCATCATGCATGCCTTTCCTCTGCTTGGATGTCTCAGCGATGCGCGTCTGCACCATGCGGGACGCCAGCATCGATGTGCAAAAGTCGAGCCACGTGGTTCGGGAAGCGAACAGCTAACGGCGGCGGCCGCCCACCCGCTTAGCCGACGGCGGCGACCGCCCTCAGAATCACGTCCGTGACGGCCTGTGGCTGCGAGATCATGATCACATGGGAGCCCTCAACCTCGGTGATCGTCGCACCGGCGCGCTCGGCCATGGAACGGATGACATCGCTCCCGGCTGCCTTGTCGCCGGTAGCAACCACGGTCCAGGAAGGTAAGGTCTTCCAGGCGGGCACCCCGGACGGCTCGGAGAACGCCCCCTCGGCAACGGGACGCTGGGTGGCAGCCATCACAGCAGCCTGCTCGGCAGGCAGGTCGGCGGCGAAGGCATCATGGAATTGTGGAGGATTGATCGCAAACTCCACAGCGGTCTCCGCGCCCTGTCCCGTCGGATACTTGAGTGGGACCAGGGCTGTGCCCAGGACGCTGTCCTTCGAGCTGCTTTCGGCATCGCCCAGGCGCTCACCTTCGTCGGGAGCGAAGGCGGCGACATAGACCAGGCCGACAACGTTCCTGGTTTTCGTGGCGGCGTTGGTAATCACCGCGCCCGCGTACGAGTGGCCGACGGCCAGGACCGGGCCGGGAATCTGGTCGAACACACTGGCGATGTAGGCGGAGTCACTGGCGAGGCCACGCAGGGGATTCGCGGGGGCAGTCACCTGCACCCCTGCTTTCTGCAGCCGCTCAATCACGCCCGTCCAGCTTGACGCATCAGCAAAAGCGCCATGCACGAGCACGACGGTGAGAGGGCCAACAGTGGTAGAAGGTGTCTGAGACATGAGCGTTCCTTTCTTGGATGAATGTCGACCAACCAGTCAACGGGATCGTTGAGAGATCGGCCAACGAGTACATCGTTTCTGCTGTGGTGCAGGACGACGGGCACACAGTGTGCCCGTCGTCCCCCTCTCCAACTAGCGCAGGGATCTGAAGCCCGCGCGAACCTCTTCTGAAAAGAGTTGCGGCTGCTCCCACGCGGCGAAGTGCCCGCCTTTGGGGAGCCGGTTGTAATGAATCAGTTTGGGATACGCGTGCTCTGTCCAACTCCGCGGGGCCTGATAGAGCTCGTCAGGAAAGGCGCTCACGGCAACCGGGATCGCGACACCTTTGGGGGCGAAAAAGGCAAGCTTGCTTTCCCAATACAGACGAGCCGATGAGACCGCCGTGTTCGTCAACCAGTAGAGCGTGACGTTGTCGAGGACGTCGTCTCGCGTCAGGCCCTCGGGCTGACCGTCGAAGACGCGTGCGATGAGCGCCTGACTGCGCGCGTCGTGGTCGAGCATCCAGGCGGCTAGCCCGACAGGTGAATCCGCAAGCGCGTACAGCGTCTGCGGGCGGTTCCCCATCTCCTGGGCGTAGCCCAGGCCGTGCTTGTAGAAAAAGTCGAGCTGATCCCACGCGCCCTTCTCCTCGGCTGAGAGGCCGGATGGCGGCGGGTCGCCGAACTGGAGCGCCTTCGCAACATCGGCTGGGATGGTGGCAGGCATGTTGGTGTGGATGCCCAGCAATTCGGGAGGCGCTTGCAGAGCCATCTGCTCCGTGACAGCATTCCCCCAATCGCCGCCTTGCGCCACAAATCGCGTATATCCGAGGCGCTTCATCAGCACGGTCCAAGCGCGTGCGGTGCGAATAGGATCCCAGCCGGTCGTGGTCGGCTTGCCCGAAAAGCCATAGCCCGGCAGCGACGGAATCACGACGTCGAACGCGTCCGATGCGCTCGCGCCATGTGCCGTGGGATTGGTAAGTGGATCGATAATCTTCAGCTGCTCGATGACCGAGCCGGGCCATCCGTGCGTGACGATGAGCGGCAACGCATGCTCATGCTTCGAGCGTACGTGGATGAAATGCATGTCGAGCCCATCGATCTCGGTCATGAATTGCGGGAGGGCGTTCAGCTTCGCCTCGCACGTCCGCCAATCGTAATCCGTCGCCCAATAGCGCGCGAGTGCCTGAGTCGTCGCCAACTGCACGCCTTGCGATGCATCCGCGACCGTTTCCCGCTCAGGCCACTTTGTCGCGTTTATGCGCCTGCGCAATTCGGTAAGTTCCGCTTCCGGCACGTTGAAGCGGAAGGGGCGAACTTCACTGGTTGATGTGGTTTCGTGGGTTTGGGATTCCATGACAATTCTCCTTTGTGTTGATACATGACAGATTGGCCGCGTGATGGAGAAGCTCGAAAGCCGAGAACTGCTCCGTCACACGATAGGATGCCGACGCCTACTGTGGTGTGGAACGGTGGGCACACGTTGTGCCCGTCGTCCCCCTCTCCAACTAGCGCAGTGACCTGAACGCCGCTCGGAGCTCGGTGGCGAACAGCTCCGGCTCTTCCCAGGCGGCGAAGTGACCGCCCTTGTTGACCTCGTTGAAGTAGATCAGGTTGGGATAGACCTTGTCGGCCCAGCTGCGCGGTGCCTGGACGATCTCGCCGGGGAAGACCGTGAAGGCCACCGGGAGCGAGAGCTCGGGGGACTTCGCCCCGGATGCGATCGCGGCGAAGATGGTTCGGAAGTTCTCCCAGTAGAGCCGCGCCGACGAGGTGGCGGTGTTCGTCAGCCAGTACAGCGTGATGTTGTCGACGATCCTGTCGCGTGTCAGGCCGCCCGCGGGCTGGCCGTCGAGAAACGCGTGCGAGATCTTCTCGTAGCTGTCTGCGTCGTGGTCGAGCATCCACGCTGCCAGCCCGACGGGCGTATCCGTCAACGCATAGCCGATCGTCTGCGGGTGCTCGGGCATCTCGACGAAGTAGCCCCTCCGGAAGAGGGCGGCGAGCGCATCGAGTGCCGCGGGCTCCTTCTTCTCGGCCCGGTCGGCGAGGACGGCGATCGCAACCCGCTTGAAGAGTCCGGCCGGTATGAGCCCGCCGAAGAGCGCCGCCCCCACCTCGGTCGGGAAGGCGCTGAGGAAGTTGAGGTGGACGCCGAGCAGCCCCTCGGGTGCCATGCGTCCCATCGCGTCGGTGACGTTGGCGCCGATGTCGCCGCCCTGGGCGACGTAGCGGGTGTAGCCGAGCCGGCTCATGAGCTCCACCCAGGCGCGCGCGACGCGGCCAGGGTCCCAGCCGAGGTCCGCCGGCTCACCGGAGAAGCCGTAGCCGGGCAGCGACGGGAGCACGAGGTCGAAGGCGTCGTCGGCGTCGCCGCCGTGCGCGGTCGGATTGGTGAGCGGACCGATGACCTCGAGCATCTCGATCACCGAGCCGGGCCAGCCGTGCGTGATGATCAGCGGCAGCGCGTTCTCGTGACGCGACTTCACGTGGATGAAGTGGATGTCGAGGCCGTCGATCTTCGTCATGAACTGCGGCAGCGCGTTCAGCCTCGAATCGAGCCTCCTGAAGTCGTAGTCGGTTGCCCAGTAGCGCGCGAGCTCTTGGAGCATCGCCAGCTGCACGCCCTGCGACGCATCGGCGACGAGCTCCTTGTCGGGAAAGCGCGTGGCGGCGATGCGCCGGCGCAGGTCGGCGATCGCTTCTTCGGGCATGTCGACGCGGAAGGGACGGACTACGGTTGCTGTCGTTTGGTGGGTTTGGTTTTCCATACCAGTTCTCCTTTGTGTTGGTACATGACAGATTGGCCGCGTGATGGAGCAGCTCGATAGCCGAGCACGGCTCCCTCACACGCTAGGATGCCGACGACGAGTACGCGTCGACATCGATGATCGCCTGGGCAAAGTCCCCAGGTGCTTCTTGAGGCAGGTTGTGCCCGACACCGCCCGTGATGAGGCGGTGTTCATAGCGGCCCAAGAATTTCCGGGCATAGGCACTAGCCCCTGGATGCGGTGCCCCATTGGCATCGCCTTCCAACGTCATCGTGGGCATGCTGATGTTCGGAGCTTTAGCGAGCCGCTGTTCAAGCTCATCATATTTCGCCTCGCCTTCAGCCAGCCCGAGCCGCCAGCGGTAATTGTGGATCACGATGCAGACGTGATCCGGGTTGTCGAAGGCCGCGGCGCTGCGCTCGAAGGTGGCCTCGTCGAAGTTCCATTTCGGCGAAGCGATCTGCCAGATGAGCTTCGCAAAGTTGCGCCGGTATTTGTCGTAGCCGACCCGGCCGCGTTCGGTGGCGAAGTAATACTGGTACCACCACTGCAGCTCAGCCTGTGGCGGCAACGGCACCTGGCCGGCTTGCTGGCTGCTGATCAGATACCCGCTCACCGAGACGAGACCCTTGCAGCGTTCCGGCCACAGCGCCGCGATGATGTCGGCCGTGCGCGCGCCCCAATCAAAACCGCCGAGGATCGCCCTGCCAATTTTGAGTGCATCCATCAGAGCGATGATATCGACAGCGACCACCGATTGCTGGCCATTGCGGGGCGTTGTGCTCGAAAGAAAGCGCGTCGAGCCATAGCCACGCAGATAGGGGACGATCACCCGGTAGCCTGCCTGCGAAAGCCTCGGGGCAACGTCGACAAAGCTGTGAATGTCATAGGGCCAGCCGTGCAGCAGCACGACCGCCGGACCATCGCTCTTGCCAGCTTCAGCGTAGCCGACGTTCAGGACGCCGGCATCGATCTGTTTCAGCGCACTGAAGGACGTGCTCGTCCCGTTCCTCATCATACGTGTCACCTTTCTGCGAAGACTTCTCGCCCGAAATGTGCTATGCTACTAGGATGAAGTTACACAGGAGAGTCTGGAGCTTCACAACATTCCCCAGACCCTCCACTCAACGTGGACCCGCCTCGGGCGTATCCAACACCTACCAGTATACCGGGAGTGCTTGGGGATTACAGCCGCCACAAGGTGACATGTTGCTTCCATATTGCTTCACATTGCTGGCTAGGTGCTGGCGGGTCACGGGGAAGGCAAAGAGGACGCCGATGCCGCGGCACTCCTATCGTGAGCGTGACTATACCTTTGGGCAGGCGATGCTGACGCTGCGCACCAGCATCGGCCTGACGCAAGCCGGCCTGGCCGCGCTGCTGGGGATCTCTCGACGCGCGGTCGCCGAGTGGGAGGGAGGCAGCAACTATCCCAAAGAGGAACATCTCCAACACTTTATTGTGGTGTGTGTGCAGCAGCACGTCTTTGCGCCCGAGCGGGAGGAAGAGGAGATCCGCGACTTATGGAAAACGGCGCATCAACGGGTCCTCCTTGATGAGGCCTGGCTCGCGGCCGTGCTCAGTACCCAGACGACACCAGTGTTCACTTCCACCACCGCGGTCCGTGCTCCCTCCGACCAGGCTCCTGCGATGCAATCAGCAGCTTTCCCGCGCATTGACTGGGTCGGAGCGCTGGATGTGAGCCGCTTCACGGGTCGTGAGGGAGAGCTGGCCGAACTGATCCACTTCATTGCGCACGAGCGTTGCCGGCTCGTGGCCATCCTGGGGATGGGCGGCATCGGCAAGAGCGCGCTGGTCTCGCTCCTGGGCAAGCTACTTGCCCCCCAGTTCGACGCCGTGCTGTGGCGCTCCCTCAGGGATGCCCCCTCCTGTGAGGAACTGGTGGCCGACTGCCTCACCTTCTTCTCGGAAACCCCACCTGCCGAGTTCCCACCCTCGCTGGAACAACGTATCAACCAGTTGATCGGGCGCCTGCAAGAGCGGCGCTGCCTGCTCGTGCTGGACAATCTGGAGACGCTCCTGGAGGAGGGAGACCCCGAGGGCAACTACCGCCCCGGCTACCAGGGCTACGGGCGCCTGATCGAGCGGCTTGGTGAATCCGCCCACCAGAGCTGTGTGGTGCTGACCAGCCGCGAGAAACCCCGCGAGATCGAGGCCCTGGAAGGGCTGCGCGGGCCAGTCCGTTCACTACGCCTGTTGGGCCTCTCTGAAGAGGCAGCGCGCTCCCTGCTGGAAGACAAGGACCTGCGCGGGGCATCCTCCGCCTGGCTGCAGCTGATCGCCACCTACGCGGGCAATCCGCTCGCGCTCAAGATCGTGGGACAGGCCATCGTCGATCTCTTTTCCGGCGAGATCGTCCCGTTCCTGGACTCGGGGGAGCTGATCTTCAATGGCATCCGCGCAGTACTGCGCCAGCAAGTGGTACGCCTGACGCTGCTGGAGCAGATGCTCCTCACCTGGCTGACGGTGGTGCGCGAGTGGACATCGCTCGATTCCTTGCTCTCCTTGCTAGTCCCCAGGCCAACGCGTGCGCGGGTGCTGGAGGCCTTGGAAGCGCTCTCGCGACGGTCCCTGATCGAGCGGGGACAGCGGGCCAGTTTTACGCTGCAATCGGTGGTGATGGAGTACGTCACCGATGCCCTGCTCGATCAACTAAGCGAGGAGATTGTCACGCAGGCGATGGACCACCTGCACCGGTATGCGCTCGAGCAGGCGCAAGCCAAAGACTACGTGCGTCAGACCCAGGTACGTTTGCTGGTGCGTCCCCTCGTGGAGCGCCTGCGAGCCGTTCTCGGGTCGGACACGCGCGTCGAGGAGCAGTGCCTCTCGCTGCTCAGGCACGTGCGCACGGAAGATGGCAGCAGTCAGGGCTACGGTCCGGCCAACGTGATCGCTCTGCTCAAAGCGTTGCGGGGCGACCTGCGCGGCCTGGACCTCTCACGGCTCGCCATTCGGGGGGCGTACATGCAAGGGGTCCAGATGCAAGACGCGAATCTGTCCGGGGCCGTGATGCGTGAGTGCGTCTTTACGGAGGCCTTCGATGCCATCACCGAAGTGGCCATCAGCCGTGGTGGGCAGTATTGGGCGGCCGTCAGCAGGCGGGGGGAAGTGCGGGTGTGGCGCGAGGAAGGCAAGCTCCTGCACCTGGTCTGGCAGGCCCATACCGACACGACATTTGCCTTTGCCTTGAGCCCGGATGAACACACGCTCGCCAGTGGGAGCATGGATGGCAGCGTCAAGCTGTGGGACGTCGAAAGTGGGGCCTTGCTCTGGTCGGGCTGGCACACGCAGGGCACCACGTGCCTGGCCTTTTCCCCCGATGGAAGACTGCTCGCCAGTGGGGGACTTGATGCCACCGTCCGGCTCTGGGAGGCTTCGCTGGGCACGCCTGTGGAGGACATACCGCATCCCGGTCCGGTCTTCTCGCTGGCCTGGAGCCCGGATGGAAGCCTGCTCGCCAGTGGCGACGTCGCGGGCACGACCAGGCTCTGGGAGATGCAGCAGACAGGACCGGCTCGCTGCGTCGAGATCCTCTCCGGGCATACCAACCTGGTGCGCGGCCTGGCCTTTGCCCCCGATGGCAGCGTTCTCGTCAGCGCGAGCTGGGATAGCACCGTCAAGCTGTGGGAACTCGCCAGTGGACGCTGTCTCGAGACGCTGGTGGGACATACCGAGCGGGTGGAAGCCCTGGCCTGGAGTCCGGATGGAGGGACGCTGGCCAGTGGTGGTCGGGATACAACTATCCGGCTGTGGGATGGCCAAGAGGGCACATTGCGGGCGGTGCTGCAGGGACATAGCGCCATTGTGTACAGCCTGGCCTTCACCCCCGATAGCAGCCACCTGCTCAGTGGTAGTGACGATGGCACCCTGCGGCTGTGGGAGGTCGAACGTGCGCTGTGCGTGCGGGTCATGCAGGGTTCCGTGGCCTCCCTCTACGACCTCGACTGGAGTCCAGACGGCACGCAGTTGGCGAGTGGCGGCACGGATACCCTGGTCACCATCTGGGAGGTGGCCGGTGGGAGGCCACGAGGCGTGTTGCGCGGTCATCGCAGGCGTGTATACGGCGTGGCATGGAGTCCTGATGGGAGCAGGCTGGCTAGTAGCGGGTCGGATAGTGACATCCGGCTCTGGGACCCAACCCTGGGCTCCTGTTTCCAGATCATGGGGGACTCCGACTCCGCTGACACCATCTTCTATGGCCTGGCGTGGAGTCCAGACGGAAAGCTTCTGGCCTGCGGCACCTTTCAGCGTGGAGTGCAGGTGTGGGATGTGGCCGCACACACCCTGCGATGGGCAAATCGTGCGCACGCGACCTGGCTCCGGCGCGTGGCCTGGAGCCCGGATGGCACGCGGGTGGCCGGCGGGGGTGATGATGGCTCCGTCTCTCTGTGGGATGCGACCGATGGCACGCAGCAGCAGCAGCTGGCGGGACATCAGGGAGTCGTGATGAGTGTGGCCTGGAGCCCCGATGGGCGGCGGCTGGCCTCTGGTGGCAGCGGGAGAGAGGGCGGAGCACTCTTCGTGTGGGAGGCGCATAGTGGGCAGCGTGTACATGCCTTTGAAGGGCATGCGGGGGTGGTCTCTGCGCTGAGCTGGGTTCCCGGTGGGGAGTTGTTGGTCAGTGGAGGCAGTGACGGCAGGCTGCGCTGGTGGGAGGTGCAGCGTGGCGAGTGTGTGCGGGTGCGAGAGGCGCATCAGGGAACGGTGCAAGCGCTCAAGGTGAGTCCCGATGGGAGCATGCTGGCCAGTTGCGGCGATGATGGGGCCATTCGGCTCTGGGACCTCGAGAGTGGCGAGCCGCTGCACACGCTGCGGCGGGATCGACTCTACGAGCGACTCACTATCACGGGCATCCGGGGTCTCACCGAGGCACAACAGGCGTCCTTGCGCGCCCTGGGAGCGTTCGAGGAAACGAGCGTTGGCAGGTAAGGAAAGGACAAAACAATGGAACAACAGCACGAATCAGACTTGGTCAAGCGCTTGGAGCAACTTGGAATCGAAGTAGACGTTTCGCCTACAGTAACCACCCTCACGTACGAGCAGATCTACACCAGTGGCCCCACCCTTGAAGAGACTTTAATCACGTTTCTGGGCGAGGCTTTGAGCAGGTACGAGGCATTGCGCAAATGGAAAGCTCATACGATGCCGATTGTGACCGATTGGTCGGACAAGCATTAGACGCCACATTTGTGAGACCCCAAGCGGGATGTAGCCACCAGCTGCATCCCTTTTTGTTGGCTTCCACGCGGCAACAAGACTGTACCCAAGTCAAGAGTACCAAATAGCTTGACGGTCGCCCCTGTCGAGGCTCACAGGTATATCGAAACAGAACACAAAAAAGGAAATATAGTCATCACGGTGGAACAGAACAACCACTGTATTGGCTACTTAGCACGTCCGTTCTTAAAAATGAGAAGAGAACAGCGTTTTTCGATTGTTCTCTTCTCCAACTTTTTGAAGGTGTATGCGTCCATTTTTGACTTTCTGTAATGAGAAGGATCCAATTTAATCTCGCGGATTTTGAGTGTGTGATAAGTCATGTACTGCAATTTTATGAGTCTAGCGCACTGCAAAGAATTGCGAATAATGACAATCTGGTTCCTGTCACTTTTCCTGTCAAAGAGGTATTTCCCCACACGCAAAAACGCCTCAAGCCCCTTGTAGCCTCACTTGAGCTATGGTGGGATTCGAATGAAATCTTCGGCATGCCGAATGGGGGACTCGAACCCCAATCTGGTGCCTCAGAAACACCGGCCCTACCACTGAACGACACTCTAAATGAAAACTGTATTCCCCATGCTCTGTGCGAGAATCGAACTCGCTTTGTTTCCTTGAAGGGGGTTTAGCCTGCCACTAGCTAAACAGAGCGCAATCTACACCAGCAAGCATGCTTCGGACGGTAGATATGACAGCCGGATGAATGTGCCGTTACCCTGTCTGTCTAAGGCGTACACAACCGGTTCATATACCGCAACGTCTCCAAAATCTCCTCAATATCTACCAGGTTCTCTTCTTTCTCCTCCACCCACTGTCTGAACAATGCCCCATACCTATCCGCCAGCACAACACTGGGCATAACCACCCTATTCGCCGCGTCCCACCCTGCATACCCCGTATACAGTCCAATCACCTCACCCTTTGGGTCCGCCAGCAAAGGAAAAGGCACCTGCAACTCTTCCTTTGCCCGTAAATTTCCTGCTACCGTATCCGCCGAAATCACCAGCAGCGCACACCCCTCCTCTCGAAAACTGCGATACTCCCGTGCGAAAGCCTTAAGCAACCCCCTCGCCTCGCTATTTGCAGTACTCTGTATAATAAGTAGGAGAAGATGCTCTTGTTGCTGATACATCCATGGACTATACGGCATCCCATCTGAACCAGGCAATGTAAAAGCAGGAATAATCTCTCCAATCTCTATGAATGCCCGAAAACCATGGTCTGTATCTTCCATAAATCCCTCACGAGGTGAAAATCTAATGTCAAACGTAATCAATCGTCCCAACCAAATTGTATCGCAATATAGCCATGAGGTGGAAATTATGGCCTCCAACAGCATCCCATTTCAACCCAAAAAAATTAGCGAGCATCTTGCTCGCTATTTCCCCAAAATAGCGAGTATGACCGAAATCAAGGCTCCCAGTACGCCATGCTCTATCCAACCCAAAAAAATTAGCGAGCATTTTGCTCGCTATCTCCCCAAATAGCGAGCATGGCCAAATTCAGAGACCCCATTTAAACCACACTCCTTGCAATCAAATAGCATAAGACGCATAATGAATGAAGAAAAACATACTCAACGCGGAGGTGTAGCAATAACATGCATGGAAAAATGAAGGCGGCCCTCAAAGCTGAGGCGGCGCCTGGAGCAAAGTTTGCTCTGCTAGAAATCCCTAAAATTGGCTTACGTGATGTACTCATACAGGTGAAAGCAGCCTCCATCTGTGGTACAGACTTGCACATCTACGAGTGGGATGCGTGGGCGCAGAGCCGCATGACCGTTCCTCGTATCTTTGGTCATGAATTCGCTGGCGAAGTCGTCGCCGTCGGCAGCGAAGTCACATCCCTCGTCCCCGGCGACTTCGTCGCCGCCGAAACCCACATCACCTGTGGACTGTGCTACCAGTGCCGTACCGGTCAGGCCCACGTTTGCCGCAACGTACAGATACTCGGTGTCGATCGCGACGGCGCATTCGCGGAATACATCGCCATCCCTGAGAACGTCGCCTGGAAAACAGGCAAAGAAATCGATCATACCGTTGCCTCTATTCAGGAACCCTTTGGCAATGCCGTTCACGCCACCTTCGCTGGCGAAATCACCAACAAAACCGTTGCCGTCTTCGGCTGCGGCCCCATCGGTCTCTGGGCAGTAGGTCTCTGTCGTATATCAGGTTCCAGTACCATCTTTGCCATCGAGCCCAATGACAAGCGCCTGGACATCGCCACGACCATGGGCGCCAACTATGTGCTCAATCCTCGTAAAGTCGATCCCGTGCGGCAGGTACTCGAAGTCACCGGTGGCCTCGGTGTCGATGTCGTCCTGGAAATGTCGGGCAATGCGCAAGCCATACGACAGAGCTTCAAGGTACTGCGCAACGGTGGCCGGGTCTCGCTACTAGGCATACCCCCGCGCACGGTCGAACTTGACCTGGCGAACGACATCATCTTCAGAGGCGCGACCGTCTTCGGCATCTCTGGCCGTCGCATCTTCGACACCTGGTATCGCACCCGTCGCATACTCGAAGCAGGCCAGCTCGATCTCAAGCAGGTAATCACTCACACCCTCTCCTTCGACCAGCTTCATGAAGCCATGGAAATCATGAAAACTGGCGATTGTGGAAAAATAGTCATGACCATGTAGGGGCATCCCTCGTGAGCACAGTAGGGGCATCCCTTGGGGTGCCCAGGAAGCCCGCGTACCCTATAACCCGCTGCATAGCAATTCCATGGAAAGGCAGACAAAATGGACAAACTACAACAATTCGTGGCAGGTGAACTTGATACCCTGCGCCAAAAAGGCACCTTTTATCGCCCGCGTATACTACAAACCGAACAAAAAGCGACCGTCATCATCGACGGCCACGAAGTCATCACGCTCTCTTCCAACAACTACCTTGGATTGACCGTCCATCCCGCGCTGCGTGAGGCCGCCATCCAGGCCATTAACAAATATGGCGTTGGTTCAGGCTCAGTGCGTACCATTGCCGGCACCATGTCCCTCCACATGGAACTGGAAGAGAAGCTGGCCCGTTTCAAACATACCGAAGCTTCGCTCACCTTCCAATCAGGCTATACCACCAACCTTGGCGTCATCTCGTCCCTCATACTTCCCGAAGACATCATTATTAGCGACGAACTCAATCACGCCAGCATCATCGACGGCATTCGTCTCAATAGAACGCCCCGCAAGGTCTACCCACACAAAGACATAGCCGGGCTGCGCCGCGTGCTGGAGGAATCGAGAGGCGCTAGCAAAGTCATGGTCGTCACAGACGGTGTCTTCAGTATGGATGGAGACATCGCGCCACTTCCAGAGATCGTCGGCCTCGCCGAAGAGTTCGGCGCCTTCGTCATGGTCGACGATGCCCATTCCAGCGGCGTCTTAGGCAAAAATGGGCGCGGTTCCGTCAGTCATTTTGGCCTTGACGGGCGCGTGGCCCTGCAAGTCGGTACCCTCTCCAAAGGCATCGGTGCTCTCGGTGGCTATGTCGCCTGCAGCCAGGATGTCAAAGACTTGCTCATGATGCGCGCTCGCCCCGTATTGTTCAGCACCTCCCATCCACCCTCTGTCGTCGCCACCTGCATCGCCGCCATAGATCTCCTCGAGAGCGACACCAGCCTGGTTGAACGGCTCTGGGAAAATGCCCACTACTTCAAGCGCGGCCTGGAACAACTTGGTTTTAACACAGGTCACAGCGAGACGCCAATAACCCCCGTCATCGTTGGTGAAGGTGCCCTCGCCATGAAATTCAGTACTCGTCTCTTTGAAGAAGGCGTCTTTGCCCAGGGTATCGTCTTCCCCACCGTCCCCGCCGACAAATGCCGCGTCCGTACCATCGTCACCGCGCTGCACACCCACGAAGAACTCACCAAAGCCCTCGACGTCTTCCAGAAAGTAGGCAAAGAGCTCACTATCATCTAACCAACCCGCCGTATCCCGCCGTATATAGTAGGGTTGACCCTTGCGGTCAACCTGGGTGGGGCTAGCGGTCAACCTGCCGACCCCTTATCACTGATTTGTTTCCTTATAAGGAAAGTGTAACCTCTTATCACCCTCCCAATTTTCGCGCATCCCTGGAGCCGACAGATCCCAGTCTGGCCTGATCTTGCTCGTAACCTCACGCAAATCCAGCCAGAGTTCTGCGGTAGAAGGCCTACCCCAGAACCAATAACCATTATAGACTTTATAAATTACCAGCCCTGGCTCAAGAACAAGCGTATGCGGGATCATCGGATTATGATATGGGTCAGTGTACTCCTGGATATCCAGGTCCTGCTGCACCTTGCGCCCCGAATCCGACAGGAAGGGCCACTGTGCCCCAACCGCGTCGCGAAACTCATTCGACTCAAGGATGTTATCCGTTGAAATCGTCACCATCTTCGTATAGGCGACCGCGATCTTTGGATAGAGCGCCGCCAATTCGAGATGCTGCTGGTGATCCTTTGGGCAGTAGTGCCCACGCGAAAGGATCAAAATCATCGGGTTATTTCCTTGAAGCTCGCTCAGCTGCCGTCGCGTTTTCGTATGATCAGTTAACTCGTAATCAGGAAATCTTGCCCCTGGGACAATATCAGATCGCATGTTTTTTCTCCTCATGAAGCTCGTAAAAATATGGTTCTCCTCTCAAGGATGAAGAACCACTAACACACTATCATGCGAATAACAACAGCGAAAAGCCCCCTCGGTATTCCTCGTTTCCTTAAAGCTCGTAAGGACAAAAAGAACCTAGACAAGCAGGGTTGCCGTCACCGAATAGATAGATGGCAAGAAATCAGCAATCATCTGCCAGCTATCACCCCTATCTCTGCTGGCAAAGAGTTGGCCTGTATTCGTCCCAACATATATTCCGCATGGATCAATAGTATCTGTACACATCGCGTGTCGCAAGATGCCCAGCATCACCCCATTCCCCTGCGGCAGCCCATTCGTAAGCGGCTCCCACCTCTCCCCTCCATCCTGCGTGCGATACACCGTAAACTGCTGCCCGACGTTATGCCGCGCTGCTGGATCCTCTACCACCACAAAAACCGTCTCGGGATGATGGACATCCAGGGCAATGGGAAAGCCAAACTGAGAAGGGAGATTGTGTTGAATATCCATCCAATCCTCGCCTGCATTGACACTCTTGTAAATGCCACAGTGGTTCTGCTGGTACAACACATCTGGCTCTTTCGGATGCTGTACCAGTCGGTGTATGCACTGCCCAAACTCTGGATACTTTTCCGGCGAGAAGTCGGCGCGAGTGTTCTTATTCGCAAAGACCCAACTACGTCCACCGTCATCCGTGCGCATACAGCCCACAGCCGAGATGCCCACCCACATTCTGTTCGCATTCGTTGGATCAGCAATGATCGTATGCAGGCACAATCCGCCGGCTCCCGGTTCCCACCGCTCCCGCGTCGGATGAGTAGCAAGCCCTCTATCGATCTCCCATGTCTCGCCGTGGTCAGTGCTCATCCACAGGCTTGCCGGATCCACGCCTGCGTAAACCGTTCCAGGTTCACTGGCTCGGCCAGCTTCAACCACCCAGATATTGACAAGCTTCTCACCCCCTCCTTCCGCAAACTGGATACCCATTTTCGGCTCTTGCCACGTTTCGCCAAAGTCGTCGCTATAGCGTAAGAATGAGCCAAAGAAGTCGCCGTTATCCGCCGCGAATAGCCGGCTACCAGAACGTTGATCCAGAATGGCATAAAAGACGCGATGGCCCTTCAATGTTGGAGCCGCAATCTCCCATTTCTCTCGATCTCTGGAAGTTACCATAAATAGCCCGCGTTTCGTTCCAACCAACAACAACACAGATCCACTGGTATAGGCTCTCTGCTGGGTCATAATAGATGCCTCCTTTCAAAAGGTCACTATCGGCCGCCTGCAACTGACTGTAGGATGTGAAGTGTTACTCCCGTTGTAACCGCTGTCTCCAGACCTTGTAAGTAGCGTATGTTCTCCCTTCCCACGAAGATGTTTACATAAGGGCGCAACTCACCGGTCTCGTAGCATAGGTTGAACCGCAAGCCGGGAAAGTCACGATCAAGTACATCGATGATCTCTCGCACAGTCCGACCAGCAGCCGCCACTGTTCGGCGATTGCCAACTCTCGTTCGTAGCGCATCTGGAAAAGAAACAGTAACAATAGGCATAACATCAGGTACGTTCATAACGGCCTCGGCACGGTCAAATCAAGTAGTGGATACATACAAACAAGTCAAAGAATGGGAACGTTTGTTCAGCTACCATAATGAGTATAGTCTAACCCCCCCACCCTTGTCAATTATATAAACAGCGTGTCCCATGCTATTTCGTTGTGTATGCAGCGGTCAGCCGCTCTAAACACTACACTTGTAGTACCTTCTTGTGTATAACAATGAAAAAAGTGAAATTTCACCCAAAAAAGCCGTAGTAAAATGTAGCATCGTATTGCTACCTGATAACCACCTGTGGTGACTTTATATAAGATGTTTGAATAGCTACTGAGAAAGCTTGACAGGCAATACTGTGGTGATTATACTTGGCTGCAACATTCAGAACTGCATTTTGCAAGCGACTTCTCGTGCCAGGTTAGATACTGCAGTTAATAAAGGAGGCTCACATGGACTCCCAGCAATTCAACATGAATGACGCTCTTCCAACAACCAATTCGGGCAGTCTCTCACAGGCCACTAACGTCGTAGAGGATGAAATAATCATCCGTACTGTCAAGTTGAACAAGTATTTTGGCAATAAGCACGTTCTCAAAGATATCGATTTTGAGGTGCGCAAAAGAGAAGTCGTTGCGGTAATAGGTCCAAGTGGCTCAGGGAAAAGCACCCTTATTCGCTGTTTGAATGCTTTGGAAAAAGCGACAAGCGGAGAAATCTACATTCACGGAGAAAGGCTAAACCCCTATTTATCCGTGAAGCAGCTCATTCCAATTCGCAGCGAGCTTGGCATGGTCTTCCAGAACTTCAATCTATTTCCTCACATGACCGTCATCGAAAACATCATTGAGGCTCCCCGCCTCGTACGTAAAACACCAAAAGATCAGGCTATCGCTCTTGGCGAGAAATTACTGGCCAAAGTCGGTCTTGCAGAAAAACGCGATGCCTATCCCAACCGCCTCTCGGGTGGACAGAAACAGCGTGTTGCTATTGCGCGTGCCCTGGCTATGCAACCTCGCGCGCTCCTCTTCGACGAGCCAACCTCCTCGCTCGATCCAGAACTGGTGGGTGAAGTTCTCAAAGTCATGCGGGACCTGGCCTATGAAGGAAGTACGATGGTAGTAGTGACGCATGAAATGCAATTCGCGCGTGATGTTTCCGATCGTGTTGTCTTTATTTCCGATGGCGTGATTGTAGAACAAGGCGATCCCGAGGAAATATTTAAGCAACCCAAGCATGAGCGCACAAAGCTGTTCCTGGAGCGTGTGCTCTCGGTTTTACCGTAAGCGAAATAGGTATTGACCAGGATTACCAACAGAAAGGTAATGATGCGTTATGAAACCTGAAATTGACAGGCGAACATTTCTCAAGCGTATGGGTCAGGCAGGAGGACTCATTGTTGCGGGTGGGACATTGGAATCTTTCTTAGCAGCTTGTGGCGGAAATGTTTCTACAGGAAGCACGATTACACCAACCCCAGGGGTCACTCCGATAGGCAATGCAGGTCTGAAAACTCCTGGTCTATTGCAATGGGGGGCAACCTCTGATGGTGGGGCTCCATACGTCTTCCCAGATCCCAAAAACCCCAATCAGTTGGTTGGATTCGAGTATGAAATTGGTCAAGCCATAGCTAAGCTAATGAATGTTGTATCGAAGCAGGTAGAAAACGACTATGGGCAGATGGAGCAGGCTCTACTGGCGAACAAATTCGACATGGTGATGAATGGCTGGGAAAAGACTCCTGACCGCGAGAAAACTGAGCTATTCTCCCAGGCTTACTATCGCTACGGACAGCAGATTGTGGTACGAGCGGATGACTCACGTTTTGCCGGCAAGACAACTTCAAGCGACCTTGGTTTGGTAGATTTAGAAGGTCTCACGGTTGGAACGGGCGCTAGCTATAAAGCAGCAGATATCTTAGGAGAAGACAAGAAGATCACCACCAAGCTCTATGATCCAGACCTTCCTTTTAATGATCTGGCAGCGCACAGGATTGATGCTGTCTTAATCGACGGGCCGATCGTGGCCTACTATGTTTTGGGTGCTGGTCCTGGTGCCACAGCTAATCCTGCATTGAAGGCAATCGGGAAGCCATTCCGTACTGATGATTACTTTATTGGCTTTAATAAGAGTAACCCCAATGCTCAAACCTTACTGGGAGAAATCGATCAAGCACTCACAGTCCTCAAAAAGGATGGGACGCTGAAAAAGATCTATATGAAATGGAACATGTGGAACGATCAGCAGGCTGAGATCAACATCATGTAGGTTTTAGAGGTAAGCGTCCACTCATAGTGTGCTCTTCAATGCAACGTAGGACTTGATGGCATCATCTTTCACTGATTGATGCTTACAAAGACCTACGTTGCAATGGTTTCAGGAAAGAGGCAATATTTTTGCCTGAATTGATATTTGCACGATTGATTACAAAGGATGTGCTTTATGGACCTTATCCAACAAGCTCTTCCAGACTTTCTGGTAGGCGTAAGAAATACCATCATATATTGTGTCTCTGCTTTTCCACTGGCTCTTCTCCTTGGGCTTATTCTTGCACTAATGAGTAGCTCTCGTATCATCTGGCTGAGAGGGCCAGCACGTATTTATATTGAGATCATACGGGGCACTCCTTTCATTGTTCAACTCTTCATTCTCTACTATGCAGTGGGCGCTATCTTGTTGACTGTCAATTTGGAGACTCTTGATAATGCCTGGACTGCAGGCATTGCCATTCTAGCAATAAACTACTCTGCATATGAGGCGGAAGTATTTCGTGCTGGCTTTCTTTCAGTTGATCGAGGTCAGACAGAAGCTGCATTATCACTGGGTCTAACATCGTTTCAGAACTTCTTTCGCATCATCCTACCACAAGCTATTCCTCTCATGATTCCTCCATTCGTTAATGATTTTATCTATATGCTCAAAGACTCTGCTATAGTAAGTGTGATTGCTGGCACTGAACTTACATCTGTACTGAATACCTGGGTTACGCATCATGGCAGTAATCCTATACCTCTTTACGCACTTGCTATTGTGCTCTACCTGCTTCTTAGCCTGCCGACCTCATATGCTGCTAGGTATTTTGAACGTAGAGTGCGAGCGGCACTGTAAGCTGGAAGGAGAAGAACATGTCATTTGTTGAACCCTCGGTAGAACGTCGCTCAGTACGTCTGTTTAAACAAAAGACTGATGGCCAGTCAGATACACCGACCTGGCTGACTCTATTGAACAGCCTCTTTTATGTGGCGGTTTTACTGGCCGTAGTTGCATTTGGCTACTACCTGTACACCTTCCAGAGAGACCAGGGTAAGCTGACCCTCTATTTGCCTGTTTTGTTAGATGGTGCCAGGGTAACCCTGATTGTCTCCATCTTGAGCATGGTGCTAGCAACTATATTTGGCTTTATTGGTGCCGTGGGGCGTCTTTCACGTTTTGCGCCTATCCGTTGGCTAGCAACTGTCTATGTTGAAGTGGTGCGTGGAACTCCTATTATTGTACAGTTACTGCTGTGGTATTATGGCGTAGGCTACGTACTTTCGACTATCGGCTTTGACCCCTATAGTATCGTTTTTCAGATTATGACAGCTCTCCAAAGCAATAGCCTTGTCCCGGACCAGTTTAATGCTTATTTCTATGGCATTATTGGATTGAGTTTTAACTATGGTGCCTATCTGACCGAAGTCTTTCGTTCGGGTATCGAATCAGTATCGAAAGGTCAGATTGAAGCCGCATTGAGCTTAGGCTTGAATTCCCGTCAGACAATGCGCCATATTGTGCTGCCTCAGGCGTTCCGTATTACCATTCCTCCATTTACGAATTACTTTATTACATTGATACAGGATAGTGCCTTGCTCTCGGTTCTGGCTGTAATCGAACTGGACCACCAAACATTTGCGCTTGCTTTACCACAAACTGATGCGAACGTCAAAATGTTCGTCTTCGTTCTCGGTGCCCTGCTCTACCTTGCAATGTGCTATCCGCTTTCGTTGCTGGCGAGGTTCTTAGAAGCACGTCTTGCAAGGGCTTATTAACCAACCTTGCTTTCTTCCCACTCCATAGGCTATACTGATGACAGAAGAGTAGTCCACTACTTCTAGTTTCATTCCGAAATGCACGGTGACCCCATGAAAGTAACAGACATACCAGGTAAAAGACGAGGACGTTACATACCGAAATTCTACGTATTTCGTGGCTACCACCTGTCAACTTGCTACCCTTGAGGTTCCCCTCTCCTTCGCTCGAACAGCACTTGTCGGTCTTGTGAGAGCGAACTGCTTCCGCTTTCCATCGCTCATCGTTCTTCCGTCGTTCGTGAAGCTTTCTCTCGAGTAGGCAATCTATAGCCAATAGCAAGCTTCCTTATAATTTTTCAAAAGGCTATCCCAGGGGATAGGCTTACACATACCCACTAGCATTACATCTATGGAATATCGGTACTTGCTGCCGATAAACGCTAACCCGGTAGGCGGGCCGGAGTGGGATGTCTTTTACAGGCCGCATTACTAGAAAGGATTTTTATGAGTACCGATGGCTTACTCAAGGCCCTCAACGATTCCAAAAGATACCTCGACATCGTACAGAAGCAGGAATTGGGCAAGAGTGAGGCTGAGTGGTTAATCGAGACCACCGTCAGCAATTTTGCCAAGTACTACAATAGTGGTTTTATCGAGTATCGTAAGTCAGTCGCTGAAGCAGGTGACTTTGCTGCAGTCGAATGGACAGGCCGTGGTGCAACGTTCAAAGATGTACTTGGCCGTGAGTATATAGACTGCCTGGGTGGGTTTGGTTTGTTCAACCTCGGTTGGGCTCACCCCAAAGTCGTGGGGGCCGTTAAAGCACAGTTAGAGAAAAGTCCGCTGCCCACGCAGGAACTTCTAGATCCGCTGCGCGGCATGCTAGCCCACTTAATGGCCGAAATTACTCCTGGTGACATTCAATATAGTTTCTTTGTCGGGAGTGGCACAGAAGCTGTTGAAGGAGCCATGAAACTTGCCAAATTGTATACGCGTAAGAGCGGTTTCATTGCCTCGGTGCGCGGTTTCCACGGCAAAACGACAGGCTCTCTCGCCCTCACCGGTAAAGCCATTTTTCGTCGACCCGCTTTGCCTCTATATAACAACGTGTTTCATGTGCCCTTTGGGGATGCTGACGCTGTCGAGCAACAGCTACGTATTGCCCGCGAGGTAGGAAACGATATCGCTGCCGTTGTTATGGAGCCTGTACAGGGTGAAGCAGGTGCTATTGTACCTCCTGATGATTTCTGGCCTCGTCTTCGACAGCTCTGTGATGAATATGAAGTTTTACTCATCGCGGACGAAGTTCAAACCGGTATGGGACGTACTGGCAAGCTCTGGGGAGTTGAGCACTGGGATGTTGCGCCCGATATTATCACCTCAGCTAAGGCCCTTGGCGGCGGTGTTATGCCTATCGGTGCCTTTATGTCCACTCCGAAAATATGGAGTGTGATGAACAGCAATCCCTTTATTCATACCTCTACCACCGGGGGTAATCCTCTTGCTTGTGCTGCCGCCATCGCTGCCATTAATGTTACTCTTGAAGAGCGCATTCCAGAACAGGCTGCTGAAAAGGGTGAATACTTTATTAAGCAGTTGAAAGAGATTGCCGCGCGCCATAGTGATGTATATACAAACATCACGGGTAAAGGCCTGTTGATTGGTCAGCACTTTGTGAATGATGATATCGGCTATGCCGTCGCTTCTGGCCTCTTCAAGCGGGGTGTTCTTATATCCGGTACGCTCAATAACTCGCGCGTCATTCGCGTCGAGCCGCCGTTGATCATCACACGTGAAGAGATCGATACCATCTTGAGCCGTTTGGAGGATACCCTCCAGGAGCTAGATACCACCGTTTCGGCTCCCAGCCTTTCCGTTAGTAATGAGCTGGCTCCTGCCGCAATGGAAAAAGCTGATAGTAATACAGCGGTAGCATAACAGACGGGGAGCGAGTTCCATGCATATTATCGTTCTTGGCGGTGCTGGCGCTATGGGTCGTGTAACCGCGCGCACCCTGACCGAATATGAAGATATCGACCAGGTCACCATTGCGGATTATAACATGGAGTGTGCCCACGAGGTCGCTGCAACCCTCAACAGTAGTAAAATACAGGTCAAACAGATCGATGTCAACGACGCTGATCGTTTAGCCTCCCTCGTGCGTGGTGCTGATGTAGTATTGAGCGCGGTTGAATATGTCTTTAACCAGCCTATTCTCAGAACATGCATTCAAGAGAAAGTCCACTATGCCGACCTCGGTGGCCTATTCCATATGACACGCAAGCTGATGGATATGGGTCCCCAGGTCGAGGCCGCCGGTATCACTGCTATCTTAGGTATGGGTGGAACACCCGGCGTCACCAACCTTCTTGCTCGGGCTGCTGTTGATAAACTAGACCGGGTGGATAGCATCAAAGTGCATCTTGGCTGTAGCGATGATACACCCTCGACCGCGCCCCTGGTAGCTCCTTATTCTATTCGCACAATCCTGGATGAATTTACCAGGTCACCACAGGTCTTTCAGGATGGCACCTGGTATCCTCAACAGCCATTGACGGGTCAGGAAGAACTCATTTTCCCCTTGCCCGTTGGTCGTGCCACCGCAATCTATTCGCTGCATTCGGAGTGCGCTACCTTTCCTGTCTCGTTCCGCGACAAGGGTATCAGCCATGTGTCTTTTAAAATAGCCTTTCCCAGCGATTTCTTAACGAAACTCAAATTCCTGGTAGATATCGGCTTTGGCAGTGAGGAGCCAATCAGTGTACGAGGGGTGAAAGTTTCGCCTCGTGAAGTCCTGGCCCGGCTCCTCGAAATGACTCCTGTTGAAGATGTTGAGCCGCGGGATTGCGACGTATTGCGCGTCGTCGTAGCTGGTGAGGCCAACAAACAACAGGTGGAGATTACCAACCAGGTCGTTGTCTTGCCCTATCTACGTTGGGGTATCAGCGCTGGTGCTCTCGATACCGGTACGCCCCTCGCCATCGCCGGGCGCATGTTAGCAAATGGAGAGGTTACCCGCCGTGGCGCCTTCGGCCCAGAATTGTGCATCTCTGTCCAGCCGTTCTTCAAAGAACTTGCTCGCTACAATATGCACGTCACTGAGACAAGAACTGTGGCCGTTTCATAATAATCACAATCATGTACGCTCGCGCAAACCCGCGGATGTACACACCTGAAACAGTGAGTCACCTCGACTCAAACTTGTGTGATACACCTGATACACCTGATACACCTGAAACAGTGAGTCACCTCGACTCAAACTTGTGTGAAACAGGTGACACATCTGTTACACCTGAAACACCTGAAACACTTGAAACACTTGAAACACTTGAAACACTTGAAACACTTGGCTCGATATTTTTCAGGATGAAAGACGATGCAAATGTGTAGGGGCGCAATTTTGACCTTTGACAACATAATCTGGCCAACTGTAGGGGCCGATTTATGGCGCCCAGCTCCGATTTATCGGCCCTCACAGGATTTTCCGCCCTCCAGATGAATACGTTAAACAGCATTATTGCGCCCGCCTGACAACTGGATGGTCGCTGTGGTAAAATGACGTAAGTAGATTGGCCTGCCTTCGAAAAATTCGTATCTTTTTCGAAGTACAGGCACGAATAACGAGTGAATGAACGCACATTCATGCGAAGTCACAGTATTTTAGACTTCTGAAAGGGCTATCAAATGAGCGAATACAAACTGCTTATTAATGGTGAACTCGTCAATAGCAGTTCAGGTAAAACCGTTGATGATATTGGTCCTGCGAGTGGCCAGCCAATTGCTCAAGTTCCCGAAAGTTCTGTTGAAGATGTAAACCGCGCTGTTGCCGCGGCACGCGAAGCTTATGATGACGGACGCTGGTCCGGTCTGACTCACGGTGCCCGCGCAGCTACGCTTGACAAATTTGCTTCACTCCTGGAAGCACACGCTGAAGAGTTTGCTGAACTGGAGTCGCAGGATGCTGGCAAACCTATTAAACTGGCGCGCGATAGCGATGTGCCATTTGCCATCGATAACCTTCACTTCTTTGCGGGTGCTGCTCGTCACCTCGCCGGTACAGCTTCCAGCGAATATACCGGCGGCCATACCAGCATCATTCGCCGCGAGCCAATCGGTGTGGTAGCATCGTTGGCCCCCTGGAACTATCCTTTTATGATGGCCGCCTGGAAGATTGGCCCGGCCCTCGCTGCCGGCAATACCGTCGTTCTAAAACCATCGGTAGAGACTCCTCTCAGCACTCTGAAACTTGGCGAACTGGCCTTGGAGGCCGGTATTCCTGCCGGCGTGCTCAATGTTATCACCAGTGGCCCTGGTGTCGCACAGGCGCTTGGTAGTCATCGCGATGTCAATATGGTCTCAGTTACAGGTAGTACCGAAAGCGGGAAACATATTATGCGAGCCGGTGCAGATGCCATCAAGCGCGTGCACCTCGAACTCGGTGGCAAAGCTCCATTTATCGTCTATGAGGATGCCGATATCGAAGCCGCTGCCAATGGAGCCGTTGTCGGTGGTTACGTCAACTGCGGTCAGGATTGTACTGCTGCTACACGTATATACGTACAAGACGGCATCTATGATGCTTTCATGGACTCGTTCTTGAGCAAGGTCAAACAAATTCGAGTTGGCAATCCCGCCCATGAGCACACCGACATGGGGCCGTTGATCTCTGCCTCACAACGGGCAACTGTCGAAGGGTTTGTCGAGCGTGCCCTGCGCGACGGTGCCAATATCGTCACTGGTGGCAAACGCGTTACCGTTGCTGGCCTCGAAAAAGGCTTCTTCTTCGAACCAACCGTTATCGCAGAGGACCACAACGATGCGGAGATAGTACAGTGTGAAGTCTTTGGCCCCGTCGTCGTCGTCAGCCGCTTCGATACTGAGGAAGAGGTGCTTAAGAAAGCCAACGATGTCGTATATGGTCTTGCCTCTTCCGTATGGACGAAAGATATCTTCAAGGCCATGCGTGCGGGCAAGGAACTTCAGTTTGGGACAGTCTGGGTTAACGACCATCTACCGCTCACCTCAGAAATGCCACATGGCGGTTATAAAGAGAGTGGCATCGGCAAAGACATGTCCATGTACTCTTTCGAAGAGTATACCCAGATCAAACATGTCATGATTGAACTGGGCGGCGAGGCCCGTAAGGGTTGGCACTACACCATTTTTGGTGACGCTGAGTAATCCCTTCTTTGACATCTCGCGGACAAGTCTGCCTTTAACAAAGGGGCAGGCTTGTTCATTTTTCTCCCAAGAAAGTTGGGCCTTCACACCCGTAATACATATGAAGGCCCAGCTAGAAAGGCACCCACCGCCTTTCTTCGCTATAAATTACGTAGTAAGGTTACAACAAGGCTTCGTTGCAGCGGTGGATACCAAACCAGCCTTGTGCGCGTGCGAAGCACCACGTCACGCCGTGTGCCGTGTATAGTAGGGTTGACCCTGGCGGTCAACCTGGCTTCTTTTACTCTTCAATGTAGCGGGTAGAAACGCATGCTTTCAGACATTATTGATATTCCTTCTGGTTCACTCATATCTCTTGTTGGGGCTGGTGGAAAAACGACCACAATGTATACACTCGCCGCTGAACTGGCAGCGAAAAATATGCGCGTCGTCACCACTACTACCACCAATCTCTATGTTCCCAGGCAGAGTGAAACGGACACCTTAATTATTTCTGCTGAAACTCCTACGCTCCTCGAAATGGTGAATTTCGCCTGGAAGCAGTATCAACATATCACAGTCGCTGCAAAAGCCATTGGTGAGGGGAAAATCAATGGTCTGCAGCTTGACCAGCCGTATGAGCTACTCATCAGGAGCGGGGCCGATGTTGTCATCGTCGAAGCTGACGGCGCCCGCCGCAGTATGATAAAAGCACCGGCGGAACACGAACCTGTCGTTCCACCTCAGACGAACATAGCCCTACTACTCATGAGCGCAGAAGTAATGAACCAACCACTGGGCGCAGAGATAGCCCATCGCCCCGAACGTATCGCTGCTGTACTGGCTATAAACCTGGGAGACATGCTGACACCCAGACATGTAGCAAAGCTAATGACGAATGAACAGGGTACCATGAAGAGTATACCCGAAACTGCCAACGTCTATCTCCTACTAACACATGTTACTGAGAAAAACACAGCGATGACACGCGAAGTGGCAGAACTGGTACAAAGTTCGGGTAGGGGGATCAGAGTGTTGTGCTCTACCCGCCCAGGTCAGTGGTCAAAAGCGCTCTGATCGCACCTAACTACCCTAAATATCTAGACCAATTTTGAGCTTTCTGGTAGAGTCTAGATATGACAGCAAAAGTACACTGTTCACAACAAAATATTGAAGCTTTCTAACAACTCTATTAAGGGACACTTAATCTATGAGGCTTGCTCTCTACTGGTCATACTCCACCCGCTCGCTTGTACGCGGGGGACAACATACAATCCTGGCCATTTTCTGCGTCGCCGTTGGCGTTATGGCAATTGTAGCATTACAGTTAGTTGGCCTCAGCGTCAAACAGGCCCTCATTGGCAATGTCGTTGAGGCCAACGGCGGTGATATTCGCATCGGCGCAGGTATCACACCTCTGCGTCGACAGGACGTGATTGTGCTCGACCAACTAAAGCAGCGCGGGCGTATTACCGATTACGCAACCTCATTTGACGCCGGTGGCAGTATCTCACTTTCCTCTGGAGATGAAGTAGCCTTCAGATTCATTGCTATCTCTCAAAACTATCCGCTAGTTGGGCAGGCAAACTTCTTAGCGCCATCACATAACTTGACCATCCGGGGTATTGTCACTGGTAATAAGGTGGCCATGAGCTCGCTCGTCTTTCAGCATCTAGGGGCACACATCGGTAGTACCTACCGTGTTAAGACGGTAGATGGTCGTCTTGTAGCTATCACCGTTGCCGCGGAATTCCAGGAGGGAGATGCCTTTCTGGGACCACTGGTGATCATCTCACAAACAGCCTTGAACTCCGTGCCTGGCCCTAACGGCACTCCCCTACCCGCGCAATATGATACAGCCTATATGACCGTACCAACTGCCAATATCAATTCCGTTAAGACAGAAATAGGTCAGGCCCTACCATCAGTGCGCGTTATCACCGCGAAAGATCTACTCGCACGGCGCCAGAGTCAGGTCGACCAGATTGAACTTTTTTTAAGGATTGTTGGTTTGCTGGCACTTTTCATTGGTGGTATTGGCGTCATAAACACGATGCAAGTCCTCTTGCATCGCCGGCAGGTTGAGATCGCCATGCTCAAAACGACCGGCTATCGGCAGATCGACTTATATACATTATTTGGGTTGGAGGCGGCATTACTTGGTGTCATTGGTGGCTTTGTCGGAACGGCTGCTGGCGTGGGTGCTAGTTTTCTCGTCCGTGCTGTCGTTGAAAACGCCTTTTTCCTGCATCTTTCCATTGTTTTAGACCCGTTGACCGTCACCTCAGGTCTGCTGGTAGGACTGTCAACCGCCCTCATATTTGGGCTGTTGCCAATCGTACAGGCCAGCCAGGTACGTCCGCTAGTAGTCTTGCGCGAGATAAACGAAAGAACAAAAACATCCTCTCGCTTGACTACCCTGGCGTTACTCCTCTTACTATCGCTACTCTTCGTCGCCTTGGCTTCAACTATCCTGGAAGATGTGATCACGGCAACTGTAGCAGTCTATGGTGGCGCTGGCATAATTTTCGCCTTGGCCCTGGGCTTCAGCCTGCTGGTACTGGCGATCTCAAAACTACCAGTCTATGAGCGGCCTCGTCTGCGCATCATACTCTGGATTCTGCTAGCATTTGGTTTCATCGTCCTCTCCTCGCTTCTATTTGTAGGTCTGACATATTCAGGAGTATACGCAAATAGCATTGCGACAAGCCTTGGCTACAGCATTGTCGGCAAGTATGTACTCGTTGTCCTGGGAGGGCTTGGAATTATCCTGGTAGGCGGTTCGCTTGTCTACCTCTTAGCAACCATCGTCAACAGTTTTATTATGTTCACCCCACGTTCATGGAAAACTGCCGTTATGCTGGCATACCGCAATATTGGCAGACAGAGAATACGCACCACTACCACTTTGACGGCTCTCTTTGTCGGAGTATTCGCTATAGGTCTCATATTGGTCCTGGGTCAGGGGATCAAGGATACAATCAATAATACATTGAATACGCTCTTTACCCGCAATGTATTCGTCATAGTTTCGCCAAAACAAAAAACCACGCTCACCAATCAGTTACCGTATCTGAAAGGAATCGATGCAAGTAAGACGCTCATCAATCCATTGGTGCCACAGATATACCCGCTTCTCGTCGCTGGGAAAGATGTCAACACTCTTCTCAAGAGTATCCGTGCCACAGATAAAATCAACAAAGAGGATATTCTCAATGCTATGAGTGACCTGCAGGGTTTCAGCCTGAATGCTGGCAAGAATAACCTGCCTATTATTGTTCTGAAAAATGGGCGCAATCTCAGTGCATCTGACTCCGGCACGAATAATGTCATCATGAGTTCTCAGCTCGAAAAAGCACCTGTTCGCTTACATGTAGGAGATAGTGTCGTCGTGCAAAGTGTAGACGGAAACGTCACAAAAGTCCTCAAGGTTGTTGGATTCTACGATGGTGATTCGCGCACAGGCAATACAAATTTTGCGAGGATATTGGCTGACACCGCTTTGACGGAGCAACTCGGTGGGCAACTCACCCTGGAGGTCTTCTCACTGAAAGTGGACCCTAATCAATTGCCTGCGTTCAAGCAGCATCTAACTAAAACTGTGCCCACAGCCTTCATTTTCAGCGTGACCGACATCGATGCGCTCATCAACCAGGTGCTCAACAACCTCATCATCATGTTGACAACTGTTGCCTCGCTTGCTATGATCGCCGGCCTGATCATTATTGCAAACGCGGTCGCCCTGGCCATGTTGGAGCGGAGACGTGAAATAGGCATTTTGAAATCTGTTGGTCATACCAGTGCTTCAATACTTGCAACCGTCCTTATTGAAAATGGTCTGGTTGGGGTGCTTGGTTCACTGGTGGCTATGCTGCTTGTGGCGGGAGCGATTGCTGCCCTTAGCTCGTTTGTGTTTCACATTACTATTGGATTGGGTCCAGGCCTCATAGGGTTGATTGTTGGTTCAACTGTGCTGATTTCAATGTTTGTTGCCGCTGTAGTTGCATGGGGAGCTGTGCGTGTAAGGCCGTTAGATGTTTTACGGTACGAGTAGTAATAAAGTAGAGGAAGCGGCAAGTAAATGAACTCTTGAAAAAAGCTGCTTTCCTAAAAGGAAAACAGCATGGCTTGCTTACTACAGTAGTGGTCAGAATATATCTTTCGCAATTGGTTAGGATAAATTCTCAACCAGCCTCCGCGCGATATGTAACCACTCCTCCGGCGTATCATCGGGGACAGAACAGCCATTTGCCAAAATTAGCCGTAGTCCCTTGGTTTGGCTGATCGCTGACAGAATTTCGTTCTCTAGTTCAGTCTCGCTGCCGTGTGTGAGGGAGCCACGCTCCCAAAGACCACCCATGAGGCATTTATCAGTCAGGGTCAGAGCTTCGCTCAAGCTTGGGCCGGTGATGCGGTCGCTCCAACTCATCACTGCGACGGGGTAGTCGGTGAAGTCCTCGAAGTAGATCTCATCACCCTCTTGCGTAGGGTCGGCGTGCACATGCACAATATTTAACCAGCCTGCTTGCGCTCCCTCTAAAACATGCAGATCATAGGGACGAGCAATTTCGGCGTACTCTTCCCGTGTCAAGTCAGTATTGGTAGCACCCATACAGGAGAAAAATATCCCATTTGCTCCGGCTTCAATGGCCGCGCTCACAAACTCACGCAAGTTCGCAGCAATAATAGCCAGTCCTTGTTTGAAGTCTTCAGGGTTTTTGCGCGCCTGTTCAATGGCCTCCGTCCTCCCTATAAACCGCGATATACTAGTAAATGGGCTGAACAATGTGAGTATGAGCGGAAAGTCACTGTCGAGTTGCGAGCGTAACTTGCGAATACAGATAAGCTGTTCCCGAAAGCTCGGAGTGTCCAACCCCAATCGTGGTAGTGTGCTCCACTGAGTCGTCTGAGGCTCGGGATAAGGCAAATCGGGCATGATTTTCACAATATCCAGGTCGAACTTCTTACGAAAAAACTCCATCGTTAGCTCGGCCATTCGCTCTCCGGAGCCTTCTGGTTTAAAGTGGTGCCAGAAACAGAAAGGTACGCGATCTACGTGCTCTCCCGCAATTGCAGCCTGCACACGTTCACTGGCAGTCATCGGTTTTGGTGGCGTGGTCATCTTGTTTCCTCAATATTCTCTTTGTTCTGACTTTCCTGCTAGCAAATATCAGGACTTCCCAAAAGCTGCTTAGAGAGGAGTTCCTAAAAACCCCCTCTAAGAATGGATACAAACAGTATACGGCATTTCGATGCCGGTAATGAAGGCACATATGATAAAATAGGGTAGCAAAAAAGATTCAACATCCATAAAAACGACACAATACAGCGTACTTAGAGGAACCGTAAATGCAAGATCACACAATATATCTTGACCACGCTGCAACCACTGCTCTAGATGCACGAGTGCTGGACGCTATGTTGCCTTACTTCACAACTGAATATGGCAACGCCAGCAGCATCTACACCCTTGGGCGTCACGCCATGCAAGCCATTGATAGTGCTCGTGAGCAGGTAGCTGATTTCCTGAATTGCCGCCCAACAGAAATCTCTTTCACAGGCTGTGGCTCTGAGAGTGATAACCTGGCTATCAAAGGGATCGCTTTTGCCTCGCAGAAAAAAGGCAATCATATTATTACCACGCCAATTGAGCATCACGCTGTATTGCACACCTGCCAGTACCTTGAGCGTTTTGGTTTCAAAACCACCTATGTACCTGTCGATAGCTATGCAAGTGTAGATCCGGATGATGTGGTGCGAGCAATTACCGACCAGACAATCCTCGTCTCTGTTATGTATGCCAATAACGAAGTCGGTACCATTGAACCTGTCGCGGAGATTGGTCGTATCTGTCGAGCCAAAAAAATACCCTTTCATATTGATGCCGTACAAGCAGGAGGCTCTCTGCCGATAGATGTTGCAGCTCTCAATGCTGACCTGCTCTCTCTCTCTGCTCACAAATTTTACGGACCTAAAGGGGTAGGAATACTCTATGTGCGCCAGGGGATGCGCCTATTGCCGCAGTTACAGGGTGGTTCGCAAGAACGCGGGCGCCGCGCTGGCACCGAAAATGTGGCGGGAATCGTAGGAGCAGCCACTGCGCTACGCCTTGCTTATGAAGAATTACCCCTGGTGCAGCCTCGCATCGTTGCCCTGCGGGATCGTCTGATCGATGGCCTTTTGCCTATTCCGGGCAGCCAACTGACCGGACATCCCACCAGCCGTCTAGCAAATAATGCAAGCTTCTGCTTTGAGGGCGTTGAAGGGGAATCGATACTCCTCAATCTCGACTTGCTTGGTGTAGCTGCCTCCACCGGCTCTGCTTGTACTTCCGGTTCGGTTGATCCATCACATGTCCTGCTTGCGATGGGACTTCCAGCGGAAGTTGCTCACGGCAGTCTACGGCTCACACTTGGTAAGGAGAATACCGCTGCTGATGTAAATGTCCTACTCACCGCGGTACCGACTATCATTGAGAAGCTACGAGGTTTGCGCGCGTGATGGTGACAGCAATCTCTCCATCACCCATTCCCTCGTTGCTTCAGCATTTATTCTTACGGCTGCCTGAATTAATGGGCCATCCATTATGCGCGAAACCATGAATCCTTTGAATGGCCCACGCCCAAATACTCTGGCTGTCATTTCTTGGAACTCTAGCAACTCCGGGGCGCACAATGCCACAACCCCCACAGCATCGTGGAGATAGGGAAGATCAGGCTGCCAACGTGAGTGATGCCTTTTCCAAACTTCCAACAGATGGCTGAGAAACTGGGTTTGGCGAGAGTGACTATTGTGTAACCTGGTAATATCACCCTCTCGAAGCTGGCAGCGCATCGTAATATCCCAGCCTAGCATCGTCACTGGAATACCCGTCCCCAGGGCAATTTGTGCTGCCCGTGCATCACTGCGTATATTCCAATCGGGGAAAGGAAAACTACTTGTACCCCCAACTATGACAATGCCTCTTATAGCCATGAATAAAGCCGGTTCGAGCCTGAGAGCCGTAGCAATATTCGTCAGTGGCCCGAAACAAAGTATCGTTAGACGACCACGTTGAGCCAATGCAGTCTCTATAATCAATTCCGGTCCAGAAAGTGTACTGATTGTTGGTAGAACGACTCGTTGATCAATAACGGCTGCCTGGGGTACGCCAGAGGGTCGGTGACGAGGTTGTATAGGCGTTTCTATTCCTGCTGCCACTCGGACATCTTCACATCCAAAAATGTGGAGCAAGTATTGTGCTAAACGTGCCCTCTGTCGGGTATCTCCGTAAACAGTGGTGATTCCCTGCAAATCAATTTCTGGTGACTGTAAAATGAGAGCAAGCGCAATCGCGTCATCGATGTCGTCACCGATATCGGTATCGACGAGTACGCTATGTTTTTCTGAAATAGATTGGCTTCTTTCAGCATTGTGTTGAAAGGGTAATTGGCGCATTGTCAACAAGTCCTCTTTTATGTTACAGTGGATAAGTAAGAGGTTAGAGAATAGAGGCAAACCTACGCCTACTATCACACTCTATTAAAAGACTACCATAGTAGGATAGCAATAGGCAACGACCAATGCGGACGTATGCTGTTTCCTGCCTCCGTTCAGAAAAGAAGGGAAGTGTGCTTCTATGGATACGCTCAGACGAGAAGTGTTGTCACAGCGTGTGCGTCAGGTAAAGCCCTCTGGAATACGTAAATTCTTTGATATTATTAACACCATGCCAGAAGTCATTTCTCTTGGCGTCGGCGAACCAGATTTTGTCACCCCGGTACACATCCGTCAAGCCGGCGTTCGCTCTATCGAGTTAGGCCATACGAAATATACCTCGAATTACGGTATACTCGAATTACGCGAAGAGCTGGCAGCTATGCTGCAACGTCGCTACAGTTTGACCTATGACCCCAAGCAAGAAATACTAGTTACTGTTGGTGTCAGTGAGGGTGTAGACCTGGCAATGCGCACGATCATCGATCCAGGTGATGAGGTGATCTCCCTCGATCCAGGGTATGTTGCTTATGAAGCTGATATTATCTTCGCGGGCGGAGTCCCTGTAGCTGTCCCCACCTTTGCCAGGTACGATTTTGGTGTCCGTGCTGCTGCAATTGCAGCAGCGATTACTCCCCGCACAAAGATGATTTTGATCGGTAACCCAAATAACCCCACTGGTGCTGTTGTACCTGAAGTAGAACTTGAGGGTATTGCCAAGCTGGCTATGAAACACGATCTCATTGTTGCTACTGACGAGGTCTATAGCCGCCTTGTATATGGGCAAAAACATATTTGCATCGCTTCGCTCCCTGGAATGCGTGAGCGTACCATCTTGCTCGATGGCTTTTCCAAGGCGTATGCCATGACAGGTTGGCGTGTTGGCTATGTTGCTGCTCCAGCACTCATTTTGGAGGCAATGCTAAAGGTTCACCAATATGCAATTATGTGCGCTGGTACCGCTCCCCAGGAAGCAGCATTAGAAGCACTGCGTCACGGGGAGGATGATGTACAGATGATGCATCAAGATTACGCTCGTCGGCGTCGTATGTTTGTCGATGGTCTTAATCGTATCGGCCTGGCTTGCTGTGAACCGCGAGGAGCCTTTTATACCTTTCCTTACATAGGGAATACAGGTTTAACTGATGAGGAGTTCGCAGAGAAACTTCTTTTCGAGGAGAAGGTTGCTGTTGTTCCTGGCAGTTCATTTGGCGCTGCGGGTAAAGGCTATGTGCGCTGTGCTTATTGTACCGCCTTTGAGCAGCTTGAAGAGGCCTTGATACGTATGGAACGCTTCTTGAAGAAGTATTCATAGACCTGGCAACCTCCAAATCATTGAAAATATGGCATATGAGCGGGTATACTCGTAACAAGTTCATATACCATATTTTGACTAATCTCTATCATCACTACAGAAAGGAGGTAACCTCTCCCCCTCGCGTGAGGCTTCTCATCTTCTGTTCCCCTTCACCATGCCTCACTATGTAGATCACAGTCAATTAGCTCTTTGTCAGTTCCAACACATCGAGTATGCCTCCACGGGCTAGATTGAAAGGAGCACATTTATGTCGCTCGCTGATAACTCGCAAGAATTTTCCGAGGAACAAACCTTACAAAGGTACGGCTATCAACAGGAATATAAGCGCGAACTGAGACGTTTTGCCTCGTTCGCAATCGGATTCTCATTCATCTCCATCACCACCGGTATCTTTACTACGTATGGTTTTGTACTGGTCAATAGTGGACCACTTGGCATCTGGACCTGGCCACTGGTGATCGTTGGCCAGTTGTTCGTTTCGCTGGTCTTTGCCGCGCTGGCGTCACGTATACCACTAGCAGGTTACTCCTATCAATGGACATCACGGTTGGCGAATCCCAAAGTTGGCTGGCTGATTGGTTGGATTTCATTTGTCTTCCTGATTGTAGACGTGGTGGCAGTCGATTATGCTGTGGCCGCGACAGTCCTGCCCAGCCTCTTCAGATATACCGAAACTCCCCAAAATGCGTGGCTGGCTACGGCAATAGTGATAGGCGTTCAGATGGCGCTCATCGTTTCTTCCACCTTCTGGTCAACCCGTATTAATAACGCTGCGGTCGGCACTGAGATAGTCGGCATTGTAGGACTGACTTTACTGTTAGTGATAGTTGGTGCTGTGCGAGGAATGTTGCAACCAGGTCATCTTTTCAGTACAGGTAGCGCACCTTCTCCGTGGTTGACACTCGGTACGCTTACAAGCGCTGGCCCATTCATGCTCTCGTTTCTGCTTGGAGCATTTACCATTGTAGGATTCGAAGCGGCAGCCAACCTCGCAGAGGAGACACAGGACGCCCATCGAACCGTTCCCACAGCCATGTGGTTTTCAGTGTTCTTGAGTGGTGTTGTAGGCTTCGCATTCCTTATCGCGCTCAACCTGGCGTCGCAAAACATCGCGGCGCTCACTGCCTCGACAACGCCAGTTGCAGACATTATTACCCAGATGTTGGGTACAGTGGTTGGCGATATCTTCCTGGTATTCGTCACCTTCTCGATATTTGCGTGTGGTCTGGTAATCTTTATTACCGTTTCGCGTTTGACCTGGGCAATGTCACGCGATGAGCGCTTCCCCGGTCATTTGCTGTTAAGACGAGTAGGCGAACAGACTGGCACTCCTGTAGCAGCGACTTTACTCTGTGGAATACTGATCGAGGTAGTGCTGGCTGGCTTTGCTTTGCTGGGCATTCTCGTACCTAGCCAGAGCAATACACTGACTTACCTGTTTAGCGCGGCAACCCTGCTGCCCGCTATCATTTACCTGGCGACGGTCGTTCTTTATATCTATGCTCGGCGCAAGTTACCAGAGACGCACGGATTCAGCCTGGGGGCCTGGGAGTGGCCGATCATCATTTTATCCATAATCTGGCTTCTCTTTGAACTCTCCATTTTCCGGGACGCTCAATTTGCTGCACCATGGCTCTATTCCCTGGTGATGTTTGGCCTTGGTCTGATCTACTTTGTGTGGTTGCTAGTGACACGTCCTCATGTGTTGAGTAAACCTCCACAAAAAGAAGGAGAACCTGGTAGCGTTAGCACTCGTGGCTAACTGATGAACTGATTGTCGCCAGGAGTACGCCTACACAAAAACTCTTTTCTTTAAGGTGGCACCCTACACGCCATTTAGGGCAGTAGGGTGCAGGGTGCCACAATATTTCCCGTTTTTTCTACATGGATGGAAGAACTTCTTTCCTTCTATCTTCTCCCTTGTCTTGCAACAGGTAGTATAATTTATTTGTAAAATGGGAAGTAAGGAGAAGACAAATGGCAAAAGTGGCATCAACAAAATTAACCTCAAGCGGTAAATGTAATTTCTGCCTGAGTGAATTTGATAAAAGCAAAATGACCCAGCACCTGAAATACTGTAAGCAAAGATCTACCATTATTAAAACGGAGAACTCAGCAGAAGCGCAGAAAACCAGGTTGTTTCACATCGTCGTCGAAGGACGATATCTTCCGGTGTACTGGATGCATCTCGAAATGCCTGCGAATAACACTCTGTATGATCTGGACGCGTTTTTGCGAGCTATCTGGCTCGAGTGTTGCAATCACCTCAGTGCCTTTAACATTGGCAAAGCATCTTACTCATCACAAACAGAGGATATGCTGTGGGGTTTGGCAGATCCAACGGCTATCGAAGCTGCTGATGTTGAAGAGGAAGATATTGACGAAGATGAGGAGGAACCAGACATCACCGAACTTTCTCAAGCCGAGATTCAAAACCTTTCGCCAGTCGAGGTTGCTATGAGGCTAAGTGAACTTTTACAGCAGGAATTTCAGGCTAATATTGCTGATCTTTCTCCGGCTGAATTTCAAGCCAAATTTACTGAACTCATGGCCGTACGCATGGGTGACTCTCTAACCCCTGAAATGCAAATACAACTGAGTAACCTGTCCGTTCTTATACAGCCCCTTCTCGTCGATTTTGTTAATGATGATTATGAACATGATATGGACGTTGAACTGAGCAAGGTACTCAAAGTGGGGCAAAAATTTTTCCACGAATATGACTTTGGCTCCACTACCAAACTGGCGTTGAAAGTAGTCGCTGAGCGCGAAGGAACTGCGCCGAAGGATGATGACAAGTATAGTGGTGAGTTCGGCGAGGATGAAACTATTAAGATCATGGCACGTAATAACCCGCCTCAAATATCCTGCCGCGAGTGTGGAAAACCCGCTACTAAGGTCGCTGCGGGATATTATTACTTTGAAGATGGTGCATTGTGTGATGTATGTGCCAGGACCAGTTTGAAAGAGTACGAAGATATGTTCTTGCCTATCGTCAACTCCCCACGAGTGGGCGTGTGCGGCTATACCGGAGATGCTAATGTGGAAGAATTTGATTGGGATGATGAAGAAGAAGATGAAGCAGAGGAAGATGAAGAACAATGATCAAGAAGAATGATGATCAATAGGTACTGGTTGATCGCGTTGATACTTGTTCTTGTGCTTTCGGCAACCCTATTGACCGTAGGGTATTATGTATATAGATCTTCAACGACTACGATTCATAGCGGTTGCAATGGACAACAGGCCAGTACTGGCGGAAGTGCATCGTCGACGATCAGTCCATGCCGGCGTCTACTCGTATTTTCGAAAACAGCCGGATTTCGCCATGCCTCCATTAAAGATGGAAAGATAGCTCTTCAAAAGCTAGCTGCTGGACATAACTTTGCGATTGATTTTACCGAAGATTCAACAGCCTTTACTGATGCCAATCTGGCACACTATGGTGTTGTTGTCTTCCTCCTGACTACTGGTGAGATTTTCAATGACAATCAGCAAGCAGCGTTTGAACGCTATATTCGTTCAGGCGGTGGGTATGTAGGTATTCATTCTGCCAGCGATACAGAGTACGACTGGCCCTGGTACGGCCAACTACTGGGCGCATTTCTCAATATTGCTCACAAGCACTCGAGAGTCCTCCAAACGACCATACATGTTGTCGATAGAACACATCCATCGACCGTTATGCTGCCGCCCCTTTGGGTGCGTACCGATGAATGGTATAACTTTGCCACAAATCCCCGTGGTAAAGTCCATGTGCTCATGATTCTCGATGAAAGTACATACATTGGTGGTACAATGGGTGCTGACCATCCTATTGCCTGGTGGCACGATTATGACGGTGGGCGATCATGGTATACTGCTCTGGGTCATACCTCAGAGAGTTATTACGAACCTCTATTTCTAGCTCACCTCTGGGGTGGTATCACCTATGCAGTTGGAGCCGGACAAAAACAAGTAGCAATTTCTACCCGACCTGATCATATATTACCTCAGCAGTTATTTGAAATAGTGAATTTCGCGGATGTAACAATGGTTAAATACCTTGTTCTCCCTCAAAATTGAATCACAGCCGTTACTCTACTATATACACCTTCGCAATAAGTCCTCTTGCTGGTCAGACAACCCCACTTTATACAATTTTGGCAAGAATTTACTGAAATCTTACAAATTTTTTATTGGTCTCTGACAATATCCAGCTACAATGACCTACATAATCGGATTCATGAACGGTATGCAAACATACTGTTTACAACTAGGTATGCATATATTGTAGGAGGCGTTTACTCATATCCAATCCTGATGCAAATAATCCTTATAAGCAACCAACTTTGCCATTTCAATCATATCAAGGATATATGAATCCACCGCGCTCTCAACAGCAGGAATTCGTGCACCCGTCTACTACTGCGCGTGCAAGCGCATCACATAGTAGTTCTGCTGCACCTCTCCGCTCCACGCAAATTAGGTCGGCCCCGCCACGTCAGCACATAGTTAAGTCGGCCTCGCCACGCCTATCTAAAGCGGAGGCACTAGCATTGGTGGATACGTGCAAAAAATGGCTGATAGCAGGCTCTTTTGTAGCCTTTGGGATACTAAGCGGTCTGGTTGCCGGGCATGTGGTCGGAAGTACCTCTACTACCTCTACCCAGTCACCAACACCAGCATCTAACCCGCCCGCGACCTCACCAAATTCACCAACCTCACCAAATGCGCCATCACCTAACGGAGGTTCTTTCCAGCAACAACAGCAAGGAGGCTTTGGCTTTGGAAACGGCAATCCCGCACAACCACCCGTATCCGGCTCTCACACCTCCTGAGCTTATGCACGTCCCATCCGGCATGGCTCGCTCCCAGTTCCGTGCGATGGGAACGACTATCTCTTTACTCTTGCCAGCGGAACATCTACAGCGTGGAGAAGAGATTGTAAGAACACTCTTTGCCGAGTGGGAGGAAACATTGAGCCGCTTTTTACCGGAGAGTGAGCTTTCCCAACTCAATCGGCAAGCAGGAACCAATTTCTTGGCGAGTGAATTGCTCTTCACAGTAATGAGTAGCGCCCTTGCCGCGGCCCAGGCAACAGAGGGACTTTATGACCCTACCCTTCTCAACCAGTTGGTGCAATTAGGGTACGACCGCACCTTCGAAGAGCTACCGGCAGAGCTACCAGCTGCGGAGCGTCCCACCTTCCCAGGCGGGCGGTGGCGCGATATTCATGTAAACCGGGCACTGCGATTGGTGACACTACCACCTGGAGTCAGTGTAGATTTTGGGGGCATTGCGAAGGGGATGACTGTCGATGCCGCTCTGGAGCAACTTCGTCTGGAAGGTATTTATCCTGCGCTAGTCAATGCGGGTGGTGATCTTGCAGTACTGGGCGTACCTCCTCTTGAGAAGCAGTGGCCTATTGAAGTGCAAGGGAAATCTCGTTCGTGGGTAATCCCCTTACATCATGGAGCTTTTGCCACTTCCGGCGTGGCTCGCCGCCATTGGCTGCAAGGAACGCATATGCGCCATCATCTTATCGATCCTCGTACGAGATTGCCTGCTCAGAGTGGTCTCTGGTCCGTCACTGTGGTAGCGGCCCGCTGTGAGCAGGCAGAGGTAGCGGCAAAGGTAGCCTTTCTCCTGGGCGTAGAACGGGGCAGCGAGTTTTTGCATAAGCTGGCATTCGCAGGCCTGCTTGTACGGGAAGATGGTACCTGGACGACAGTAGGCTCCTGGCCTCGGAATGCTATGTTGCATTCGGGTAGGAAAGAGGTGACAAAATGAGCATATGGCAAACGGTAACCTGGGATGTTGCTCGAGCAGGTGGCTTCACCGCCTTTGGTCTGCTGACATTGTCGGTTGCAATAGGGCTGGCGCTCACGCTCCACTTACAGTCACCGCGCTGGCCGCGCATCATTAATAGCGAACTGCATAACTTTCTCACTTTGCTCGCGCTCATCTTCACAGGTATACATATACTGGCGGTCTGGGTTGACCCATTCACCAGATTTGGTTTGAACGAGGTGTTTATCCCCTTTGTGAGCTATTACCGTCCTCTGTGGATGGCACTTGGCATTATCGCCTTCTACATCGGCATTGCCATCGGCATTAGCACATGGCTACGACCTCGCATTGGTTACAAATTGTGGCGAAACTTGCACATGCTAACTTTGCTTCTGTTTGTGCTGGTTGTTGTGCATGGGATTGCGACAGGAAGCGATACTCGTACCTGGTGGGGGGCCGCAATTTACGCGTTCAGTGTTTTGCTGGTTGGAACACTGCTCTTTATTCGCCTGATGAAACCTGCAAATGCCCAAAGCCGTGCTCACCCCAGACTTGCCGTTGCGTTAGTACTAGCACTGGCGGTTGGTACGTTTTGGGCGCTGCTCGGTCCATTTCAACCTGGATGGTATGCCCATGCCAACAATGTAAATGTAAATGTACAAGCTTCGCGGTCTGCATCAACTTCGCACGCAGTACCATCACCACAAGTGGCTTTTCCCCAATCCTTTACGGGAACAATCATGGCAGGGAGCTCAATTCCTAGTGGAAATCCTGCTGGAAGTGATGCCTGACATGAGATGACTCCCGAAAATGCATCTCGCGAGATGTGATTGTTTGGAGTCTTAGTTTACCCGATGTGCGCGTCTTTTACCAAGCTTGTTGCCTGCACAGGAGGATCGAAAGAGCTCATTCTTCTTTTTGTCGCACTTGTCGCACTTGTCGCACTTGTCGCGCATGTAACAGGTGTCTATGGATTACTCACATCGTGATCCTAACTCAGTCAGGACATCGTACCCTTTCAACGTGCGTCATACTACCTCTTCTTTCGCCGCAGGCGGCATATATCTACCAAAAATCATTACGAAGAGTGCAGCGATGAGGCCCCAGGAAAATATGCACAACGGTTTAGTTAACAATTGTCAGGCTTGCTTATATAGGGTTGCAGTGTTTTGATTTAGTTTTCCATACTACCGGGAGCATTTTTGAGCTTCTGGGTTACCGTGTGAGAACCTTGAAGGCCAGGTGACGCCCCTTGCCTTGACCGAAAACCAACGCGAACCACAGCCCTCCAACTGCATCTACCAGGCCAACCTGCTCGACACCCCCGAGGTATATTGGACGCAGCCCAATATCTGTAATCAACTGTTCGACCGCCGGGCGAGCATCGCCATCGGGACCGCAGTAGAAAAGGTCTGCTGGTCCCTCAGCAAACTCTGGATTGGCAAAGTTTTCCCATCCGAGCGTATTAAAGGCCCGGAAGATGCGAGCGTGGGGGGTGCGTTGCTGAAAGGTGGAAAAGCTGTTTATCGGCCCACCACCCATGCGATTCGCCGTGTCGATAATGATCAAGCCGTCAAGCTGATCGGCATATTCCGTAATTGTTGCATCCATTGCTGCGCCGGGCAAGGCCATCACTACCACATCCGGATTAGAGCTCAGTGCCTGGGCGACCGAACCGATGGTCACCTTGTCGCCTAAATCACTACGAAGAGCCTGGGCATGTTTGCCATTTGGATCTTGCACGCCAAAGGCAACCTGGTGTCCAGCTCCGGCCCACTTGCGTCCAAGTGTACCGCCAATATTGCCAGCACCGAGAACAACTATCGTCAATTTTCCTGTCGTCATTCTTTTTCTCCTTCAATAAATACTGTGTGGGACGTGGGAGCGCCTTCGATGCGAGATGTCGTCCCATTTCCATACTAATACCACGCCCGCTCTAATGGAGGCAATAGAGCTCCATCGCTCTTATCTTCATATAAATGTTTGAATTCAAACGTTTACAAACATTTATAGGAAATTTGGAAAAATCCTTGACAATGCAGGTAGATACATGCTATAAGTTAACTATCAGATTTACAACTTCATAAAATAGAAGCGTCGAAGGGTCGAGTAACAGTTGCCTGTTGCGTCCAGAGAGTGGGCGGTTGGTGGAAAGCCCATATGTCAATGCGCTGTGAAAAAAAGCCTGGAGCTGCGAGAAGAAATCGCGTCATGCGAGAGTAGAACTTGGCCGGATGCCCCCGTTACCGGGCTGGAGTATGTCAGTACTCGGCGAGGTTGCTGCCGTGAGGCAGCAACGAATGAAGGTGGTACCACGAGAGCAGTGTTTCACGCTCTTTGTCCTTCTCTGAACGAAGGATGAAGGGCTTTTTTATTTGCCCTTCGTAGCTTCGCACTAGCGCAACGAAAAACTTCATAGCACAAAAGCATCGAAAGGACGAGTAGCGGTTCCTGGTTACATCCAGAGAGCGGGCGATTGGTGGAAAGCTCGTATGTTAACCAACCGCGAAAAAAATCCTGGAGCTGCGAGAAGAAATCGCGTCATGCGAGAGTAGAACTTGGCCGGATGCCCCCGTTACCGGGCTGGAGTATGTCAGTACTCGACGAGGTTGCTGTCGTGAGGCAGCAACGAATGAAGGTGGTACCACGAGAGCAGTGTTTCACGCTCATCGTCCTTCCCTGAGCGAAGGACGATGAGCGTTTTTGTTTGTCAAGCATCATGTAGTCGAAAAGGAGGAACCCAACAAATGACACACTGTCCAGAATGTGAAGCCGAGATTACCGTGCGAGATCTCCTGGTTGGGGAGATCACCTACTGTCCTGATTGTAACGCGGAACTGGAAGTACTACGCCTGGAACCGCCCAGCGTGGCGCTGGCACCGCAGATTGAAGAAGATTGGGGAGAGTGACACGATGCGCCTGGCTATTCTTACATCACGCATCCGCGTGGAAGAGAAACTATTGATCGATGCTCTAAGACAGAGGGCAATTGCATTTGACATCGTCGATGATGGAGAATTGCTATTTGATCTGTCAAACCCTGATGAGCGATGGCGTGAATATGATGCCGTCCTCTGCCGCAGCCTGAGCCAATCGCGTGGGTTAGCAGTGCTCAATATATTGGAGCATTGGGGCATACGTGTGTATAACCCGGCGGCGGTGACTGCACTGTGTAACGATAAGTTGCTCACGACACTGGCGCTGTTCCGTGCAGGCATCCCGACTCCGCATACATTGTTAGCCTTTGATTCCCAGGTAGCCATTCGCGGTATGGAGATGCTGAGTTATCCGGTCGTCCTTAAGCCAACGACCGGGTCGTGGGGACGCTTGGTGGCGCGCATTAATGACCGTGATGCAGCAGAAGCGGTGCTCGAACACCGGGAGACGCTTGGCTCCTATCAGCAGCATATCCACTACATACAGGAGCATATCGCCAAGCCGCAGCGTGATATTCGCGCTTTTGTCGTCGGTGAGCGTACCATATGTGCGATCTACCGCACCAGCGAACACTGGGTCACGAACACCGCTCGTGGCGCGGTTGCTAGCAATTGTCCGGTCACTCCTGAGCTTGATAGCTTGTGTGTGCGTGCTGCGCAGGCAGTTGGCGGGGGCATCCTGGCAATCGACGTGCTGGAAGACGCACAACGCGGCCTGCTGGTCAATGAAATCAATGCCACGATGGAGTTCCGCAATAGCATTGCTCCAACAGGCGTTGATATACCCAGTGTGATGCTTGATTACGTACTGAGTGCCATGAAGGAGGAGGCTGTAAGATGAATCGCCTGCGTGTTGCTATCATCGGCAGCTCTGGCTATACAGGCGGGGAACTGGTGCGGCTCCTACTCTTCCACCCGCGGGTTGAGTTGACGCAGGTTGCGTCCAGCAGTCATGCCGGGCATTACTTGCATGGCGTGCATCCGAATTTGCGCAAACTCAGTTCACTGCGCTTCTGCCATCCCAATGACCTGACGTCATGTGACGTACTCTTTCTTTGCCAGCCCCACGGTGTATCCTCCAGGGAGATTGAACACTACTGGGCAATTGCGCCACGCGTCATCGACCTTTCAGCCGATTTCAGATTGCGCTCTGCTGGACTGTACGAACGATGGTATGGTGAGCCTCATTGTGCGTCCCATCTTCTGGAGGATGCTGTCTATGGCCTGCCTGAACTTCACCGCGCGGAACTGCCGGACGCGACTCTTGTAAGTGGCACCGGGTGTATGGCAACCGCGGCCATCCTGGGATTGGCTCCACTCTACCGGGCAGGTCTCGTGGATGGTGCACTTCCTCTCGTGGTATACTGCCGAACTCATACAGGAGCTTGGTCGAGTCTCTGGTGGGGAGCTTCATCAGCATGTCGCTTTCTCTGCAACGGCAGTCGATATCGTGCGCGGTGTGCTTGTTACTGCTCATTCCTTTTTGAATGAGCGTGTGGATGAGCGAACATTGTGGCGGCTCTATCGTGAAGCCTATCAACACGAGCCTTTCATCCGGCTGATCAAAGAACGCAGTGGTGTTTACCGGTATCCCGAACCGAAGATTTTGGCGGGAAGCAACTATTGCGATATCGGCTTTGAACTCGACCCTATTCAGCAGAGGGTAGGGGCGGATGGAGGGAAGCGTCTGGGAGACACTTCGAGGGAGGAAGGGAGGCGCGTAGTGATCATCGCTGCCCTGGACAACCTGCTGAAAGGCGCAGCCGGAAATGCTGTACAAGCTCTCAATTGCGTGTACGGTTGGGACGAGTCGTTGGGATTGACCTTTCCTGGTTTGCATCCCGTATAGTTGTTTGCAGTATCCTCAAGGCGGATCGTAAAAGAGAGCAAGCCCTGACCTCGCGCTGCGCCTCTATATGAAGAAGAGTATACATGAGCAAGCCTAAAGGGTCAATTGATTATACATTAGGAAGGATGGAGCTTTGCTATGACGCTTGTCGTAAAGATTGGCGGTAGCCCAGGGGCCACCACTGCGAACATCGTGTGTGAGATAGCGAAGTGCGTTGCTCAGGGAGAGCGTATCGTCGTACTGCATGGAGGATCTGATCTCACGAACGCGCTCTCTGAGCGTTTGGGGCACCCGGCACGTATGGTTACCTCACCAGGTGGGATGGTCAGCCGCTACACGGATAGCGAAACCCTGCACATCTATGCTATGGCTGTGGCCGGACAGATCAATACCGAGCTGGTGGCCTGCTTGCAGCAACAGGGTATCAATGCCCTCGGGCTAGCTGGAGTAGATGGGAGACTGCTGCTGGCGAGACGCAAGTCAATTGTACGCTCGCTCACTCCCGAGGGACGCCTACAAATACTGCGCGACGACTACACCGGACAGGTCGAGCGGGTGAATGATAGACTGCTCCGGCAGTTACTTGATGCTGGCTATACCCCCGTCATCGCGCCGCTGGCATTAAGCCGGGAGGGAGAACGCCTGAATGTGGATGGAGACCGTGCAGCTGCTGCAGTTGCCGTCGCGCTGCAGGCCGAGGCCCTGGTCATCATGACGAACGTTCCCGGTTTGTTGGCCGACCCAGGGGACGACACTACGCTCATCCGTAATATCCCTGCCGAACGCATTGCAGACTTCGCTGAATATGCCCAGGGCC
>VBHI01000139.1 GCA_005881495.1 Chloroflexota bacterium
TTCGGGGTTAAGAATCCCCTGTCATCCTGAGTGTAGCGAAAGATCTCTGCCGGTCACTCACACCTGTGAAGAATCTGTGATAAGAATCCCCTGTCATCCTGAATCCCCTGTCAACCTGAGTACCCTGTCATCCTGAGTGTAGCGAAGGATCTCTGCCGGTCTCACACACCTGTGAAGAATCTGTGATAAGAATCCCCGCCATGTTGAGCGTTTCGTGATATCCAATCACCATACTTTAAATGGAAAAAGAATTTTAACAAAAAAGTGCTTAATCTGATCGAAAAGGCCTGGAGAATAGAAATAGCCTCCAGGTTGACCAGGTGAAGCAAGCGAAATTTGAAACTTGACACATGGTTCTCAGTGTAAAAGAGAATGTTTCTCTACACTGTCAATCTCGCACTTTAGCGCAGGAGGTTCCTATGGATACCTTGAAGACATTGCCTGAGATACCAGAAGAGGACCGTCCTCCGATTGGTCGGCTCCCCTGGCTTACACAAGGTAATTTGACTTTCTTTGTAATTGGTTGGTTAATACTTTTCGCGTTACTAAGCATCTTCGTCTCAAACCCCTTTCAGTCTGAAGTTAGTGCTTCTGCCACCCCGGATTATGCAAGAGTGATGTTCCTGCATGGTTTGCTCATTGGTATGGTTGGCCTGATGGGACTGCTCACCTGCCAGGTGTTGCACATACGCTCCAGGCATGTCCGGATCTGGGTGACGGGCGGCGTGATAGTGGCGACCATCCTGTCGGCGGTCGGTGGTATCTGGGATAAAACGGTACCGGGATCTGAGGTTCCGATGTGGACACAAGTCTTCGGCTTCTTTGCCCTGGATGAGATTCTCTTAGTGCTTCTGATAGGCATCATTGGTGAGTGGCGCACGCGCTCTTCCCTGGTTCGCCCATTACTCTACCTGGCTGCAGCTCTTGCAACGCTCTCAATGTTCCTGGCTGCTCTCATGGGGCACCTGGCTGGATCATGGAGTTCGGAAACTTCCCGCCCCTCATCGGTAGCTACGTACAATTTGTGGGCATCAATTCGGTAGACGACTTCGCAGGTGCGCTCGTTGGTTCGCATTCCCATGAAATGGCCGTCAGTGTGATGGTCCTGATTGTCGTCCTCATGGCCCAGCAGTTTGGCTACAGTATGCGTAAGGGCTCTGCGCGTACTCTGGCAGCTATCGGCCTATCTCTGGTCGCCATAGGGACCGTTGTAATGACGGTTATGTATGTTGCTGCTGCCTTCACGACCTGGTCTCCACCGGCATGGTTTGTTTCAGGACCAGGTGGAGCCAATGGTATTGCCAGTGACGATGTCATCACCGGCATTCTGGTGATGGGTGGTGGCCTGCTCGTTGCGGCTGCCCTTGTATTGGAGCGGTCGTCTATCCGCATGCCTGTCCGCCTGGCTGCGGCCTGGTCCTGGTTGCTGAGTTTTGCCACTGTTGTCGTGGCCGGTTTTGCCATTGAAATGAACGAGGTGTACTTCGGAGCGGGCGATCAGGGTGCTCCAGGCGCAGCAAAAGATGCTGTCTTCACCTGGCTCCACCAGGATATTGGCCTGTTCCTGTTCCCCTTTATCGTGCTGGTCATGCTGGTCGTCGAGCGCCTGGTAGCGCATGGACATCGCGGCTGGATTGGTTGGACGGCTATTATAGGCACCACCATTACCTTTATTGGTGGGCTGATCTTCGTCTTCCTCGAACCAGCCCTCTATGGTCCAGGCTATATCATCTCCACTATCGGCCTTGTGATTGTCGGTATCGCGCTCCTGGCAACCCTCTGGTGGGGTGCCATAGCCTCGATCGTGGAACATACTAAAGATCGTGCAAGGCACGCACCACCCATTCCAGCGTAACTTGAAAAAGCACTGGTTAAGACTGCGACCACCACATCCGGTGGTCGCAGCTTTTTGCAAATATGGGTAGTGGCGCAAGTCAGTAGGATTGGGGAGACTACAACTACGGGTCACCATTTACCCAGCCCTTCTGGATTGTATTACTTCCAACCTGCTCACTCCGATAAATTACGATATCACAATCGACTCACTATACTCTAAAATCGTCTGTATGAAACCTACTCAAATGATGCTTGACTCTGGTGGGCAGCATCTCTCGGAATAAAAAGAGCCATCTGGAACAGCGGAAGCCATCGAAAAGCGTCCTTCTTCCCCGTTGGATGGCTCTCATCCTGACGCCGGTGGTGTTTCTGCTCGCACATGTCGCCGTGCCGCAGGAACTCTCTCGGCTGGCAGTCCGTCACGGATGGACTTATGGGCGTCCAGGGTGGCTCAATCTGCTCGGACTCATCCTCATCGGGGGAGGCTGGGCAGGCCTCGTTTGGTGTCTTCGTCTGCATTTTATCGCCTCTGGTGGCTCGTTTGAGATGGAGCACACCCCCAAGCATCTCGTGGTGTATGGCCCTTACCAGTTCACGCACAATCCGATGTACCTCTGCGGCATCGTCATCTAGCTGGGCTGGGTCTTCTTTTACGGGAGCGTCGCGGTCTTGGTCGGCTTTGTGGTCGGCTGGGGGAAGGTGGCTTTGCTGGTGGTGCTGTGGGAGGAGCGCAAACTGGAGACGCGATTTGGCGAGGCTTATCTGCGCTACAAGCACAGCGTACCACGGTGGTTGGGCAAGAGGAGCCGCTGATGTCCTTGTTTCCAATTCAATCCATCTGCATCGCCTCATAAAAAGTGCTGCCCAAGTATTGATAAGTCTATATACTAGCAATGTTTTTATCGAAAAATCACTTGATAGTAGGACTGATACGAGTATCCTTTCTCAGGTGAGCAATATATTCGAGGATGTGTTAGAGCAGGCCCGGAAGCGAGCAACACAACCAAAAAATACGTTAAGAGGAGGATCGGCATGAGCACCCATCCCCATACCAACCTTTTCACGCAGGTCGACCGCACCAAGGATCCTGACTTCTTCGTTCGGTTCATGGATGAGGCACAGAAGCCCCCAGCGATCCAGGCGAGCAAGCGGCTCATGCTGGAACGGATCGCTCTGGCGCCGGGAGAGGCAGTCCTCGACATTGGCTGCGGTCCCGGGACCGATGTGTTCGACATGGTGGAACTCGTCGGTCCTGCTGGCCGTCTTGTTGGGCTCGACGCGAGTGAGGTCATGATCGCTGAGGCCCGACGACGCACCAAGGAACTCCATGTTCCTATCACCTTTGAGGTCGGGGAGGTGCAGGCGCTTCCCTTCCCGGACGGCACGTTCGACGTGTGCCGCGCCGAACGCCTGCTGGAGCACCTCCCCGATGCCGAGCGGGCGCTCACGGAGATGGTGCGGGTAACCCGCCCAGGTGGACGGATCCTCGTCTTCGATTTCGACTGGGACACCCTGATCATCGACCACCCAGACAGGGAAACCACGCGAACCATGGTCCTGTCCTACTCCGACTCGATCCGCAACGGGTGGATCGGTCGGCAGCTCCCGCGCCTCTTCAAGGAGCAGCACGTGGAGGTGCTCTCCATCGATCTTGTGCAGGTCTTTGTCCACTACGCGTTGGCCGAGCTCTTCCTCGGCAGTCACCTCGCTGTCCTGCAGACATACGGAACGCTCTCTGCCGGGAGGGCTCAGCAGTGGTGGGAGTACTTGCAACAGGCAGACGAGCACGGGACGCTGCTGATCAGCTTCACGGCCTTCATCATCGTCGGCGCCAAGAGCTGATCCGAGACGCGCGACCGACACGCCATTCAGGAACTGGAATGATGGGCACCAACCGTCATCGATGGCCCCATGCCGGTCTCAAGCTGGGGCAGAGAGCGCACAGCTGAGATAGCCTTCTGGGACCCACAGACTTTGGATGGCCAAATCGCTTTTCAGGTTGCGGAACGCCATCCCAATGCGCCATCGACGAGCGTAGGCCAGGACCACTTTCCAGGCGTCTTCTGCCGTTTCCACCTTCTCGTTGGTCAGCAAATACCAGGGCTTCTTGCTACAACCCTTTGTACTTTGAATCGTAGAGAATGAAAACAGAGCAGTCAACCCGTTCAAGCTAGAAAAATGGAACATATGCAAACACGAAACTACAAAGAGCAACTCCACTCTCCCTTCGATTGGTATCGCACGATGCGTGCCACGCAGCCCGTCTTCCAGCACCCGGACTGGGGCAGCTGGCAGGTCTTTCGCTACGCCGACGTGGCGCGCGTGCTGAGCGAGTATGCGACCTTCTCGTCCGACGGCCACCGTATGGCGCGATTAGAGGGCTTTGAGGGCGGGGCCGACCCGATCGGGTCCAGCAGCATCCTGCGCATGGACCCGCCACGCCATCGCCAGCTCCGCAACCTGGTCTCGCAGGCCTTCACGCCGCGCATGGTGGCGCAACTGGAGCCGCGCATCACCGCCATCACCAACGAACTGCTGGACCATGTAGCCGCCGCGGGTGAGTTGGACGTGGTGCGCGACCTGGCCTATCCCCTGCCCGTTACCGTCATCGCCGAACTGCTGGGCATCCCTGCCGAGCTGCGCGAGGATTTCAAACGCTGGTCGGATGCCATCGTTGCCGACGAAGAGGGCCTGTCGGAAGAGGAGCGTAAGGCGCTCTTCCAGGAGGTCCAGGGCATGTATGGCTACTTCACGCAGACGCTTGAGGAGCGCCGCCAGCATCCGCAGAACGACCTGGTCAGCGCTCTGCTGGCCGCTGAGGTCGATGGGCAGCGCTTGAGCAACGTGGAGCTACTCGGCTTCTGCGGCCTGTTGCTGGTTGCGGGCAACGAGACGACGACCAACCTGCTCAGCAACATGATCCTCTGCTTCGACGAGAATCCCGCCGTGGTGGAGCGCCTGCGCACGAACCGCGCGCTGGTGCCGGGGGCCATCGAGGAGACCCTGCGCTATTACTCGCCGGTGAAGGCTATGCCGCGTATGACGGCAACCGAAACGATGCTCGGCGACCAGCGCATCGGGCCGGATCAGTTTATCGTGGCCTGGATCGGCTCGGCGAACCGCGACGAGGCCGAGTTCCCCGATCCCGATCGCTTCGACATTGAGCGCGAGCCCAATCGTCACGTAGCCTTCGGGCGTGGCATCCATTTCTGCCTGGGCGCTCCCCTGGCGCGCCTGGAGGCGAAAGTCGCGCTCAATGCCATGCTCGACCGCCTGCCCGGGCGCTGGCAGGTGGCTGATGTGCCGCTGGAGATGATCAAGAGCTTTATCGTCTTCGGCGCAAAGAAGCTGCCCCTGACTTGGGGCGCATAACGCCTCTTCCCCTGCCATCCCTACAGGAGGTAGAACGAGGATCCGTGTAAAAATAGGGGTAGTGGTCCACATGAGAATGGCTGCCCGTTCAAGGTTGTAGCGATGGAGAAAGAGGTTCAGACAAGCATTATGAGTGGCTCGAAGTTACATACATGAAAGAAAGGTTTTCACAATGTTACAAACACTCTCGAACCTGGGAGATGTACAGAAAATGTATGACTGGTTTGAGGAGATGCGCAACACGCAACCGGTGTGGCTGGATGAGAGCAGTGGATGCTGGCATGTGTTTTGCTATAATGATGTGCTTAATGTCATCAGTGACTATACCCTTTTCTCGTCAGAGCGCAGAAGACAACGCTTCCAGGCACGAGCGGCCGCGAAAGCCGAAGATGGCCAGCCTCGCGGGGGCAGAAGTATTATAGCGATGGACCCACCGCAGCATCGCCAGTATCGCAACCTGGTCTCGCACGCCTTCACGCCGCGTGCCATCGATAGGCTGAGAGGCCGTGTCGCCGCTATTACGCAGGAGCTGCTGGACGAGGCACGGTCGGCGGGCAAGATGGATTTTGCCACGGAGATCGCCTATCCGCTGCCGACGATTGTAATCGCCGAAATGCTGGGCGTGCCAACCAGCGATCGCCCGCTGTTCAAACGCTGGGCCGATGGGTTGCTCAGGCGGCAGTTGAGCGACGCCGAGTTTTTCCGGCCCGAAGAGGAGCAGCGCAAGGACCCAGAGTTCCAGCGCCTCATGCACACCTTTGAGGAAATGTCAGACTACTTCAGGCAGATGCTAGAGGAGCGCAAGCGTGTGCCACGCCAGGATATGATGAGCGATCTGCTGGCCGCTGAGGTCGATGGTGAACGCCTGAGCATGGAGGACGCGATCAGCTTCTCTACGCTGCTGCTGCTCGCCGGACACGTCACGACGACAAATCTGCTGAGCCAAGCCATTCGCTGCTTTGACGAGCATCCCGAGGCGCTCCCGCAGCTCCGCAAGCAACCCGAATTGATGCCGACGGCGATTGAGGAGGTTCTGCGCTACGCCTCACCGGTCTGGCGTCTGGTGCGCACGAACAAGAAGGAGGTCACTATCGCGGGCGTGAGCATTCCAAAGGACGAGATGATCTTCACCTGGCTGGCCTCGGCCAACCGCGACCCCCGGCAGTTCGCGGAGCCGGAGCGCTTCGACATCACGCGCACACCGAACCGGCATGTAGCGTTCGGACACGGCATTCATTTCTGTATCGGTGCGCCCCTTTCGCGCATGGAGGCCGTGGTCGCGCTGCCGATGATCATCAAGCAGTTGCCCAACCTGCGCGTAATACACGATGACTCGCCCGAACTATTCGAGGGACGTATCCTCTTCGGCTTCAAACGCCTGCCGATCGCGTTTGACAAGGCGGCATAACAGCCTTATGGGGTCACCAGAGTATGGATATTGCTGGCGAATGACCATTGTGAGCACATGGTGACAGGGAGTCACGGTATCTCTCAGAGAATGCATAAACAATGCGACAACGTTGTCATTGCAGCGCTCGCTCGGTGAAGGGAATACGTTGCAGATCAGGTGCACTGTTTTTCGCTTTGCCGTGACACCCTGCTGGAGCAAGCCTCCAGCTCGGCCCCCTATTTATGACCAAGCCTCAGTTAAGTTAGGAGAGTTGGATGGCCAATTGACCTAAGGCCATCCGACGGAGGGAAAGTTATGAATCTGCACACTCTTCTCGCACAACGCACCGAGGCGTCCGGCCCGGTCAAAGTCGGCGTCATCGGCGCTGGCAAGTTCGCCTCGATGTTCCTCACCCAGGCGCTGAATCTGACCGGGATCCACGTGGTGGGCGTCGCAGACCTCGCTCCGGACCGTGCACGCGCGGCACTGGCACGAACTGGGTGGCCCGAGGAGCGTTACGCCGCGGCGAGCTTTGACGAAGCGCTCAAGACTGGCGGGACCTACGTCACCGACAGTGCGGACAAGCTGATCGACTCACCTGGCATCGAGGTAATCGTAGAGGTCACCGGCAACCCGATTGCCGGTGCCTACCACGCAGTCCGCAGTATCGACGCCGGCTGCCACGTGATCATGGTCAATGTTGAGGCGGACTGCATGATTGGACCGGTTCTGGCCGCGCGTGCCCGTCGTGCGGGCGTTGTGTACGCCATGGCCTATGGCGACCAGCCGGCCTTGATCTGCGAACTCGTCGACTGGTGCCGGACGGTCGGCTTCGACGTGGTCGCCGCCGGCAAGGGCACCAAGTACCTGCCGGAGTATAACACGTCCACCCCCGACACGGTGTGGTCGTACTACGGCTTCACCGACGAGCAGCTGGCCCGCGGCGACTTCAACCCGAAGATGTTCAACTCATTCCTCGATGGCACCAAGTCGGCGATCGAGATGGCTGCCGTTGCCAATGGAACTGGGCTGGTTCCGCAGGACGAGGGGCTTTTCTTTCTGCCATGTGGTGTCGACGAATTGCCGATCGTCTATCGACCGGTCTCCGAGGGCGGTGTGTTGACTCGCAAAGGGACTGTGGAGGTCGCCTCGAGCCTGAATCGCGACGGGACCCCCGTCTCTCGAGACCTGCGTTGGGGCGTGTACGTGACTTTCGAGGCACGGACTGACTACGCGGTGCAGTGCTTTGCCGAGTATGGCGTCAAGACCGATCCGTCGGGTCGCTACGCCTCTCTGTACCGGCCGTATCACATGATCGGCCTGGAGCTTGCCGTGAGCATCGCGTCGGCCGTCGTGCGCGGGGAGCCGACCGGCGTACCGACCGGCTTCCGAGGTGACGTCATGTCGGTGACCAAGCGGGCGCTTACGGCCGGCGAGAGGCTCGACGGTGAGGGCGGCTATATGGTGTACGGTCGGCTTGCCCCGGCCGAGACCTCTGTGGCGCAGCGAGCCCTGCCGATCGGCCTGGCCAACGGCTTCCGACTCCGCAACGACGTGCCGGCGGGTGCGGTGCTGCGGTGGGACGACGTCGAGGTCGTCGAGTCTGTGCTTGCAGTGCAGCTGCGCCGCGAGCTCGAGCAGTCGATGCCCACTGCTGGCCGGCCACCCCAGGCGGGAGGCCAGCACGTGTAGCCCCACCCCCTAGAGGAGGAGTCGCGTGACGTCCCCATCGACAGGGCCTTGGGAGCGGGTCGGCAAGGTCTGCGCTTACCAGCAAGTTTTGGCTCAGATCGTCCACAACCGGTATTGTTCTCGCTGTCTGCGGACAACCTTTTCATACTGCTTCTCTCCTTTGTATTATTCCTTCTCTGCGAGATGCCTCCGCATCTCGCAATTGCTTTCTCTTCCTTTACCACTGCACGGTCCATCCATACATCGTCGCAACGGTTACCGTCGTTTCATAAAACCGCCACTCACAGAAACGATGGAACGGCCAGAGGAGAGCTCCAGCAAGTTCGATGCGAAGCTCTCCTCTGGCCATTTGTTTTTTTCTCTCCAGCATCTTGCCGTTACCCCACTCTCACCACCTGCTACCTATTAATAGTGACAGGAAGCCTCATTCCCGCTTCATAATGTCCTCTTCATCTACAAATCAGTTTGCAGCGCCGTAATCTTGCTGACCTGCAACCTCTCTTCAATAGAGGTCTAACGAGTACTCATCAAAGGTCGATCGTCCTGTTGATAACCAGGTTCACCTGTAGCCTCCAGGCGCTCTCGCATCTGCTCGAATGTAGTCATGTCAATCTCGCCGCGTGCATAGCGTTGGCGGAGTATCTCGAGCGCTGAAGGTCCGGCTGGATGAGTGATAGGAGTGGAGGGCGCCGAAGAAGCCGACCTCCTGTCGAGCCAGCGGATCAGTGCCCAGACAAGTACGACCAGCAACGCAATCCAGAGTGCCATGCTCAACATCATCAGGAACATGCCGCCCCAGCTAAAACCATAATCCCACATCATTGTGGTATCCTCTCTTTCTTATCCACTCGGCAGGCTGATGCCTGCCGAAAAAGGTAACATTCATTCTTTATACATTATCGGCTATACATATCACATCTACTACACATCATTTATCCGCGGTATCACAATCTACTCACCAACTCTCATAATTCCGGAAACCCTCCCTTTCACTCCTTGACAATGCAGCCAACAATAGCCTATACTACATACATACCCCCACCAGGGGGGTATGGGTTAAACAAAACCGCGAAAACAAAGGTAATGACTATGACTACAGAAACAAGTCGTTCTATAGAAGAAAAAACCGTTGTGCCTGCGATTCAGCCTGGCGCGGAGAGTTGCGCCATACTTGAATTGGAAGGGATGACCTGCGCCTCCTGCGCCATGCGCATCGAAAAGGGACTCAAAAAAGTTCCTGGCGTGATAGATGCCAATGTCAACCTTGCCACCGAGCAGGCCACCGTCACCTATTACCCGACCCATACTGGTCTGGAGCAAATGGTGCAGAAAGTGGAAGCCGTTGGCTACAAAGCAACACCACAAGTCGCGCCTTTACAGAAACCAGCGCAGGCGACGGCGGCCAGCGCTATAGTCGCAGCTCCTGAGGTGCCTGCTATCGATGTTCCACAGCAGGATGAGCGAAGCGAGCGAAAACAGGCAGAGATCATCCGCAAGCGCAACTTGCTGATCCTGGGTATAGTCCTCACGCTGCCTGTTGTTATCCTCAGCATGTTTTTCATAAATCGCTTCCCCGGCGAGAACTTGCTCTTGCTGGCGCTCACCACTCCTGTCTGGGCTATTGTGGGTTGGGATTTTCACCGTGGAGCTATCAAGACATTGCGCCACGGCAGCGCGAATATGGATACCCTCATCTCGCTTGGCTCGACCGCGGCCTATATCATGAGTGTTGTGGCAACCTTTTTCCCGCAAGTCATTGGCTCCGTCACCTTCTATGACACCACTGCTTTAATCATCACCTTGATCTTTTTGGGGAAGTACCTTGAGGCTCGTGCGACAGGGCAGACCAACGAGGCCATCAGGAAATTGATCGGCTTGCAACCCCGTACCGCTCGTGTTATCCGTGCTGGACAAGAAGTCGAGCTTCCTATAGAGCAGGTTCAGGTTAGCGATGAACTCATCGTGCGTCCTGGCGAAAAGATCCCCGTAGACGGTATCGTTCTTGCTGGCCTCTCGTCGGTCGATGAGTCGATGATTACAGGAGAGAGCATTCCCGTTGAAAAAGGTGAGGGCGAACCGCTGATCGGTGCGACCATTAACCAGCGCGGACTGTTACACATGCAAGCAACGAAAGTCGGGGCCGACACTGTCCTGGCAAGCATCATCCGTATGGTTGAGCAAGCACAGGGATCGAAGGCTCCCATCCAGCGACTGGCTGACACCATTTCAGGCATTTTCGTCCCGATCGTACTGGTGATCGCTGCCCTCACCTTCATTGCCTGGGCGATAATCGGCTACATAACTGCCGCAACTACAGCCGGTATGATGGGCGCCAGCAATCCCTGGATTATTGCTATCATCGCCGCTGTCGCTGTGCTGGTCGTGGCTTGCCCATGCGCATTGGGGCTGGCGACGCCAACGGCCATTATGGTCGGCACGGGCAAAGGTGCCGAACAGGGTATCCTGATCAAAGGTGGCGAGAGCCTGGAACGCATCCAGGCTGTGCGTGCCGTGCTGCTTGACAAGACGGGTACCATCACCAAAGGCAAGCCCGAACTGACCGATACCATCGCGCTTGCTGGTATACCGGCAGAAGAGCTGCTGCGCCTCGTTGCCGAGGCGGAGCAAGGCTCCGAGCATCCCCTGGCAGCGGCGATTGTAGAGGGCGCCAGGGCGCGAGGTATCGCACTCGGCAATACTCCCGAACAGTTTACCGCTTTTGCCGGGCGTGGTCTTGAAGCTACAATTGAGGGACATTCGGTACTCGTTGGGACTCGTCGTCTCCTGAGTGAGCGCGCTGTGAAATATGGCGCGGTGGAGGAGCAACTGGCAGCGTTGGAACAGCAGGGCAAGACGGCCATGATCGTCGTGATCGACGGCGACGTGGCGGGGTTGATCGCTGTTGCCGATACAGTCAAGGTTGGCTCAGCGGAAGCCGTCAGAAAGTTGCGCGCGCAGGGACTCGATGTTTGGATGATTACCGGCGATAACCGGAGAGCGGCGCAGGCGATTGCAGCACAGGTTGATATCCCTTCCGATCATGTGCTGGCGGAGGTTCTACCAGAAGACAAAGCCAACCAGGTCAAAAAGTTACAGGAACGGGGCCTGGTCGTGGCCTTTGCAGGAGACGGCATCAATGATGCCCCCGCGCTCGTACAGGCCGATGCTGGCATAGCGATGGGCACCGGTACGGATATCGCAATGGAAGCGGCGGATATTACGCTCGTCAAGGGAAACTTGAAAAGTGTCGCAACGGCGCTGGAGCTCTCGCGAGCAACGCTACGCACCATCAAACAGAATCTCTTCTGGGCCTTTGCGTATAACGTCATTTTAATCCCAACGGCCATTCTTTCGCCGCTGATCCCATTCTTACGCGAGAATGCGCCTATCTTCGCAGCGGCGGCAATGGCGCTGTCGTCGGTTACAGTGGTAAGCAATTCGCTGCGGCTGAGGCGGTTCGGGCGCAAAGAAAACGAGCAATAACGCTCCCGCCGGACTCGAATGAAAGCGATGCCCACGGTTTTTTCCGTCGCAGACGGCACCCAGCTATATGTGCGGTTGCGGGTTTGGCAGACTGCGCCTGCCAAACCCGCAACCGCACATATTCAACTCTTCC
>VBHI01000140.1 GCA_005881495.1 Chloroflexota bacterium
GCAATCCCTTTGAAGTGACCTCACACCCACCGGAATTTTTTGACATGTACATTCCATAACGTGAGAGTAAGGATAGGTTGTTTCCATGGATAAAAATCAGATTGCCGCAATTTTTGAAGAGGTGGCGGTGCTGCTTGCCTTGAAGGAGGATAGTAACCCGTTTGAGGCGAGGGCTTATGAAAATGCCGCGCGGGCCATCAATGCTCTGGATGGCGACATCGAGCAATTGACGCGATCCGGCAAGCTTAAAGGCACGCCAGGGTTGGGAGCCACGATTGTCAAGCGTGTCGAAGAACTGGTCGATACGGGACAGCTGGCCTTCTACGAGGAGTTGCGCGACAGCACTCCTGCAGTGAAGCTTGAAATGCTGCGTATTCAGGGGGTGGGTCCTAAGAAAATCAATGCCATTTACGACAAGTTACATGTGAACAGCATTGCCGAATTGGAGCAGGCATGCCTCGATGACAGGGTGGCGCATCTGCCTGGTTTTGGGAAAAAGACGCAGGATAATATATTGCAGGGCATCGCCTTTCTGGCGCAACATTCCGACCGTTTCCAGTATCCAGTAGCGGAGGAAGAAGCCGAACGGATCCGCGCTGCGCTGGCAACCTTGCCGGAGATCGTGCGTTTGCAGGTGGCTGGGAGCCTGCGCCGCCGGCGCGAGACGGTGAAGGATATCGATATGGTGGCGAGTGTGGCAGATGATGCCGGAGACGAGATCAGGCGTAAGATCATGGATTTTTTCACCGGCCAACCTTCTGTCAAGGCTATCACGGGAAAAGGCGAGACAAAATCAAGCGCCATACTGGGCAGCGGGATCGCGATGGACCTGCGGGTCGTCAAGGATAGCCAGTTTCCGTATACGCTGCACCACTTTACAGGTTCCAAGGAGCACCATATTCCGCTGCGGCGGCGCGCACTCAGTATGAATATGACCATCAACGATTATGGTCTTTTTAGGGGGAAAGAGCCAGACCTGGAGCTTGTGCCTTGTAAGAATGAAGCCGATATGTATGCCGCGCTAGGTATGGCCTATATCGAGCCTGAACTGCGTGAAGACATGGGAGAGATTGAGGCCGCGCTCCACGGCACGCTGCCCGTACTGGTGCAGGAGAGCGATCTGCGTGGCATTTTGCACGTTCATTCCACCTGGAGCGATGGGCAGAATACGATTCGCGAGCTGGTCGAGGCATGTATAGCGCGTGGATACCAGTACCTGGGTATCACCGACCATAGTAAGGTGGCCGCGTATGCAGGAGGGTTGACGGAGGAGAATCTGCGCCGGCAACAGGAGGAGATCGATCGCCTGAACGAAGAGTACACAGGACGCCTGCACATTCTTAAGGGGACAGAGTGTGATATTCTTAAGGATGGGACACTTGATTACGCTGACGAAGTGTTAGCAAACCTCGATTTTGTGGTCGCCTCGATTCATAGTAATTTCAATTTGTCGCCGGAGGAGCAGACGCAGCGGATGCTGCGCGCTATCGCCAACCCAAATGTTGATATTATTGGACACCCTACGGGGCGTATATTGCTTGGCAGAGTGGGGTATACGCTGGATATGGAGGCGGTGATCGATGCCGCTGTTGAGCACGGGGTGTGTATTGAGATCAATGCACATCCTTCGCGGCTGGACATGGATTGGCGGCTTGTCAAACGCGCTCGTGATAGGGGAATGAAGATTCCGATCGACCCTGACGCGCATATACTTGCCGGATTGGATGTTATACGTTATGGTATAGGCGTTGCCCGTAAAGGTTGGTTGAGCGCCAGTGATGTGCTTAATACAATGGAGACGGAAGCGCTGCTGGCTTTTTTCAAGAGGAAGAGAAGCTGATGAACGGGTCATTTGACCCATTTCATATTGATGGAAGTGTGTTACATATATGTTAGAGAGGAACACAATTACATGGCCGAACAATTAGAATTGGAAGTTTCCCGCCGGGAGATTACTGGAAAGGCAGCCAAGCGGCTGCGCAAGGCGGGGATTATTCCTGCGAATATCTTTGGACATCAAGAAGCGTCCCAGGCTGTACAAATGGATGCGCTAGCTTTTGAGCGTTTACGACGTTCGCATGCCTCCAAGGGTATCATTGCGTTGCGTATGCCTGACAGTACAGGAGTACAGACGGCGCTGATACGGCATGTGCAGCACGATCCACGCACCGGCAGAGTGATCCACGTGGATTTCTTCCGGGTGAGCATGAATGAACGTCTGAACGTTAAAATTGCGTTGCGTTTCGTGGGTGAAGCGCCCGCAGTGAAGAACCAGAATGGGGTATTACTACATCTCATGGATACGCTCGAAGTCGAATGTATGGCCGGTGATATACCCGAATATCTCGAAGTCGATGTTGCTCCCCTGGATGAAATTGATGCGCTTCTTCATGCTGAAGATGTGAAATTGCCGGCAAACTTCACGCTGATTACCGATCCTAAAGAGGGCGTGGCGAAGGTTGCTGCCACACGTGCTGAGAAGGCCGAGGAAGCGGAAGCAGTAGAGGAAGCTAAAGAAGCTGCGGCAGCTGCAGCAGCTGCACCTGCTGAGGAGGCCGCACAGGGGAGCGCCGGAGAATAAGAACGCTTTTCCAGGAGAGAGCGATAGTTATGCGCATTATGATTGTCACGGATCAATATCCGCCGATGGTCGGTGGTGTTCCGACAGTAACACACGGTCTTGCCCACGATTTTGCAGATCGTGGGCACCAGGTCTGGGTTGTTGCGCCGAGCCAGGGGCCACGCGATGTGCGTCGTCTAGAGCAAAAGGTACGTGTCTATCGCTTCTCCTCGTTTGACTGGCCGACGTACGAGGGGCTGCGTATTCCCTTTTTGCCATTTGTACCCATGCGCAACCTTTTGAAGAAAAGCGATCCGCATATTATTCACATTCACTCGCCCATTGTGCTAGGGAATATCGCTCAGTTGCTAGCAGGTGGGCTACGGAAGCCTGTGATAGCGACGAATCACTATCTGCCCATCAATATGAGTCGTTCGCTCACGACTGATCCGCTGTTTAGCAAGCCATTCAGTAATATCAGCTATTCGTACCTGGTGCATTTTTGTAATCGTTTCGAGTATGTCACTGCTCCTACGGCCACCGCGCTGAAGCTGTTATATGAACATGGTTTGCGCGCCCCTGCCGGCGTTATCTCTAACGGGATTGATCTGAGAAAGTTCACCCCGGGAGAGAGAAGCGATCATATTCGTGAGAAATTTGGCCTTCCACTGGATCGTCCGATTGCCCTGCATGTCAATCGCTTGAGCGAAGAGAAGCGGGTCGATGTGTTACTCGATGCCGCTGCGAATATGACCGGCAACGGCTATATTGCGCTTGTGGGATCGGGTCCTGCTGAAGCTGAATTGCGGGAGCAGGCTGAGCGACTGAAACTCAGTGAGCGTGTCTCGTTTCTGGGTTATGTTCGCGATGCCGATCTGCTGGCGCTGCGCCGTTCCGTGGAGCTGTTTGTGATACCTTCTGAAGCGGACTTGCAGAGCCTTGCGACGATGGAAGCGATGGCCTGTGGTTTGCCTGTGATTGCGGCCAACTCCTACGCCTTGCCGGAACTTGTGCATCATGATGAGAATGGCTATGTTTTCCAACCGGGGAACAGCAGTGAACTGGCGAGTTATCTGGATAAGCTGCTGGCTGATGCTGCATTGCGGGCGAGGATGGGTGAGAAGAGCCTGGAGATTATCGCCAGGCATGATCGTGTGCAGGTGCTTGATCAGTGGGAGGCGCTTTATCGACGGCTCTCCGATGAATTTATTGAGGCAAAACAGCGAAAATTACACATGCGCATGGCAAGGTGGCGTCCAGGATATACACCCCCCATGTCTTCGCGACGACCGCGCATTGTGCGTACAGGCGAACTGGTGCTTGATCCGAGGCTAGTTGAGGAGGAGTAGGGCTCCTCTTTCTCAGCCTTAGCGGCATTTCCCCCATGACATTTGTCACGCCCAAATCAGGATAGATTTCACTTCCCTTCGACCCGAGATACAACTACACTCTGACTGTAGCGAAAGCGGAGCCGCCGGAGTGCGGTCCCTTGACGAGATAGGAGGAAGTGTGATGAATATCCATGATCAGGAACGCCAGCAGAGGAGCGAGCGCACGCCCGATCACATCGCTCTGGTTTTCCCTCTGAATGCGCTTGACCGTACGCTGCTCCGCGTGGTTGGCGGCAAGGCGGCGAATCTGGGCGAGCTGCTCCGCGCGGGCTTCTCTGTTCCCCCCGGTTTCTGTGTCACCACCGACACCTATGCGCTGGTGAGCGATGGTGCCGGGCTCGAACCCATCCTGGCGGAACTCTCCACGACACGCGCCGAAGAGACGGTGCGCCTGGCAGAGTTGGCTGCCGCAGCCAACATCGCCTTGCTACAAGCGTCTATTCCGACCAGCGTTGTCGAGGCCATCACGGAGGCGTATCAGGCGCTAAGCAATGGAGGATCACCTGTTCCCGTAGCCGTGCGTTCCTCTGCGACCGCTGAAGATTTGCCCTCCGCGAGCTTTGCTGGTCAGCAGGAAACGTATCTCAATATCGTTGGTGTCCAAGCCGTGCTCACCGCGATCCAGCGCTGTTGGGCGTCGTTGTGGACTGACCGCGCTGTCAGCTACCGCAAAAGCCTGGCCATTGATCCTCGCACGGTGCGCATGGCGGTGGTCGTCCAGCGCCTGGTGGACGCCCAGATGGCCGGTGTGCTCTTCACGGCCAACCCGCTCACCGGCAAGCGCCGGGAGATCGTGATCGATGCCAATCCCGGCCTGGGGGAGGCAGTGGTCTCCGGCGCGACCAACCCGGACCACTTCGTAGTGCGTACCACCACGGGCGAGATCGTCGAGCATCATTTGGGCGACAAGCAGGTGATCATTCAGGCAACCTCCGGAGGCGGGACACAGAAGATCGAAGCAGGCGCTCGCACTGCTCATGCCTGTCTCTCTGACGCCCAGATCCATGCACTTGTGGAGCTGGGAGCACAGGTCGAAGCACACTATGAAGCTCCCCAGGATATCGAGTGGGCGATTGATGCCGCTGATCGGATCTTCCTGCTCCAGGCACGCCCGATTACGACGCTGTTTCCGCTGCCTGCTGAGGCCTCGTGCACTGATGAGGTCTTACAGGTATACCTATCGTTCAACATCCAACAGGGTACCTACCGGCCCTTCACACCTATGGGCACCTCCGCTATCCGTCTGCTCGCTTCATCGATGGTAACGCTCGCCGGCTTTCCTCTACGTGAGCCGCTTACTGGCCCCCGCTTCGTCACAGAGGCTGCCTCTCGCATCTTCTTCGATGTGACTGCCGCGCTGCGCAGTTCGTTTGGACGTACCTGCCTTGTGCAGGCGATGTCGGAGGCGGAGGTCTACGCCGCAGCGATCTTCCAGCAGCTTGCCAGCGATCCACGTCTCTCCCTGGTTCCTACACGGCGGTGGCCGTTGTTTCGTTCGATCGTCCTGCTGCTAGTCCGCACACGCATGCCGTGGTATCTCCTCCGAGCGCTGCTCTCGCCCAGGGCCGCCCAGGCGCAGCTGCTCTTGTATATTCGCACATTGCGCCGTGCAGGGACGGTCGAGGAGAACGCCCTGGCCAGCACCCGCCTGGCAACCGTCGAGCAGCTCTTCTTTGACGCAATCCCACGCCTGTTGTCTGGTGCCTCTCCGGTCATGCTCGGCGGCATGGTGGCCTTCACCCTGGGAGGCCTCCTCCTCGGCGATCTGGCGACGGAGGGCGAACGGCAGATTGTGCTGCGGGGAGCGCCGTCCAATCCCACCACCGAAATGAATCTGGCGCTTTGGGCGCTGGCCGAGCAGGTGCACGCCGATCCTGCCACGGCTCACCTGGTGCGTGACACTCCAGCGGCCCGGCTTGCAGAGGACTACGGTACCGGGAGCCTGCCCCCGCGCTTCCAGCAGGGACTGGCGAACTTCCTGGCCACCTATGGTCATCGCAGTGTGGCCGAACTCGACCTGGGGGTGCCGCGCTGGTCGGAGGACACGACCTATGTGCTCGGCATCCTTGCCAGCTACCAGGAGATTCGTGATCCGGCACAGGCCCCGGATGTGCAGTTCCAGCGTGCAATAGTGGAGGCCGAGGCGATGGTGGCTGAACTGACACGACGCGCCACGCGCAAGAGCTGGTTGCGCGGCCTGCTCGTTGGTTTCTGCCTGAGACGTGCCCGCGCGCTCGGTGGCCTGCGCGAAATGCCCAGGTTCTGTATTACGCTGCTGCTCTCCCGAGCGCGGGCCCTTCTCTGGTCTGTTGGAAAGGAGTTAGCACAGGCTGGGCGCCTGGAGAAAGCCGAAGATATCTTTTTCATTACCCTGCCCGAGGTGAGCTCTGCGCTCACCGGAACCGATCTGAGAGCCCTGGTACGTGAACGGCAGGCCAGTTACGCTCAGGAACTCGCTCGTCGGTATGTCCCGCTCGTCCTGCTCTCCGATGGTACCGAACCCACTGCCCGGCCACCTGTTGCCGCATCAGCAGAAGGTGCACTCCAGGGGACACCGGCCTCGCCAGGGATCGTGACCGCGCCCGCACGGGTGATCCTCGATCCCCAAGGCGCTCGCCTGGAACACGGAGAGATTCTGGTCGCGCCCTCGACCGACCCTGGCTGGACACCCCTCTTCTTCACTGCTGGTGGCCTGGTGATGGAAATGGGTGGGGCGATGGCGCATGGCGCTATCGTGGCCCGCGAGTATGGCATCCCGGCGGTCGTCGGCGTACCACAAGCGACTGAGCGTATCACCAACGGGATGCGTCTCACCGTCGATGGCACTACTGGCACTGTCGTCATCGAGCCCGTGAGTGATAAGTAGGAGGAACCTGCGATGAGCCTGTATACCATTTCGTTGTTCCTGCATGTAAGCGGCGCCATTGGCGCCTGTGTCAGCATCAGCATCTGGCTCTTCGGCCTTGCCGCCCTTCGACGGGCACAGCGCGTTGAGCAGGTGCGTGCAGTCGCCTGGCTGATCATTATCGTCTCTCCCCTCATCAGGGTGTCAGGCATTGAGCCGTTGCTGCTGATGTATCATAACTTATCTTGGTATCTTAGTCTAGATCGGCAAGGCCGCTTTTTGCCTGACACCCTGATAAACTAAAGCAACAAGTGAATTAGTTATGAATCCCTTGAAAAGGAACGAGCTTCACTGTATACTATTTGAGGGGGGGACAACACTTTCCCTGTATTGTTTTTCGTCATGTCCCTCATGATCTTTCTGCACCACCTCGTTTTGCGCCTTTGGCCTTTGGAGCGCGTTTAGTAAGGAGTTTGACCTCACGGTGGTCAGCTCGTAGTCCATGAGACCCACGTCGTATTTCTGCTTCGTAGTATGTGTCTTCTCAACAATAGTTGTCGCACTGTAACAGATGAGCACAACAGAAGGAGAACATTGATGAAAGGACTTTTCAAGTCTAAGGAAGATGAAAGTAAAAAATCATCCAGGAATTACTCCTTTTGTCCAGTGTCTTGTCTCTCGAAATCGTCTATACTTTCTTTTAGTCCATAGGAGAGCAGTGACAACTCTCCACAAGAGCCTCGTCCTGGTGCTCATGCGGGGAGAAAAAGGAGAGGAGACTCGCCATGCAGGACGTTACGAACATTCATCAAACGACCGAGGAGGTGGTGGAGACCACCCTGACCGGACAGATGCTCCTGGAGACTGCGCTGTTGAACAAGGGCACTGCTTTCCCAGAGGATGAGCGAGAGGAATTCCATCTGTTGGGCCTCTTACCACCCCACGTGACCCGGGTGGAAGATCAGTTGGAGCGCACCTATGAAAATTACCAGCGCAAGGACAGCGATCTGGAACGCTACATCTATCTGGCTTCCCTGCACGATCGCAATGAAACCCTCTTTTTCCGCTTGGTGTACGAACACATTCGGGAGATGACGCCCATTGTGTATACACCCGTCGTCGGTCTGGCCTGTCAGTACTACAGTCATATTTATCGTCGACCGCGTGGCCTCTACGCGGCCTATCCCTATCGGGACCGCCTCGAGACCGTGCTGCGCAATGCTCCCCTCTCAGATGTGCGGGTGATCGTGGTCACCGATGGGGAACGCATCCTGGGCCTGGGCGACCTGGGGACGGGCGGTATGGAGATACCGGTCGGCAAGCTGGCCCTTTATACGCTGTGTGCGGGCATTCATCCGGCCACGACCCTGCCCATTGTCCTGGACGTGGGAACCAATAACCAGGAACTGCTCCACGATCCCCTCTACATTGGCTGGCACCATCCGCGTATCCGCGGCCAGGACTACGATGCTTTTATTGAGACCTTCGTGCAGGCCGTCAAGCGCGTCTTTCCACGGGCGCTGCTGCAGTGGGAAGATTTTGCCAAGGGCAATGCCCGTCGCTTGCTCGACCACTACCGCGATCAGCTCTGTACTTTTAACGATGATATTCAAGGTACAGGCGCGGTGACCGTCGCAGGCGTGCTGAGCGCCCTCCACGTTCTGGGCGAGCCACTGAGCCAGCAGCGGATTGTCATACTGGGAGCAGGCTCCTCGGCCATCGGGATTGCGGAGCAACTGGTGGAAGTGATGGTGAGCGAAGGCACGGCCCCAGGGGAGGCCAGGGCATCTTTTTGGCTGCTGGATAGTCAGGGTCTGGTGCAGACGGGACGGACGGATCTGGAAGCGGAAAAGCAACCTTTCGCTCAGCCACACGAACGGATCGCGCAGTGGCAGCTCGCCCAGCCAGGGCGGATCACATTCGAGGATGTAGTGGCCCATGTGCATCCCACCATCCTGATTGGCACCTCGGCACAGCCAGGAGCCTTCACCGAAGCCATCGTGCGTGACATGGCCCAGCATGTCGAACGGCCCATCATCTTTCCGTTATCCAATCCCTCCTCCAAAAGCGAGGCCCATCCACAGGACCTGATCGACTGGACCGAGGGACGAGCACTGGTGGCCACGGGCAGTCCCTTCCCACCCGTGACGTATAACGGACGGACGATCCCCATTGGCCAGTGTAACAACATGTTCATTTTCCCTGGTATTGGCTTGGGCATCATTGCCTCGCAAGCGCGCTTTGTCAAGGCCGCGATGTTTGTCGGGGCAGCGCGTGCCTTGAGCGACTGTTCCCCGGCTCGCAAGGACCCGAATGCCTCGTTATATCCCAAGATTGAAGACGTGCGCGAGGTGGCACGCCGGGTGGCGATGGCGGTTGGGAAAGCGGCCCAGCAGGCAGGCGTCACGGAACAAACATCCGAGGAAGAGCTAGAGCGACACATTACGGCAACGATGTGGATGCCACAGTACCCCCGCTTGAAGCGCATCAGACAATAGCGACACTGGGAAGGAGGAGCGATGCCCATGTACCCGATTCATCTCAAGGAGCAGCTCAATCAGTGCTGGTCCGCCTGGTTGGGTGGGCTGACGGTGACCACCGAGGCACGGGGAAATGCTTCTCACGGGCGAGGTCGTAGACCAGGCGGCACTACATAGTCTACTCGGTAAAGTACGCGACCTCCAATGAACTTTGATCTCCATCAGCCCTGTGGAGGCGGATTCACGCTCCGAAGGGGATGCAAAGGTGGAGGATCCTACGAAAGAAAGGAGTGAGAGAAAATGCTCTTTCTGCCTTGAGAACCGGACAGAACACGAGACTATTATTTTTGTTCGAGGAAAGAGAAAAAGTATTACCGGTAGAAATGCTCATTATTCTTGCGGGGGGCTTTCAGATCATGTCCCCCTCGTGAAAGGAGTCACAGATCATGAGTGCATGGAGTTTGATGCGATCCCTCTCCGGAAGCCAGTGGAAAACTTTCACAGCCGCCTTCCTTGGCTGGGCGCTGGATGCCTTCGACTTCTTCCTGGTCACCTTCGTCACGCTTCGCATTGCGAAAGATTTCAACGTTGGACTGACCGCTGTTTTATTTACCGTTACCCTGACGCTCATAATGCGTCCTGTCGGCGCCCTCATCTTTGGCATTTTGGCCGATCGCTTTGGTCGGCGGACTCCTCTGATGATCAGCGTTCTGTCTTACTCTATCCTCGAGTTACTCACCGCCTTCTCGCCCAACTTCTACGTCTTCCTGCTCTTGCGTGGACTCTTCGGCATTGCCATGGGAGGAGAATGGGGATTGGGGGCCTCCCTGGCCATGGAATCGCTGCCCACCGAGTCACGGGGTCTCTTCTCTGGTATCCTGCAACAGGGCTATGCTTTTGGCTATCTGCTGGCTGCCGTTGTCTATGGCATCCTCTTTACCCTGTTCCCCGACATGAGCTGGCGTGTCTTGTTCGTCATCGGCGTCTTACCTGCCCTGCTGGTGGTATTCATTCGGATGGGCGTCCATGAGTCCCCCGTCTGGGAGCATAAGCAAGCGATCCGTAGTCAGACAGGGGGCAGCGTCTGGCAAGGTATTGGGATGGCCGTCAAAAGCCGCCCATGGCTCTTCATCTATGTCATCATCCTGATGACCGCGTTTAACAGCATGTCGCACGGTACCCAGGATGTCTATCCCACCTTCCTGCAAAAGCAACTCGTGCTGTCCGCCTCCGCGACCTCCATCATCACGATTATCTTCAGTATTGGTGCGATCTGCGGAGGAATATTCTTTGGCTTTAACTCGCAGCGCTGGGGACGCCGCCGGGCGATCATCGTCGCTGCGGCGCTGGGTATCCTCATGATCCCGCTTTGGTCAGGGCTCTGGAGGATTCCCGGCCTGCAATTGCTCGTCTCATTAGCCATTGGAGCCTTTTTACTGCAATTCATGGTGCAGGGAGCCTGGGGCGTGATCCCGGTGCACTTGAACGAACTGTCACCCACTGATGTGCGTGGGACCTTTCCGGGCTTTGCCTACCAATTGGGAAACCTGTTCGCCGCGTTTATTGTGACCATCGAGTCTATTGTGGCCACCAGCCTGGGAACGGCTCAGACGCCAAACTACCAGTTGGCCCTGGCGCTGTTCTCACTTGGTGCCTTCCTGGCAGTCATCATTTTGACTGCTATTGGTCGAGAGGCCAAGGGCATTGATTTTATCAAAGAAAGCGACGAAGAGATAGCGGCTGAGACCGCCGAGGGCAAGGGCGCTCTCACTTGAAACTCCTTGTCAGGCATAGTAAACAAGAAGTGCAGGGGAGTTCCGCCAGGAAAACATAGTGTCTCCCAACCAGACCGGAGAACTAGCTCATTCGAAGGAGCGTTGTTATGGACGAGCCAAAAGGCAGTCAGCCAGTGTTTTCGGAGGCAGAGACAGGTAACCAGTCTTCGGCTTCTCCTCTTTCTCCTTTTGGCCTGGGGCCGCAGGAGACGCTGGCGTATCGCAAGCGCTTTCGCGGACTGATCGGTGTCGCCAGCAAAGTTCCACTCAAGGATAGTTCAGTGTTGAGTCTGCTCTACACACCAGGGGTAGCCGCTCCTTGCCTGGAGATCGCAAAAGACCCACTTACCTCCTTTGACTATACACTTCGTGGCAATACCATTGCGCTAGTTTCCGACGGCTCATCAGCCTTGAGCTTTGGCAACATTGGTCCGCTGGCGGCCTTACCCATGCTCGAAGATGCCTGCATCCTCTTCAAGACCTTTGGGGGGGTGAATGCCTTCCCCATCTGTCTGAATACCCAGGAGGTCGAGCAGATCATCGCGACGGGCATTGCCATCTGGCCCACCTTTGGGGGCTTCTGCCTGAGCAGCATCGCCTCTCCCCGCTGTTTTACGGTAGCTGACCACCTGGCACGAGCCGTGAATATCCCGGTGCTGCATGCCGAACAGCATGCCACAGCCGCCACGATTCTGGGAGCACTCATCAATGCGCTCAAGCTGGTGGGCAAGACCAAAGAGACGGTGCGTATTGTGATCAATGGTTCGGGTCCTGGTGGCATCGGCACTGCCCGACTGCTGATGCTGGCAGGCTTCCAACACATCCTGGTCTGTGATCGCC
>VBHI01000141.1:0-12129 GCA_005881495.1 Chloroflexota bacterium
CTACGGTGGTTTTTCACTCTCTGCAAAGTATAGCCGTGTTTCGGAGCCATGGGAAGTGAAGTTTATCGTGATGTGGGCATGACAAATGTCATGGGGAGCTGGTGTGCCTGCTTTCCGTCGAACCGTAGCGAGAGCAGCAAGAAAAGAGGGATGTGATGTTTTCAGAGCAAGAACTGGCTTTCCTGCGAGCGCAACCCCTTGCCAGGATTGCCACCGTGGACAACGAGGAACAGCCTACCGTTGATGCCGTGGGCTTCGAGTTCGATGGCGCACGCTTCTCCATTGGCGGTCACCAGCTCGAGACCACGCGCCAATACCAAAATAGTGTGGCAGGCCATCGCAAGGTGTCCCTCCTTATCGACGATCTCAAGTCGCTTCGTCCCTGGCAGCCACGCGGGATCAGGATCCACGGCATCGCAGAGATCGTCCAACGTCAGGGACACCTCGGCCCTGGGAGCTCCCTCGCGATTACCCCGAGGGTCTCCAGGAGTTGGGGGATGGAAGAACCGGGGACCGAGCCTGCCAAGGTCGGCCCCAGAAAAATCATATGGCAATGATGTGAGCCAGGACCTCTGTCAACAAGTCCAGCAGTGGCAGGATCACCGTAACCAGCGAGTCGGCACCGTCGACTGGCAATTCCGCACAACCGATGCACGCATCAAACTGAAGCGACTCTATCCGGTGCAACAACCTGATGACCTGTGACAATTTGAGCTAGTTGAAGCAGTATTCCTGGGTTCGAATCCTGGCGCCCGTCTATAACTTGACAGTTCCTCACCAACAGAAAGACACAGCCCTGTCATGCTGAGCGCAGCGAAGAATCTCACTGCCCAGCGCGACAGACCCTTCGCGGAGTTGACACTGAGCGGAGCGAATGTGCTCAGAGCTTGCCCTGAACGAAGTGAAGGGGTGACACGGTTTGACTGTTCAAACTGTCAAGTGTAATTCGTCCAAATTGAACCTTGCCTTAGCTAAGAAAACACCTCCTCTCTTTGTAATACCAAAACATCAGACCAGTTGAAATGCTGCTGGCCCTTTGTGTGTTATACTCACCCTATGTTGGGGAGTTGGGGATGAAACGTGTTCTGTGAAAGGAGTCCATGCCAAAGCCAGCCACCCATACACTTCTCTGGTCTGCCCAGAGCAAGACCTACGCACTTATTTGCCCTGACCCGCAACCGCAGTCTCTGGTGCCAGGTGCTCTTTGGGAATGATGTATGCCAGGTGTTCTCTCCTCGTTTCTGTTCCAACGACTCTCTGTCAACCGCGGTCTAGCGTGCTCAGAGGTCCGCAACGGCGGGAATGACCTCACGACCGATGATCTCTAGCGGCTCGATCCGGTACACATGCGGGACCACTCCCAGGACCGTCTGAATCCCCATACCGGCGAGCCAGCGCAGTTGCCCGATCAGTTCGCTCACTTTGGAGCCATGCTCGCCCGCGTCGAAGGCAAACATGCAGGTCTTCTCGATCGTGTCGTAATCCCGCCCCTCAGCCTCACAATGCTGGCGCAGGACCTCCAGCTTCTTCGGGATCTGCGGTCCGGGTTGGAGGTTGCAGGCGTCGGCATAGCGTGCGACCAGGCGCAAGGTCTTGTGCTCGCCACTGCCGGCAATCAGAATCGGCGGATGGGGCCGCGTGAGGCTCTGCGGGAGGTTGAGCGGACGCTCGATGCGGTAGTGTTTCCCCTCGAACGTCCGCTCGTCGCCCTGTTGGCCATGCCACATCCGCAAGCAGATTTGGAGCGTCTCCTCCAGCCTCTCGTAGCGCTCTGCGAGTGTAGGGAACGGCAGTCCCGACCCGCGTGCCTCCTCTTCGTAATCGCCGGCGCCAATGCCAAGCCACGCACGGCCACCAGAAAGCACATCCAGGGTCGTCACCGTCTTGGCGAGTAAGACTGGGTGCCAGTAAGGGCTTGCCGTTGCCAGGGCAATCAGCTTGATCCGGCTGGTGTGGGCAGCAAGATACGTCAGGGTGGCATAGCACGAGGGGACCTCGTGTTCTGGCCCGCCGAGATAGTGGCTTTGCCACACATGGTCCACCGTGCCGATGCGATCAAATCCCCACGCCTCGGCCATCTGTGCGATCTTGACCAGCGTAGGACCAAGCTGGCTTGCCCCTCCTGGCCAGGTAAAATCATAGAGATGAAGTCCCAGCTTCATGAAGCCATACCTCCTTTTCTCAGGTGTAGCATTGCGTGGAATGCGCCGCTACAATGTGCCAGGGTGGGATCAGGCAAGAACAGGACGATGTTATAGATGTTCATGTCAGTTTCTCCTTTCCGACGCTACATGTAACACGACTGAGCCTCAAGGACGGATGACAAGGTCCTCCTCCTGCCCCGCCATTTCTCCTGTCCCGTACCGAGATGAGCGGCCCACCAACAGCAATGCGAAGTTCGATGCCAGGCCCATATGAGGCTCTCCAGGCCGAAGCCCAGCACAGCGATCAGGAAGGGGAGTATGTGAAAGCAGCTCATCAGGTCTCCAGATGGGAGAAGAAGCAGGGTCAAGGGCTTTGGCTTGTTCCGCAGGCAAATATTGATCGTGCCCTTGATTTGAAGTCCCTTAATAATGGCACCATGATGATACTCCACGCAGAGAAGGTGAGCCTGTCAAGGGGAAATGAGGGCAAGAGGAAACGACGTTTGCTGTTGTGATGATCCTGTGACATCAGTTGGAAATGGACCAGCGCCTTCCTCGCAAGGTTGTGAGACATGCCTTTTGACCATGCCAACTACTCGATCCTCATGGTGGTCGTTGACGCTGCAAGGCTTTTCTCCGCCGGTTTGCGCATCATCCAACCGACAATTGCTGCGATCAAGCTGAGAATACCTCCGATCAACAGCGAGATTGGCGCGCCAAAGAGCAGCGCCAGGCCGCCCGCGAACAGGTTTCCCAGTGGCATACCGCCTGCATACACCATCAGGAAGACGCTCATCACCCGGCCGCGCAAGTGTTTGGGCGTGACCATTTGCAGTGTAGTGTTCGCGGTGGCCGACAACACGATCTGCGCGCATCCTACACTGGCAATCAAGGGTAAGGAAAAGATATAGACGTGGGAGAGTGCAAAAGCGATCTCTAGCACACAAAACACGAACTCTGCGATCAGCAGAGAGCGGATGTTCGGTTCGTGATTGCCCCAGGCGATCCACAGTGCTGAGAACAGTACCCCAAGCCCAAAGGCCGATGAGATGAGGCCGAAACCTACCGGCCCGGCATGAAGCACATCGGTTGCGAACAGGGGCAGCATCGCGTTCACTGCGCAGCGATGTTCAATGACCGCAGGTCCACACGATCATCCGCCAGGGCGATTTCCGAGAGTCGGATGCGGCCGCGAATCAGATCCTGACACACACGCAGCTCGGCATCAGCCTCGAGCTCCGGGTCACCCCCACGGTTCAGCCCACAAGCCGCCTGCAGGATGCCCTGCGTCAGGTAGAAGGCCAGGAACTTTCTGCTGACGTAGCTGCCGCGCAGAACAATGCGCTCCCAGCTCCTGGCAAACCCCACGTATTCCAGCTTGTGCTCGTACTGGTCAGACCAGAAGCTGTAGATATACTCATATGCCTGCAAGTTGCCGAGCACGGCGCGGGCCACCGCACGGCCTTGCTTTTCGGCGTTGTTGAAATGCTCCACCCGCACCCTGCCGAAGACCGGGTGCAGCAGGTTGGCCACATCCCCTGCGGCGAAGACATCGGGCACGCTCGTTTGGCAGCGCGCATTCACGAGGATCCCGTTGTTCAGGGCAATCGCACTGCCAGCGAGCGCTTCCACGGCCGGCGCGATCCCGATACCGACGACGACCAGGTCGCACGCCAGTTGTGCTCCCTTCGCAGTCAACACGCGCTCCACCCGGTTGCCGCCCTCGAAGCCGATCACCTGGTCGTTCGTCACGAGATGGACCCCATGCTCGCGGTGAATCGCCGCGAGCATGGCGGCGACCTCGTTGCCGAGGACCGTGGCAAGCGGTGCTGCTCCAGGGAGCACCGCGGTGACCTCCAGGCCCATCTGGCGCAGCGAGGCGGCCACCTCAGCTCCGATGAAGCCCATGCCGACCACCACGGCGCGCGCACCGGGCTGGGCGACCTGACGGATTGCATGACACTCCGCTACCGTGCGCAGCTGATAGACGCCCGGCAGGCTCGCTCCGGGCACCGCCAAGCGCCGGTTGCTTCCGCCAGTGCAGAGCACCAGCTTGTCGTAGTCCACCGTCGTTCCACTTTCGAGTCGCAGCTGCTTGAGGGCCGTATCTACCTGCCGCACGGTGGACCCGGTGCGCAGCTCAACGTCGTGGTTACCATACCATTCGGCGGGCTTGACGTACCAGGCACTGAGGTCTTCCTCACCCCGCAGATACGTTTTGGACAGCGGCGGACGGCCGAAAGGGATGCCTGGCTCCGCGCCCAAGAGCACGATGCGGCCCCGCCATCCCTCTTCTCGGAGGGTCACCGCCGCATTGCCGCCGGCGAACCCGGCACCGACAATGACCACAATCTGGTCTCCTGTTGCGTCAGCGCTCATTGTAAAGAATCCTCTTGTGACGTCTTGCCGTATCTGCTCGGATACTTGCTCGACAGCATCATGGCAAAATGTACATCTGAAACGAAAAGATTTGGGTTCTCTATTCCCCTACAGATATACTCATCATTTTTCGGTGACCTCAATACTCTAGCATCCTACCCCATCCTTGTCCATCCCTCAACTTCATCAATTTCAAACTGAGCAAGGTGGTAGATCAAGGCGTAGTCGAGGTACAGCACCTGCCTTTCCGGTCTGGCCCGGCACTACGACGACGCCTGCGGCTGGTCGGGACCGCCGTCCGCGGCACGCATGGCGAGGGAATTAGACGGCCGTGGCCGCGCGCTGAGTCCGCTGACTGAACTGGCCGTATAAGTTGGCGATGACCGCGAAGGCATAGGGAAGGGTGAAGAACAGCCCAATCACGACCACGATCACCCCGAGGGCCCCAATGATGCCGGCCACGATGGCCATCAGCCAGACCATGACGGTCATCCCTGGGTACAGGCCAGCCCGTCGAAAAATGGCCCGGAAATCAAAGGCGGCTCCAAAGCCGCCCTCTAGATACTGGCTCCAGATCGCCGCTGTCAGGAAGCCAAGGAGCAGCGAGTAGAGTCCGCCGACGGGTGCGAAGGTACTGGGATGGTAGGTGCAGGACGATCCCACGCAAGATATGGGATAACTGCCCCAGGACAGAATCGCTCCGGGCAAACCCCAGATGAAGAGCACGACGGAGAGAACGAACCCTTCCCTGAGCTTTTTGCCGACATCGGTCCAGGGAGGCAGCTCGCTCTCGCCGCGGCTGACGGTCCGCGCGGTTTCCACGAAATAGCCGAGCAAGATAAAGAGCGGAATGAGGAACAGCCAGAAGAACAACAGACAGAGGGCACCGACCGCCAGTCGGCCGAACCAGTTTCGCGATCGGAAGACGAAGCCAAAGGCTTCCCCCACATCGACCTGAATCGGTGGCGACAGAGGTATGCTCATAGACTCCTCCTTGTTTTCAGGTAGGCAGCGCGGTAGGCCGCGGCGCCCGACATTAACGCAGGCGAGGCTCTCGCCTGCGTTCAGGTAATCCGTGGCAGCACGTAGAAACCTACGTATTTCTGGACGCACCTCATGCGTCCCTCTTCGTCGCGACAGATGGAGCTCATCCTTCGGTCAAGTTGAGAGAGAAGAACTCAATTTACAACTCTCAGGAGAAGTATATCAGGTGTGGCGCGGAATTTCCAGACACTCTATCGCCAATTTCCTTCCTTCAGGGCGATTTCCCACTCTTCGGGTCAGATTCTGCCCACCCTTCAGGTCATTTTCCCGTGACTCCCTGATGTCGCTATCGGTGAAGCGAATTGCAATATCAAAACATCAGGTCTCCAGCACAATATTTGCACCCATCAGTATAATAAGTATGAAGAAAAATAAAGACCCCCACCTGACAACAGGAGGACCACTCATGACCAGATTCACCCTGAAAAGAAATCTCACAAGAATAAATGTAGAAGCAGAGCTTCACTCTGTCCCGTACCCCCTCCCTGACAGCTCATCAGTACTCCAAAACATTACCGAGCGATTTCCTCGCTATTCTTCCAAATTAGCGAGCGCCAACAAGCTCATCAATTTCCAGAATATTAGCGAGCGATTTCCTCGCTATTCTTCCAAATTAGCGAGCATCTTCCCTGGCAGCTCCCCTTCTACCAAATATCAATTCTTGGCAGCTTGACGCTCCTCCGCACACAGTGCTATGCTGCAAACACAGAGCGCGCGGCACAGAGTCGCGCCCTCATACCATTAACAACGCTATCGAGAGAATGGATTGCACAGATATGGGCATCATCGAAACCCACATAGACCGCCAAAGCATCGAATATCAAGAGAATGTACGCTATTTTCAGCAACAGCTTGATCTACTTCGCCAACGTATACAACTGGTACAGCAAGGAGGAGGGGAAGACGCTGTCGCGAAACATCGCCAACGCAATAAATTACTCGCGCGTGAGCGCATTAACCTGCTCTGCGACCCCAATACACCCTTCCTGGAACTAAGCCCCCTGGCAGCCTGGGATATGTACGACAATGAATCACCAGCGGCAGGGATTGTCACAGGCATTGGACTGGTGGAAGGACAGGAGTGTATGATCGTCGCCAACGATGCAACTGTCAAAGGCGGTACATACAATCCAATGACGGTGAAGAAACATTTACGTGCTCAGGAGATCGCTGAACAGAACCACCTACCCTGTATCTACCTGGTCGATTCGGGGGGTGCCTTTCTGCCTTTGCAGGCCGATGTGTTTCCTGACCGCGACCACTTTGGCCGCATCTTCTACAATCAGGCACGTATGTCTAGCCAACGCATTCCACAAATTGCCGCGGTGATGGGCTCCTGCACTGCGGGAGGGGCCTACGTTCCGGCAATGAGCGATGAAACAGTGATTGTACGAGGCAATGGCACTATTTTCCTGGGCGGGCCACCACTGGTAAAAGCCGCGACCGGCGAAGAGGTGACGGCAGAAGAACTCGGCGGAGCCGATGTGCATAGCCGCACTTCAGGCGTTACCGATCACTATGCCCTGAATGATGAACATGCCCTGGCAATTTGCCGCAGTATCGTTTCTCATCTCAACTGCCGCAAATATATTCCCTGGAATATTGCCGAACCAGAACCACCTCTCTATGAGCCTGACGAATTATATGGCATCGTCCCGGTAGATAATCGCAAGAGCTACGACGTTAGAGAGGTAATTGCCCGCATTGTTGATGGAACCAGGTTTCACGAATTTAAAGCACTCTACGGCACTACCCTCATCTGCGGTTTCGCTAGAATCATGGGGTATCCGGTGGGGATTATTGCCAATAATGGTATCCTCTTCTCGGAAAGCGCCCTGAAGGCAACGCACTTCATCGAATTATGCGCACAACGGCAGACGCCTCTCATCTTTTTACAAAATATCACAGGTTTTATGGTTGGTCGCCAGTATGAGAACGGCGGCATAGCCAAGGACGGAGCAAAAATGGTTATGGCCGTTGCCAACGCTCCAGTACCGCGCTTCACTGTTATAATAGGCGGCTCGTTCGGCGCAGGCAACTATGGCATGTGCGGGCGCGCCTATTCCCCACGCCAATTGTGGATGTGGCCAAATGCTCGGATCTCAGTGATGGGCGGCGAACAGGCTGCCAGTGTACTGGCAACAGTGCGTCAGGAAGGACTGGCTACCCGCGGGAAAAAGATGAGTGAGGAGGAAGAGGCCGCTTTCAAACAACCCATTCTCGATAAGTATGAGACTGAAGGCAATCCCTACTACAGCACGGCCCGTCTCTGGGATGATGGTATTATTGATCCTCGGGATACACGCACCGTGCTTGCGCTGGGCATTGCAGCGTCGCTCAATGCGCCAACGCCTGACACACCGTTTGGCGTTTTCAGAATGTAGCATAGTTTCCTTGCGGCTTCATCCAACTGCTTGTATAGTACAATAACAGAAAAAGATATATATCTGAAAAGGGCATGAACAATGTCATATACACACATAACTATCGAGCGCAGTTTTCAAGACAGGGTTGCCACTGTCACAATGAACCGAGCAGAAGTGCATAACGCCTTTAATGCGCAACTGATTCAGGACTTACAGGCAGCTTTTATTGATCTCTCTACTGATGAGAAACTCCATGCCGTTGTTCTTACTGGTGACGGACCATCATTTAGCGCAGGTGCAGACCTCAGTATGATGAAAGCCTCGGCAACATTCAGCCACGAACAAAACCTGAGCGATTCACTGCACCTGGCAGACCTCTTCGACACGATCAATCGCTGCCCCTGTCCAGTTGTAGCTCGTGTCAACGGTACAGCAATGGGTGGCGGGGCAGGTTTAATCTCTGTTTGCGATATCGTCATTGCCGCAGAGAGCGCTCGCCTGGCCTTTAGCGAAGTGAAGCTGGGGATAGCACCCGCCGTTATTTCGCCTTACGTTGTACGTAAAATAGGCGAGACCCATGCTCGTGTCTTATTTGTGACAGGGGAACGCTTCAGCGCAACTCGAGGTCGCGAGATTGGTCTTGTACATACCGTGGTACCCCTGGAAGAGCTTGACGCTGCCATTGAGAAAACCCTGCGAGAATTGCTGAGCAGCGGACCACATGCCCTACGTGCTTGCAAAACACTGGCTCTAAATGTCGGACATATGGAGCGTGAGACGGCTCGAAAATATACCGCTGAAACAATTGCTGCCCTACGTGTAAGCGCTGAAGGTCAGGAAGGGCTACGCTCATTCCTTGAGAAGCGAAAACCCAACTGGGTGCTGTAATTTGAAATCCATCCCTGCTGGTCCGTAGGGGCATCCCTTGGGACGCCCGCCAGCTTCTTTACAGAGATACTTATCCGTAGGGGCATCCCTTGGGGTGCCCGCCAGCTTCTTTACAGAGATACTTGTCCGTAGGGGCATCCCTTGGGGTGCCCGCTAGCTTCTTTACAGGGATACTTGTCCGTAGGGGCATCCCTTGGGGTGCCCGCTAGCTTCTTTACAGAGATGCAAGGAAGAAAATGTTTTCAAAAATACTGATCGCCAACCGTGGTGAAATAGCGGTTCGCATTATTGCAACATGCCGTGAAATGGGAATGCGCACGGTGGCTGTTTACTCTGAAGCCGACCGCAATGCTCTGCATGTTAGAGAAGCTGACGAGGCTTTTTTTATCGGTCCAGCTCCAGCCGCACAAAGCTACTTGCAGATTGAAACCATTATCGATGTAGCGAAACGGAGTGGAGCGCAGGCAATCCATCCCGGTTATGGGTTTCTATCTGAAAATACTGCCTTTGTCGAAGCCTGTTCGCAGGCAGAAATTGTCTTTATTGGACCACCAGCTTCTGCCATGCGCTTAATGGGGTCAAAGATAGCAGCCAAACAACTGGCAATTTCGGTTGATGCCCCTGTCGTCCCCGGCTACAACAGCGACACCCAGGACGATACTATACTGCTGCGGGAAGCCGAACGCATCGGCTTTCCTTTGCTTATCAAAGCTTCTGCCGGTGGCGGCGGCAAAGGTATGCGCGAAGTACATACTCCTACTGATTTCAGAGCACAGCTCGAAGGTGCACGACGTGAGGCACTCGCCGCTTTCGGTGATGGAACAGTCCTTCTCGAACGCTTGATTCAGCGCCCACGCCATGTTGAGATACAGGTACTGGGAGATACCTTTGGCAAACTGATCCACCTGGGCGAACGCGAATGCTCAATCCAGCGTCGACATCAGAAAATTTTGGAAGAGAGTCCATCTGTCGCGCTGACTCCCACTCTTCGTGCTGAGATGGGTGCTACAGCAGTACGCATCGCCAAAGCCGCCGGCTATGTCAACGCGGGTACCATTGAATTTATACTTGACGCCGATAAACGCTTCTTTTTCCTTGAAATGAATACGCGTTTACAGGTTGAGCATCCCGTCACTGAACTTGTTACCGGCATCGATCTTGTTCGTCATCAGCTGCTGATCGCTGCTGGTGAGCCGCTGACCCTCAATCAGGAGCAGATAAGCCCGCGTGGACATGCTATAGAAATGCGCCTCTACGCGGAAGATCCTGATCAGGGTTTTCTGCCATCTACAGGCACGGTCACACGCTTTATCAAACCTGGAGGACCAGGAATTCGCATCGATAGTGGTATCGAAAGTGGCGACGAAATTACGCAGTTTTATGATCCGATGATCGCCAAATTCATAGTTTACGGCGAAGATCGCCCAGCAGCCATAGCGCGTCTGCAAAAGGCGCTCGAACGGAGTGCAGTTTTCGGTGTCAGAACCAATGCCTCACTCCTGTCTATTATTGCTGCACATCCTGCGTTTCAGGAAGGACGCACCTATACCAGTTTCCTGCTTGAACACTCTTTGATAAGCGACCACAAACCTCAAAAGCAAGAGAGGCAAGGGAAGCAAGGGAAGCAAGGGAGGCATTTGTCTATTCCAAAAGAGGCGCTGATAGCAGCCGCTCTTCATGAGTTTGCTGAAGATGCGATACCACCTGCGGCTAGCAATATGAAGAGGCAGGTTACCTATCCCGCTCCAATAACTCCCTGGATGACACTGGGTCCATGGCGGATGATCGGGGAGGCGCGGCGTGTCACATACACATATAATAGCGAAGAGCACAGCGTTGCGCTTAGAAAATCAGGGAATGACGCCGATGAGTGGATTGTTCAGATTGATGCGCTACCTGCAGAAAAAATCACGTGGGTGTTAGAGTATAATAGCCTTGTTTTGCTCCGGCAAGGGACGGCACAGGTACAGGCTTATGTACAATGCTACGCAGACAGGACAGAAGCCATACTCCATGGACACCTTTATACGCTTAAAAAGCTTCAGCCTCCTGATGTAGACAGCGCCGCAAGAGGCAGTCATACAGTTCATATACATAAAATACTGACAGCACCAATGGCAGGCACAATTGTCAAGGTTCAGACACACGATGGCGATGAGGTGGAACATCGCCAGGTACTGGTTATCCTCAGCGCTATGAAGATGGAGCATACAATTACTGCTCCCTATGCTGGTAAAGTACTACATGTGTACTATCGAGAAGGCGCAGTCGTCAAAGGTGGGGCAACCCTCATCGAAATGGAGTGAGAAAGGATATTTTTCGATGCAAATCGGATTTATTGGTATAGGAGTTATGGGTCGCCCCATGTCTCTCAATCTCTTAAAGGCAGGACATCACGTCACTATTTTCGCCCGCCACCCTGAAAAACCTGAAGTCCAGGAAGTACTGAATGCCGGGGCCAAATTAGCTCCGTCATCTCGCGCCGTTGCCATTACTTCTGATATGGTGATCACGATGGTACCAAACTCGGCACAGGTAGAGGAAGTCGTGAACGGCCCACAGGGCATTCTGGAAGGCGCTCGCAAGGGGCTGGTTATTATTGATATGAGCACAATTGCTCCGAGCACAAGCCGCAAGCTTGCCGAGATTGCAGCTGTACATGGCGCTCATTTTCTAGACGCGCCAGTGAGTGGTGGCTCACAGGGAGCGGTAAATGGCACTCTGACGATCATGGTCGGTGGAGAATCTGCGATATTTGAGCAGGCGCGACCGGTACTTGAAGCAATGGGCAAGAAAGAGAATATTTTCTATGTCGGTCCACACGGAGCAGGAGAGGTGGTGAAGATCGTCAACAACATCCTGTGCGGCGCTATCGCAGCAGCTATTGCCGAATCTTTTGTGCTGGGGGTCAAAGCGGGAACCGACGTGGAGATGATGGCAAAGATTATTGGAGTGAGCAGTGGTGCAAGCTGGCAACTTGCTAACCAGTTTCCTTTACGCGCTTTCAATGGTAGTTTTCAGCCTGGTTTTATGACAGATTTACTACATAAAGACTTAGGACTGGCACTCGACCTGGCGGCTGAGAATCAGACACCTATGGCGATGACTGCACTCGCACGACAAATGTACGAGATGGCGCGAGCCGCAGGCTTTGGGCGGGAAGATTACACGTCGCTGCTCAAGGTGCTGGAAAAGATGGCGGGCGTTGAGGTCAGAAGCTAGTTTGGAAAGACAGCGGCTCTCGCTATCTTTCCAAATCCGCCCTATCTTGTTATTGCATAAATGAAAGGATCAGGTTATGTGAAATG
>VBHI01000141.1:12135-20945 GCA_005881495.1 Chloroflexota bacterium
GGAATTAGGAAGAGAGCGTCGAGACCAGAACTGTGTACCGGCTATGATGATAAAGAAGAGCAGCCAGAGAGAGAAATTGCCTTGTAACCACGACCAGATCTGGAAAGCGACGAGACCAAGAAAACCCAGGATCCAGAGGCGACGATCTATGGCAGCTAAAACTCGCCCACCATCAAATGGGACAACTGGAATAAGATTAAACAGGTTCATAAAAAAGCCAAAGTAGGCAAGTGGTGCCCAAACACTTCGTATTTCTGGTGTCTGTAGTGCAAGGAATAAACAGACCGAAGAGGCAATTGCACCGGCGATAGGTCCTGCAATGCCAACCTCTGCCTCATCTTTGGCATTTTTGGGCATCTGGCGCATAAAGACAGCCGCACCCAGTAATGGAATGAAAATCATACCTCCGACAGGTATACCTTTCAACTTCATCACTAGTGCGTGTCCCATCTCATGAATAAAGAGCAACGCCACTAGCCCAACGGCAAATTGCCACCCAAAAATGTATGAATAGACGACAATCGAGACGATGGCAGAGATACCTGCCCAGCCAAACTTCAGGAAAACGCTCAGCAGCGGAAATTTGAGCAGTAATGCTCCAATAGCTGCACCGATACCTCCAAGCCCAGCCAGTCCCTTGCGTTTCATACTACCAGCATTCGGTTGTTCTTTAGCTGATGACTGCGGCGTTTCAGTGCCAACATCACCAGTGTAATCCTGGCTGCTCCCGCTAAATTCATGATATTCTTGTGTCATTGCGGGATCATAGCTATTCACCACAGTTGGACCGTGCATGTAATCGGAATATGATTGTAGTTGTTGTACAGGTTGGGCAGAACGAGGTGTCTTTGACATATCCTGCTGATAATAAGAAGGGTTAGCATAATCAGTTTCTTGCGGAGCCTCACTATATTCAGCGAAATCATCAGGATTCCAATGCATCTCTGGCCTCAATTCTGCCTATACTTTGTTTCATTGTATTTAAACACATTACATATTACGTAAACAGTACACATTGGTTGCGTTATTCCCCCTTCTTAACACCTTCAAGGTGTAACCTCAATAGATTAAGAGAGGAGAGTATGGCAAAGCGCTTATTGTCCTCGCGACTACTGCGCCAACCCGGTCCCATCCCTGTTACAACACCTTGCGGGCCTTCTATGGCTATATGAATAGTCCCAACGGATTTTCCCTCTTGTGTGTCAGGTCCGGCAACCCCAGTAATACCAAGTCCGTAGTCTGCACCGAAGTGCTCACGAATAGCATGGGCCATGGCACGGGCAGTTTCTTCACTGATAGCTCCATGGTGCTCAATAATCTCATGTGGCACACCCATCAGCTCCTTGACTTTGGTACTATATGCCGTCACGCCACCAATGAAGTGCTTCGAACTGGTGGGAAAATCCGTAATGGTACTGGAAAGAAGCCCACCTGTGAGCGACTCCATCACGGCCAGTGTCTGATTTCGTGCCTGGAGAAGATTGCCCACCACACCTTGTAGCGTTTCCTTGCCGATACCAAAGACGTGATGACCCAGTATTCGGCGTACCCGCACTTCCATTTCCGAAACCTGTCGCTCGGCCTCTTCACTGCTATCACCTTTGGCAGTAATACGTACATCAATAGCATCAGACTTGGCGTAGGTAGCGATGGTCGGGTTATTGCTATGGAGCAGTGAATCCAGTCGCTCTTCAACAGCCGATTCTCCTAGACCAGAAACACGGAGAATACGAGTAAAGATTAAACCGCCCGTATAGGGCTTCAACCTCGGGATGACTTCTAGCTCCCACATACGATGCATTTCTCGCGGCACGCCAGGCATGGCAACAATGATATGATCGTCTTTTTCGACCCACCAGCCTGGTGCGGTCCCCACCGGGTTGGGAAGAGGCTTTGCGGAAGATATCAGCGTGGCCTGTTTGACATTACGCTCCGGCATATTGACCTTACGAGTCGCAAAATAACTTCGCAATTCTTCCTCTAACCGGGGATCAACCTGCATTGTCTCTCCGAGCAACGCGCTAATTGACTCACGGGCGAGATCATCTTCGGTTGGCCCCAGTCCACCTGTCATGATAATCAAATCGGATCGTTCCCAGGCGCGCTTCAACGTCTCAACGATTCGACCCTGATTGTCCCCCACTTGCGAAACAAAATAGAGATCTATACCCAATGCCGAAAGACTTTGTGCAAGATAGGTCGCATTGGTATCGGTAATGTGGCCCAGGAGCAATTCAGTACCACATGAAAGGATTTCAGCGCGCATGATGCCTCCGTGAACGGAATAGAACGACAAACAATAAGCAAAATGAGATATAGCGGGGCTGAACAGAACACAGGCAAGCACCGTGTACTACATCTCAACAAGCGTAAAACGCATGTTACTATATCATATCATAAAAACGTTCATCAATATATTGTGTTAGAAACGTAAGAAAATCAATATGTTGTGCCAAAAGCCTTGCAATTGACGCTTTTTCTGAGTATACTGTGTTGCGTAGGTCAAAAACCTGCGAGGTAATTTCTGAAGGCGGGCATGTGAATAAGTGGGATGTATCATATTTGTAAAACGGATATTTTGAACAGAAGGAGCGACAACGAGTGTTAGAACAGCAGAAGCAAGCTTCTCAAATAAGCCCCGGTACGGAGAAGCGCACCCAGTTAGAAGGGATTCGCCAGAAAGTTTTCATGGATAGATATTCTCTGAAGGACCCATCGGGGCAGCCATTGGAGTTTTATCCAGAACAACTCTGGGCCAGAGTTGCACGAGGCATCGCCGCAGTAGAAACGACAGAAGAGAAGCAGACGCACTGGGAAAAGCGGTTCTACGAGGCGCTGGTTGACTTTCAGTTTGTACCGGGCGGCCGTATCCTGGCCGGCGCGGGCTCGGGCCACCAGGTCACGTTTTATAACTGTATGCCACCTGACCAGGAAGTGCTTACAGAAGATGGTTATCGACCAATTTCCGAAATCAAGATTGGCGATCTTGTGGTAACACATCGCAATCGTCTGCGTCCAGTAGTGCATAAGTTTGAGCGCGAAACTGAGGAACCACTCTACATCATCCGACCTAAGAAAATGGGCTACGATGATTTGCGCGTGACAGGGGATCACAAAGTATACATTATCCGTTCAGAGTGGGTTAACAAACATAAGTCGCGTGATGATCTCCATTTGCAGCATGAGCCAGATTGGATTCCAGCCAAAGAAATTAAACCTGGTGATTACGTTGCCGTCGCATATAACGGCGAGGAATGCCCTCCCAACATAATCTCCCTCCAGGATTACATCCCAGAACATGAAACGCAGGACGGCAAGCTCTTTAAAGCAACCACACGCGGCTATCACGGTTATGTATCGGATTGGGGAACACACTACAAGATTCATGATCACCTGGTTCTCGATGGAGAATTGTGCTATCTGTTCGGACGCTGGCTTGGTGATGGTTGTGTGACGCATCGCACAGGCACTGATATTCCATCCGGGATCAAAATCGTTTTTTCCCTGGATGAGAAAAATGAAGCTAAAGAGGTTGCTCGAATTATCGAAGCCAAGTTCGGTATCGAAGGCTCCATCAAGTTGAGCAGTACAGAACGCTGGTATGACCTGTGGGTGAATTCCATGCCCATTGGGGAGTTCTTTAAGGCATTTCTCGGTTGCTACAGCTATGGTAAGCGGCTTCCCGACCAACTGATGCATTTGCCTGCCGAACTCACTCTAGAATTGTTGCGTGGATTGTTCAGCGCCGATGGTTACGTATCTGATAACAAACTCGGCATAGTGCTATCGAATCGAACACTTGCTGTCCAAATTCACCAGCTTCTACTGCGAATGGGATATTTATTCTCGGTTCGTGAGAATACGCATCGCTTAGGGCGTGTGCCTGCCTACCGTGTTCAGGCTACTGCAAATGAGTGCGCGCCGCTCTTTGAGCGATTCTTTGGTGTTCAAGCACCTGAACACAGCGTCGATTTGAAATACTATTTTGAATACGACAGCCTCAAGTGGGTGCGGATCGATGAAATTGCTGTTGAAGATTATTCTGGCATCGTGCTGGATATTGAGGTTGAGGAAGATCATTCGTTCATTTCAGCCGGTATCGTGGTCTCAAACTGTTATGTTATTCCCAGTCCTGAAGACAGCCGCCAGGGTATTCTCGATAACTTAAAGGTTATGACCGAAATCATGGCGCGCGGCGGCGGGGTCGGCATTAATCTTTCTACGCTGCGACCGCGCGGTTCTTACATTAAGACGGTGAATGGCACTGCATCGGGTCCGTGTTCCTGGGCACAGCTGTATTCGGTGGCAACGGGCGATGTCATTCAGCAGGGGGGATGCTTCGGTCCTGACGAACGCATCGCCACAGACCGCGGCCTTATTCAATCAAAGGAACTGGCCGACCGTTTAGATACCGGAGAAACAATCCAGGCTCAAACACATAAAGGTTTGCGTCCTTTCAAACATGTTTTCCGCAATGGAATCAAAGACCTCTACGAGGTAACAACTAGCCGTGGTTATCGAGTGAGGGTAACGCTCGATCATAAGTTAGGTGTTCTGCGCAACGGCGAGATTGTCACCATTCCTTTGCGTGGACTCGAAGAGGGCGACGAAATTTTACTCCTCTTGGGCGAAGGAGTAAACAGCAATGTATCTTTCATGCCTCTCTCCTCAAGCCCATATAAACGCTCCAAGATGAGCACCACCCTCAATGAGAAAGTGTCCTTTCCAACTCACCTTACACCAGAGTTAGCTTACTTGTTAGGTTATTTCTATGGAGATGGTTATGTATTGCAGGGAAAGAAAGTCACCTGGCATGATAAAAAGGGAATTTCTTTTGCTGTGTCGAATACACAGCCCGATGTCCAAAGTCACCTTGTTTCGTTGCTAAAAGACCTGTTTGGTATAGAAGCCAAGGTATATCAGGGCGATGGCGCATGTACCAATGTTGTGGCATTTTCACGTCTGTTGGTGGAATGGCTAAAAGAGAACGGTCTTCTCAAACAAATGGCTCATGCTGTTCGTATTCCTGAAGCTCTCTTCCGATCACCTTCTACTGTAGTAGGGGCTTTCCTTGGGGGTTACTTCGATGCTGATGGCAGTGATAGAGGTGGAAAAGGTGGCTATGGATTTGACAGTGTAAGTCGAGAAATGTTGGAGGATGTTCAGCAACTCTTGCTTACAAATGGCATTGTCTCCCATATCTCAACGCAGAATCCCAGCAAACAAAGTTGGTTACCAAAACACCGGCTCATTGTAACGGGTGCCCAGTTCAAGGAGCGCTTCCGCAAGCTCATATCTATCTCTATTAACAAGGATCAACAACGCGAAGGAAAACGTAGCCATCACAGCAACTACCCCATGGAGGTTTGGGGCACGTTAGCGATTCCAGGTCGGTACTATCAAGGTCTCTTTGACTACACGAAAGCAAGAGTGTCGCATTACGCTCTGACACGAGTGCGCGAGCGTGTGCTAGCAGCGGGGGGCGTAGCAATGGTAGAGCGACTTGACGCGCTTTTAGGTGTGCTGCCTGATGCTATTATTTCAATAAGGCCAATTGGTACTTCAGAGGTTTATGACTTTGAAGTTGAGGACGTTCATCTTCTCTCCGGTGGGGGAATTTATACTTCTAACAGTAGAAGAGGCGCGCTTATGATCATGCTAGATGACACGCATCCCGATATAGAAGAGTTCATTACAGTCAAGCGCACGGCTGGCAAGATCGAACATGCCAATCTCTCGGTTTGTATCTCCGATAAATTCATGGAAGCGGTTAAAGAGGATGCCGACTGGGATCTCATCTGGCAGGGTGAGGTAAAGAAGACGATCCGCGCTCGTAGTTTGTGGGACCTGATCTGCAAGTCTGCCTGGGAGTCAGCGGAGCCAGGGATGGTCTTTATGGATCGCTACAATAAGCTCTCCAATACCTGGTATTACGAGAATATTCGCTGCGTGAATCCTTGCGTTACAGGCGATACGCTTGTTTCTACAGAGCATGGATATACGTCCGCGCGTGACTTGCGAGTAGGTATGAAAGTCCGCACTCCGTCTGGGCTAAAGCCCATCGAAAAGATGTATAACAATGGTCTTCAGCGCATCTATCGTGTGGAATTTTCCGACGGTGGCTATCTAGAAGGTACTGCCGATCACAAGCTTAAAGTTGTACGCCGCAAAAAGTATCAGTGGGTGCCCATCGCTGAGTTGGCCCAGGGCGATAAGGTTCTGGTCATAGCCAATGAAACCTTTGGCCCACGCCAGAGCCTTCCAAAGGAAGCGCTGGAGTATATCACCAAACGAGAACTCACCACCGCCAACTATTATGATCGCAAACTTGGTCTAATCGTTGGTGCTGTGCTAGGCGACGGCGTGCTGAGTGTAGTCCAATCTCGGAACAGCCACTCTAATCAATGCAAGGTAGCCTTTGGCGCTCATGAAGATGGCTGGTATGATACGTTCACGAATTTGATGACGGATATGAACATCCACACGCATCGCACGCTCGCCGAAAAAGAGTTTGTTGGTGAAGGCGGTGTTGCCGTCAAGCATGCATCCGTGCGGCTAGAATGCTATAAATTGGCAACTTTGCTCGTACGCATTGGTATGATACCCAATATTAAGGCACCACAAAAGACCATTCCTGCCGCTTTCATGTGCATGGAAAAAGAATTCCTGGCTGGAATCCTTGATGGCCTCTTTTCGACGGATGGCAGTGTACTCATGAAACAGGACAACCCGATGTTGCGCTTCCACACGTCATCATATGAATTGGCGCAACAGGTACGTTTAATCCTGCTTCAGTTCGGCATTCACGGACGCATCTATCGCGCAACCCGTGATGAGGATATTGTGTACGATGGCCGCTCGATGTATGGCACGGGCGAGAAGTACGATATCCTCATCATGAACGAGGGTATTGCACGCTTTTACGCAGAGATTGGTCTAAGTCACCCAGAGAAAGCAGCACGCCTGAAAGAGATCGCCGAAGATTGGCATTGCATCGGTGGTACATGGACGGCATCGGTTGTCTCGGTTCAGGATACTGAGCGCGAAGAAGAGGTCTATGACCTCTACGAACCTGACACGCTCACCTGGGTCACAAATGGGTACTGCTCGCTGGATTGCGGAGAACAAGGCCTGCCTCCCTGGGGCGTCTGCAACCTGGGCGCGCTCAATCTCTCCGCATTCGTAGTAGACGGCAAGATGGACTGGGAGCGGCTTGCCGAGACAAGCAAAGTCGCGATGCGCTTCCTGGATAACGTTATCGACGCCAACGAGTACTTTATCGAAGAAAACAAACAGGCGCAGCTTGGTACTCGCCGTACAGGCCTGGGGACGATGGGTCTCGCTGATGCGCTTATCAAGATGAAAGTTGCCTATGGCAGCGAGGCATCGGTCCCATTGATTGAGCGCATCTACACGATCATCCGCGACGCCTCTTATGATGCCTCGTCGGATATAGCAGCCGAGAAGGGTTCGTTTCCCCACTTCGACCGTGAAAAGTACCTGCAAGGGCAGTTCATCAAGCACCTACCTAAAGCAATACAGAAAAAGATTAAGGAGCAGGGTATCCGTAATGCGGTGCTTTTGACACAAGCTCCGACGGGGACGACGAGTCTGCTGGCGGGTGTCAGTTCGGGCATCGAGCCGGTATATGACTTCGCAATGGTGCGACGTGACCGCACCGGTGAGCATATACTCTATCATCCGTTGCTCCAGGCCTGGCGAGATGAACACCCCAATGAGCCAACACCGCATTACTTCGTTGCTTCCAACGATCTATCACCGGAAGAACATGTACGCGTGCAGGCGACGATCCAGCGCTATACAGACTCTAGTATCAGTAAAACGGTGAATGCGCCCAACAACCACACGGTCGAAGACGTACAGAGACTCTATCGATTGGCTTATGAGATGGGCTGTAAGGGTATCACTTATTACCGCGACGGTTCGCGAGATGCAGTTCTGACTCGGGTGGAGGACGAGAAGAAAGCAGCCGCCCAGCAAGAACCAAAGATGGAGCCAGTGGTATCTATCCAGCAAGGGATCAAAGCAAGACCAGCAGTGGTACAGGGCTACACCCGCCAGGTAAGTGCGCCGGAAGGGAAAGTCAACGTCACGATCAATAGCGACGAGCACGGACCATTGGAGGTGTTCGTTAATGTTGGTAAAGCCGGTAGCGATATTGCAGCCCTTGCCGAGGCGTTGGGCCGCCTGATTTCTCTGAACTTGCGTGTGCTCAGCCCACTTTCTCAGACTGACCGTGCCAAAGAAATCGCGGATCAATTGCGCGGCATTGGCGGGAGCCGCTCCGTAGGCTTTGGTATGCAACAGGTACGCTCTCTGCCTGACGCTGTTGCACGTGCATTGGAGATGCATATGGAGGCGTTGGGGGCAGAGCAGGAGAAAGCTGGTTCCCGGGACAACCCAGGAGAGACAGCCAATAAGACATTAAGTAATGGCAGTGGAGTTCAGGCGGAAGATGCGATGCCACTACTCAGCATGAGCCATTTAAGCGTAACTGGTAATCTCTGCCCGAAGTGTGGCTGCAATACCCTGGTGTATGAAGAGGGTTGCCGCAAGTGCTATAGCTGCGGACATAGCGAGTGCTAAGCTCGGACTAACTTTTGGAACCCAAGCACTGTGTAATGGGGCCTGGGAAGGGTCCTGGTGAAAACACACATGTGTTTTCACCAGGACGTTAAATTCGGTAAGTACACACATTGCTCAGAATGTGTGTTTTGAAAGTATAGATATGGACGAAATAAGCATATCGCTACAGTTGCCTCTCGATAAAGATGGTTTCTTGCGCAAGG
>VBHI01000281.1:0-3370 GCA_005881495.1 Chloroflexota bacterium
GTGACAGGGCAGTAGAGATAGTGTGCCTGCGAGTGGCTGGTGAATACAGTCATGAACAAAATAATCGGGACATCTGTAGGGGCCGATTTATCGCGCCCAGCGCCGATTTATCGGCCCTGATATGCATCAACCGAAGACACAGGTCCAGGTTCCAGAGGGCGGCCCTTCTTGTCACCCCATTCACTTCGTTCAGGGCAAGCTCTGAGCGCAGCGAAGGGTCTGTCCCGATGGGCGTCGAGATGCTTCGCGGAGTTTACACTGAGCGGAGCGAATGTGCTCAGCATGACAGGGTTCCATTTGCTCTCACCCCTGATGGCCATCAGCGCCGCGTGCCACCAACTCTGCAGCGGTACGTTCCACACTTTCTAGTCGGTCCAAGCAGTGGTACTCGATCATGCTCACGTCATTGTCACGCTGCGCCTCGTCGAGTGGCTCATGCAGGAGGTTATAGAGCCAGTGCGCTAAGTTTCTCAATTGGCGACGGTAACCGTAATACGCCAGCCACTCGGCATGCCAGCGCATCGGTTCCTTGTGGATCATCCGATATCCCGCATCGAATGCCGTGAGGTTAGGTTCGAGATCGCCCATGTAAATGAACACATCCCGCTCTGGCGGAGCCATCACAGCCGCTTCCCAATCCAGGAGCGTGAGTTGACCGGAAGCAGGCAGGATCATATTGCCGCCCCAGGCATCCCCATGACAAACCACCGAAGATACAGGTGTTTGATGCGCTTGTCTTGCATACTCCTGGCTGTGGGCTAGAAACGCTCGAATCTGCTCTCGCCGCGGCCAGACAACTTCACGGAGCCGCTGCAGATAGAGAGCACCGTGAAAGGAGATATTTTCGAGTGATGCCACATCGGCAAGCAAACCCGCATCGAATGGCGCGGTAAGACGATCCTGGGGCGATCGCTGTTGGAGGGCTTTGGGAATCTGGACGGTGTGCAAAGCGGCCAGTGCCTGACCGATTTGTTGGACCAGGGCCGACGACATGGGATAGGCGTCAGCGAGCGTATCCCCATGAATGAACGTGTAGAGAGCCAGGAGGAAGGGTTCATGTGTGGCATGGAGTTCTCCATTTATGGTAGGCTGAGGAAGCGGTGCAATGACCTCTGCAAGATGGCATTCAGCAACGAGGCGCTGAAGCGGCAGCGAAAAGTCCATGTAGGCCGCTGTCCTGCGCCCAGCAGACGTACGTTGGTCAACGACCTTGAGGTAATAGCTGCTGTTTGGCTGTGTCTCCACTCGGTAGGAGTAGGCAGAGTCACCAATCGGGATGAAATGGGTGCCTGTCACGTCAAGGTGCCAATGCTCTAGCAACATCGCACGAATGATCACATCGCCTTCATACAACGGCGTTTTCATGAACGTATTTCCTGCAACGGGCCAGTGCTGTGCTTTGCTAGGCACTATTGCCAATCTTACGTTTACCAGAGGTCACCTAAAGTGCCAACGGGTGGCAGTTCCTTGGAAGTAGGCTCCTCCATCACGTCCCGACGCATCAGCGAGCCAGCCAAACGCAAGGTGAGGACGAACGGCATGGAACGGTTCGGACACCCAGTTCGGTTCCATATTCCCATGATACTTCTGACTGAACAGGCTCACGAGCCGCTGAACCAGGAATGGGTCACTCACCGGTTCCGCCAATCCCTCAAGGATCACGACACGGCTTCCACTCTCCAAGTGGACTGTGATCGCAGGATTGGTCGCCAGATTCTGTGCCGCCTGTGACACAGTATTGAAATAGAAGGTCTCGTCGAGCCAGGCGCCCCACACTGGGCGGCTGTGTGGTCGGCCATCGGGACGAGTGGTCGCAATCCAATAGGTGGAGGCCTCTTTGAGTTGCTCGCTCGCCCATGTCCAGGGAAGCGGAACCTGCTCCAGAGGGCCAGGGACTTTAAACATCCGAGGCTGGCTGGTCTCTGGACTGATGCTTCCACTAGAACCCGTCTGTTCCTCCATAGCTCTCACCTACAGTCTTTCACGTAGGTATGACGTTCAGCTGCGTTCAAGCGCTCAACCCTTTCCCGTCTAGCCAGCGTCTTAGAGCACCACGGTGCGGCCAGCGCCGTCCTGCTTCGCACGGTGATAGACGAGGCTGGCCGCAGCCATGTCCTCGCAGGCGTGCCCCATAGCCTTGTAAACGGTGAGCTCGTCTTCGGACTGCCGTCCCAGGTACCGGCCCAGCAAGACCTCGCCTAGCTCCGTGCCCACACTCGGATCCAGACCTGCCAGTTCCCCGCAGCCAACCGGTGGGGGCTCGAAGGCCAGCCTTGTCTCCACAAAGAGGCGGCCCTGATCGATCACCCTGGGGTCCAGTTCTCCGCCCGGAGGGTTGTAGCCAACAGACGTGACATGCATCCCGGGCGCGAGCCAGTCGAGACTGATCACCGGCTCGCCTGAATTGGTGCAGAGGCACACGACGTCGGCTCCGCGCACGGCCTCCTCAGCGGTCTCAACCGCGCGCGCCCTGGAATCTGTTGCCGCCAGTTGCTCGGCATGGGCGAAGTGGCGCGACGCAATCCGGATCTCGGAGAACTGGCGCACGCGGGGAAGCATCTGCAGATGCGAGCGGCCCTGCACCCCGGCGCCGACAATCGCCAGCACGCGGGTGTCCGTGCGGGCCAGAAGCCGGGTCGAGAGGGCGGCCGCGCCAGCCGTCCGCAGCGCAGTGATGTAGGTCCCGTCCATGAATGAGAGGGGAGTACCCGTCTGAGGATCGAACAAGCAGATGAGGGCTTGGTGCGAAGGGATGCCGAGCCGCTTGTTGTCGTGAAAGACGGAGACCAACTTGATGGTGACTTCTCGGCCATGCTGGTAGGCCGGCATGGCGAGCAGAAATCCCGTGTTGGGGACGGAGACCCCATTGCGTTTCGGGGCATCAACGAGGCCTTCACTGAGCGCCCTGAATCCCTCGGACAACGCGTCCAGGAGCGCGTCAAGGTCCAACAATCTCTGGACCTCCGTTTCATTGAGCATCAAGATGTGCATATGGCCCTCCCGCAGTCAGCAGACTTTGCCTTTGACCAGCTACCTCGCTCTACTCCCAACTCCGCTAGACTAACACCAGTATACACCCGGATACCAATCCGTAACAAGCTGACCCTCAGCTTTGGCTGAAACCCGGTTGAGATGATAGAATGTGACAGTATGGCGAGATCAATGCTTTACCATCCATGACGGGGTTTGGCTCTGCCAGCTGAAGGAGCTGGCAGTCTACAAAAACTTGTGCATCAGCTTCTCTGTTGAGGGAAATAAAGATAGTTTAGAGAGTGGGTAGGAGGACCCGCTATGCAGTGTCGTTCATGTGGAACCCAGCTTCCTGGAGGAGCGGTCTATTGCCCCATCTGTGGCAGGAAAACTCCCTCCA
>VBHI01000281.1:3395-4264 GCA_005881495.1 Chloroflexota bacterium
TATTCAGCACCACCGCCACCTGGCACCAGGAGAACGCCCTGGCTAGTGCTGGTCGTGCTTGTTCTACTCGTTGGCATTGGCACCTCTATATTTATTCTCTTTCAGAAAGCTCAGCGAGATCAAACGACCCCATATTCTACCAACCCGGGGACATTGGCGCTCAATGAGTCATTGAGCAAGCCAAATAATAACTTACCCACTACCACAAACTGCGCATTCACAGGAGGTGCCTATCGCCTCACAGCGCCCAAAGGTGCCTATACTTTATGCACTAGAGGACCCTCTTTTGGTAACTTCGCCTTTGAGGTCCAGATGACGGCTCTCAAGGGAGACTGTGGTGGAATCGTGTTCCGTGATGACACGGAAGGCCACTACTATCTCTTCGAAGTCTGTCCAAATGGAGGCTACGCAGTCTACCTGTACTTCGGGCAAGGCGCGAATGACTTTGAGATGCTCCAGATTGGCCGCTCATCAGCCATAAAAACGGGTTTAAATCAGAGCAACCTGGTCGCAGCCATGGCAATCGATCAGGACATTCATCTCTACATCAATAGACAATCTATCTCCATATTGAGAGATAAAAGTTATAATATTGGTGAAATAGGCTTCATTGCCGATGGTTCCGGTGCTAATGTTGGTGCCGCTACCTCAACTGAGGTAGCATACAACAATCTGAAGGTGTGGACGTTCTGAGCAAAAAATGTACAACCGATTTTTTCGGCTATTTCTAAGGCAACATCAATTATCATCTATTATCAAGGAAGAGAAGATGACGACTTCGAACACTAGCAATGATAAACCAGGCATCAGTGCACCATCACTGCCCTCTCAAATCAAAGAACTCGTGTTGCTTGCATTCGTGTTTATCA
>VBHI01000142.1 GCA_005881495.1 Chloroflexota bacterium
AGAGAATCCTTAGCGGGGAAAACGGGGGGTAAAAATGTCGGGACCCCTACTGGACCCTTCCGGGTGCTACATATCCAGCGGTGACACTCACGCCCGCTGACATTGTCAGTATGTACTCTGAACTCGGATTCAGTATCATATATAATGAGGTGATTGATGGTTTAAAAGGTAAAATAGGATACGACGGGTTTATTATGACATGTGGTAAGCGGACAGAAATCCCTCGGTCGTAGTGTGGTTGCTCATCGGGATTGTTTCTGTGGAACGAGCCGGCATCATACGATATAATGCATTGTTATGATGGATACACCTGATAACTTTTATGCCATTTTAGGCGTACCAATAGACGCCGATAGCGAAACCCTCAAGCACGCATACCGGCAACTGGCCCGGCGCTATCATCCCGACGTGGCAGGACAGGGCGGCGCAGTCCAGATGAAACGTATCAATCGCGCCTACGATGTCCTGAGCGATCCAGAAAAACGCCTGAACTACGATACCATCATTGGCGGAGTCATCGACTTTCGCAAGGGCGGTTTAACACGTCCTCGCTCCAGACCACACAAGTTTGACACGGTGGACGACATCGAGTTTTCCGGCCTCAGCATCTTTAGCACGAAAGGCCCATTCAAGGCCGGGCCGGCGTTGCACACAAAGCTCGGTGTCATATCATCGCTGAGCAGTATTCCAGCTCAGGGTGGATTCTGCGTCGCTATTGGCACACTTGATGGCAAAGGAATGCTCTGGCATGCGGAGAACACCGTCGCGCCAACACACTTTACGGCGGATCCAGCGCTGACCGTTGAGTCACTGCGAGCGCTGCGCTTCTCCACGCAAGGCAATCTGCTGGCCGGATGGGGAAGATTGGGATTACATATCTGGGATGCCAGAGACGGACACTTGCTGTGGAGCTATCCACTCGTTGAACGCGCAGTCTCGGCATACTACTCGCTTGACACGTCACTTCTAGAGGCCCCTGCCGGGCAGCAGGAAGTCATGATGGCTCTCCCGTTGTTGCCAGATGCCAACGGGCCGCGTGCCCTGGGCGTACGAGCTACAGATGTCGTAAAGCACACGCTTGGAGCGCCCCCCGGGTTATTGAGCGCGCCACTCATTTGCGCCGAAGAAGAGGTCGAGAAACGACAGTTCTGGGCCATACGCCTGCGGGTGCTGGCACAGGATACCCGAACCTTGCTCACCAGATCACCTCCTCGGTAGTTATCGGACGGTGCGTTGACTACACCCCTCCCTACGCTGTGACCCCCGATGCCTCGACAATAGCTCTCGTCTACAGCGGTCACAAGGTGCGACTCTACGATACAGTCACCGGGCTATATAGCGAGTTACCAGGTGGAACAATGGGCGGCAGCGCGAAATTGGCGCTCTCCCCCGACGCCAAATGGCTAGCCATTGCCCGAGAGGATAGCGAAATCAACGAAGGGGTTATTGACCTCTGGGCTACAGACGAAGGACAGATCGCACAAAAATTGTATCATCCGTGGCAGATCAGCGCGCTCCATTTTTCGGAGAAGCCCTTGATCGTTGCTCTCACCGATGGTACTATTCAGATCTGGCAATAGCCTTTTGTTGCTATTCTTTTCCCCCATTCGTTCAATATACTTTAGAGTAACATTCGTAATTCATAAAAATATCGTTACACCCCCAAAGAAGCGAGGTATCAGGTACATGCGTGTTTCGGTGATTGTCCCAGTATTTAATGAAGAAGAGACAGTGGCTCAGGTCTTGGAGTCGCTCTCCAAAGTATCCCTTGATCTTGAGGTAGTTGTCGTAGACGACGCATCCACCGATCGCACTTGGGAGATTTTACAGGTATTGCGGCAGAAAGAGCCTTTCGCCACCTATCGGTTTATCCGCCACGACAAGAATCAGGGCAAAGGCGCGGGACTGCGTACCGGCTTTGGCCTGGTAAGCGGAGACCTGGTAACAGTACAGGACGCAGATATGGAATACGATCCGCAAGATATTCCTGCCCTGGTGCGCAAGTGGGAAGCGGCAAACAGCACAGGTAACAGGAAGATCGCTGTCTATGGGTACCGCGATCTTTCCGGCCAGAAATTCACAACACGTTGGGGCAATCGTTTTCTCACGGCCGTCACAAATATTTTGTTTGGCTCGCGTATCCACGACATGGAGACTTGTTACAAATTGATGCCCGGTATCTTAGCTCGCGCGCTTCCTATGGAAGGCCGCCGTTTCGAGATTGAACCAGAAATCACTTCCTGCATTCTCCAGGCAGGCTACAAGATTCTCGAAGTGCCTATCAGCTACTCACCTCGCGTAGAGAAAAAGCTCAACCCATGGAAAGATGGCTGGCCCGCGCTTGCTATGTTGCTGCGCCGCCGCTTCGGCAAGCCCTTTCATCCCGTCTTAACAGAGACGGCCAATAACAGCAGTACAGCCAACCCGGCCAGCACTGAGGAAGCGGAAACAACCTCAGCCCGGCAATACATCTAGACCTCTGCGGCTACCTGTGCCAACCAGATTTTTTGTTGGGATGACAGAGATGGAGAGACGACAGGCCCCTGGCGAAGACAGGGGCCTGTCGTCTCTCCATCTCTGATAACTTCAAACAGCATGACACAAATGATACAATAACCGGAGAATATAATTTAACCGTAGGAGAGCGTAAACAGTATTGACTTTTGTGGTAAAAAGTAGTAAGATATATGCATGGAACATACATACTCACCACAAGAGTTCGGCAAGCTCATAGGCCGAACTACCAATACCTTGCAGAAGTGGGATAGGAGGGGCATCTTAAAAGCCAATCGTAGCCCTACCAATCGACGCTACTACACCCATGACCAATACCTGGTCTATCGCGGATTAGTAGCGCAAGAGCAAGGCTTAACGATTGTTTACACGAGGGTGTCAGCCGTGGCCCAAAAACCGGACCTGGCAAATCAAATGAAGGCGCTTGAAGCCTATTGTCAGCAACATACTATCACGGTCGATGAATGGCTTTCTGATATCGGTAGTGGATTGAACTACAAGCGCAAACAGTTTAATCGACTCATGGAACTGATTGAACTGGGGCAAGTGAGACGCCTTCTCCTAGCTCACCGTGATCGGCTGGTCCGCTTTGGCTATGACTATTTTGAGGCTTTCTGTGAGCGTCACCATACCGAACTCGTGGTGATCAACGGTGAGGCCATGTCACCTGAGCACGAGTTAGTCCGAGACCTGGTTGCTATTGTCACCGTCTTCAGTGCCAGGCTCCCCGGCTTGCGCTCCTATCGGAAAGTGCTCAAAGAGGCCGCTTTGCGAGAGGTGAAAAGGCCATGAAACGTTCGCACGTGATCAGACTCAATCCAACACCAGACCAGGCAGTCTACTTCCGCAAGGCTTGCGGCGTGACGCGACATGCCTATAACTGGGCGCTGGATCGCTGGAAAGCTGCACGTGCAGAGGGGAAACGGGTCACCATGCAAGCCCTCAAGGTGGAGTACAACAGCATCAAGGGCGAACAATTTCCGTGGGTCTATGAGACGACGAAATGTGCCCCAGAGCAAGCGTTTGCCGATCTTGGACAAGCCTTTGCCAACTATTGGCGGATGAAACGAGCAGGAACACAGCCCAAGCTCAAACATCCACGCAAGGATGGAGAGGAAGCAGGCTTTCCGCACTTCAAAAGCAAGAAAACGGGATCGCTTGAGCTTCTATCTGGCGAACGATAAGTTCTCTGTCCATGGGCTTACACTCCACGTCCCAAAGTTGGGCAAGGTCAACATGACCGAGGAATTGCGTTTCCATGGCAAGATCCTGAGCGCGGTTATTTCCTCTCGTGCAGGCTGGTGGTTCGTCTCCATCGCGGTCGAGGTGGAGCATGAGACGCCAACCCATGGCGGTGGAACTGTTGGGATAGACCTGGGCATTAAGACACTGGCTACCTTAAGCGGTGGGGAGAAGTTTGAGAACCAAAAACACTATCGAAAGTCGCTAGGGCGTATCCAGGGCTTAAGCAAGGGCCTATCTCGCAAAGTCGAGGGGAGTCAGAACTGGTGGAAGAATACAAAGAAACTGGCAAAGGCACACTATCGCGTAGCGTGCCAACGTCAGGATGGCTTGCACAAGATGTCTAGGCATGTTGCCCGAACCTATGCCGTGATTGGCCTGGAAGACCTCAACACGAAAGGAATGCTGGCTAACCATTGCCTGGCGCAAGCCGTGAGCGATGCCAGTTTCTTTGAGGTCAAGCGTCAATTGCTCTACAAGACTGAGCAATACGGTGGCTATGTGCAACTGGTGGATCGGTGGTACGCATCGAGCAAAACCTGTTCCAGTTGTGGCTGGATACACGATGATTTAGCCCTGGCAGAGAGAGTTTTCATCTGCCATGAGTGTGGCCTGGTCCTCGATCGAGACCTCAATGCTGCAATCAATATTCGCAAGGAAGCTCTCCGTTTGAGAACGGACGTTCCGGTAGTGGCTTCGTCGGAACGTAAAATCGCCTGTGGAGCGGGAAGCGCTGGCTCAGCAATGAGTGAAACTTTCTGCGATGAAGCAGGTACGAAAGTGTCGTAACACGTTTTACTACATTTGAGAAAGCAGGTCAACATGTCAGAACATCCAAAGATACTGGTAACCCAGAAAGTCCCCGATCCCGCCTATCCGTTGCTCGAAGCCATTGGTGAAGTCGAAGCCAATCCGGTCGAGGGAAACATTTGGTCCTACGAAGAACTTCTGCGTAGAGGCCCCGGCCACGACTATATCTATTGCCTCCTTACCGACAACATCGATGCCCGCTTCCTCGAAGCCTGTGCCGCCGCTACCCCACACCTGAAGATGGTGGCGAATATGGCTGTTGGCTACAACAATATCGACGTGGAAGCTGCCACCCGCCTGGGCATCGCGGTCAGCAATACTCCCGGCGTTCTCTCCGATACTACGGCAGACCTCGCTTTCGCCCTACTCATGGCAACAGCACGCCGTATTCCTGAGGCCGAACGCTATCTACGCGCGGGGAAATTCGCCGGTTGGGGACCCCTGCTCTTCTGTGGCGCTGAGGTACATCATTCCACACTTGGCTTGATAGGGGCAGGGCGTATCGGGAAGATAATGACCAGGCGCGCCAGTGGCTTCGAAATGAAGGTGCTCTACTACGATGTCCATCGTATGTCACCTGAAGAGGAAACTGCCCACAATCTTACCTACATGCCAATGGATGACGTGCTTCAGCAGTCCGATTTTATCAGCGTCCACACCCCCTATATGCCCTCCACCCACCACTTGATCAGCACACGCGAACTCAACCTGATGAAACCGACGGCCATTCTCATCAATACAGCACGAGGCCCGATTGTCGACGAGAAAGCGCTGGCCAAAGCGCTGCAAGCAGGTACTATAGCTGGAGCAGGCCTTGACGTCTTTGAAAACGAACCAGCCGTCGAGCCAGAGTTGCTGACCATGGAAAACGTCGTGCTCTTACCACACATCGCCAGCGCATCCCTGAAAACGCGCACGCTCATGGCTACCATGGCCAGTGACAACCTTGTTGCTCATTATCACGGTCAACGCCCACCCAACATCCTTAACCCAGAAGTATTATAATAAATCATGAATATGACAAATGAGCCGCTCATTTGTCATAGAAAAAACTCGAGGCCCGTTTTCGTACCGAGGGTTGACATTTTCCCTCACCTTCTTTATATTGCAATTATAGAATACAATATGTCTTGCCTAGTAAGAGAACCCTGACGCATGACACGAGCAGGAACCCTCCTGGTTAAAGAACCAGGACTAAAAACCATCTTTCAAGGTGAAGAGCACCCATACGTTCGCTGCGTCATCGCCGATACGGTCGACCCTGAACGTCATTTTGAGTGTCGTGTACTCGATGAAGTTGACATACCTATTTCTATTGGAGAACTTATCAGCCTCGAAGTAATCAAAGTTGTAACTGATCGTCGTAGTGGTATTGTCCGCTTTGATTGCCATTTAAGCAGAACACCGACACAAGAATAGATGGGAGCCAACCTATGACCTGCCCTCAATGCAATGCTGAACTACCAGAAACAGCCACATTCTGCCATACATGCGGATCACCGGTCCGCTCAGCGACATTCTCGTACTTACCACCAGGTACACCTGCCTGGCCTACTACCGTCCCACCATTGCCCTTACCAGTCACTGGCGCTAATGCTGCCTCCAAAGAGATGGAAAGGGCGAGCCTTACCGCTACAAAACCTCTTTCTTCCAGGCCAAAACGCTCTGCGCGCAGCGTGCTCTTCATAACTGCGCTCTTTATCCTCGTCCCATTGATAGGCATTGGCGCAACTCTGGGCACCTTGTGGTACAATGGCGAATTTCCTACCAGGACAGTAAACGCCTCTCTGAATCTACCCACTCCCACGCCAGCGCAGCAGACGCCTGGTACATCTACTACACCGACGCCCACAACTTCTGCACAAACGAATCGACTCCCAACCCCTGCATCGTTTCAAACATTCACCAGTACTGATGTGGGTATGACACTGAAATACCCCGTAGAGTGGCCAAAAGCTACCCCCCAATCTACAAGCGATAGCGTCGTACTTGCCTTTCACCCACAGCAGAATAATGGCATTGATCTCTTTATAGAGCGTTTCTCATCCTCCGCTTCAGCCACACTTAGTAGCGCCAATAATGTCAATCAGAACAACCTGTCGTCATTTCAGGGCGCGCAGGGGATAAACAACTTTCACATTGTCACACCGTCTTCCCCTCAGCTCACTGTTGGAGGAGCCCAATGGGATAAGCAGGACGCCACCTTTACCACGACTGCCGGGCTGATGTTTCACCTCACCACTATCGCGGTACAACATAACCAGCTCTACTACGACATTCTCTACTACGCCCCGGCGATCGTTTATAATGAAGCAATGCAAAAATACTTCCAACCAATGTTAGACTCGATCCAATTCCAGTCGTAAAATACAAAAAAACAAGCACAAAAATACGGTCGGGCGTATGTCCGACCGTATTTTTGTGCTTGTTTTCTATACAGACTAGTACTCAGGCATCGCCGGAGCAGCTCTTTCCTTCTCAGGAAGATCCGTAATCAGAGCCTCCGTCGTCAGGATCATCGCGGCAATACTCGTCGCGTTCTGCAGAGCAGAGCGTGTCACCTTCGCGGGATCGATGATACCCGATTCGACCATGTCCTCGTACTGGTCGTCGAGCACATTATACCCATAGTGATCGTTGTTGTGCTCTTTCTGCGCCCGGCGCACGCCATCGACAACCACCGAACCATCGCGGCCACCGTTAATAGCCAGCTGGCGTAAGGGCTCCTCCAGGGCGCGGCGCAGGATGCTCACACCGGTAGCTTCATCACCCGTCAGATGCAACTTATCCAGGGCGTCTGCCGCGTTCAGTAGAGCAACGCCACCACCTGGGACCATGCCCTCTTCGACGCCTGCACGTGTAGCGGAGAGCGCGTCCTCAACACGGGTCTGGCGGTATTTCTGCTCAACCTCTGAGCCTGCGCCAACGCGAATCAACGCTACGCCACCAGACAGCTTGGCAAGCCGCTCCTGCAGTTTCTCACGGTCATAGTCGCTGGTGGTTTCCTCAATCTGCGCCTTAATCTGGCGGATGCGGCCCTGTATCTCGGAGGTATCACCATGACCCTCAACTATCGTCGTATCATCCTTATGCGCAATCACCAGGCGAGCAGAACCAAGATCTTCCAGGGTTGCGCTATCCAGGCGACGTCCCATCTCCTCGCTGATCACCGTTCCGCCGGTCAGCACGGCGATGTCGCGCAGCATTTCTTTGCGGCGATCACCAAAGCCAGGGGCCTTGACAGCCAGGACATTAAGAATACCACGCAGCTTGTTGACAACCAGGGTCGCCAACGCCTCGCCATCGACATCTTCCGCGATAATCACGACCTCGCGCCGCCCCTGCTGTACCATCTTCTCGACGACAGGCAGGATATCCTGTACGGCGCTGATCTTCTTATCGGTGATCAGGATGTAGGGATTCTCAGTGGAGGCTTCCATCTTCTCCGCGTTGGTCACGAAGTAGGCAGAAATGTACCCCTTGTCGATCTGCATACCTTCGACGTACTCGGTCTCGAAGTTGATACCCCTGGACGCTTCAACGGTGATTACACCCTCTTTACCGACGCGATCCATCACGTCTGCTATCAGGTTACCGATCTGATCGTCGGCTGCGGAGATAGAGGCGATCTGTGCGATCTCTTTTTTATCTTCAATGGGGATTGCTATGGAGCGGATATACTCGACAATAGCCTCGGTACCTTTGTCAATACCATGCTTGAGCTGCATAGGATTGGCACCGGCTGCCAGGTTTTTCAATCCTTCATGGACAATTGCCTGGGCCAGCACAGTAGCCGTGGTGGTTCCATCACCAGCAACATCGTTCGTCCTCGTGGCGGCCTCTTTGAGCAATTGAGCGCCCATGTTCTCAAACGGGTCCTCAAGCTGAATTTCTTTCGCTACCGTCACACCATCATGGGTCACGCTGGGAGCACCGAACTTCTTGTCAAGCGCCACGTTGCGACCCTTAGGACCCAGCGTCGACTTCACAGCGCCAGCCATAATATCAATGCCCTTTTTTAATGAACGGCGGGCTTCCTCATCGAATATCAGTTGTTTCGCCATCGTAATGTTCCTTCCCTTCAAACTTAGCCAATAATGGCAAGAATGTCATTCTCTTTTAGAACTAAATACTCTTCGCCATCCAGCTTGAATTCCGTACCGCCATATTTGGCAAACAGGATACGATCACCTTCGCGTACATCCATAGCTGCGCGGTCGCCATTATCCAGGAGACGACCACTGCCGACAGCGATGACTGTCCCTTCCTGGGGCTTCTCTTTCGCGGTGTCAGGAATTACGATACCGCTCTTCGTGACTTCTTCTTTTGCCGCCGGCTTTACAACCACGCGATCACCAACAGGTCGAATTTTTCCCACGATGTGTACTTCCTTTCATACATAAGATTGTGAACAAACCGGGTATTTTTCAATATCATTCGTGATAATGGATAGTCCCCGCGATAGTGGTCGAACGATACAGCGAATAATCACAGCTACAGGGACCACCAGCGGCGCAACCCGTGCAGCAAAAGGTCTTCTCCTGCACAACTGTCGGCTTCCAGAGGATATCGATATCACAGTTCGCACAGCGCGGCGGCTGTTTCTGAAAAGGTTGCAGATATTCATTCTTTCCCTGTAATTGCTTGTTCTCTGCTTCCATATCCTCTTGCCTGCTGAAACTATTGCTGATGTTACTCGTTCAACTGCTGCATACCAGTTTGCCACAGGCTGTGTTAGAACAATGTAAGAGAAGTATTAGAGAAGTGTTAGAATCTTAAAATTTTCGTATGCTATAATGTTTTCAGCTACTGCATACGCAATAACACTAACGAGGTATTCAAAATGCCCTATAGTTCCACCGTCAACGACAATGCACACCAAATTGAAACAGGCGAGAACAGCCCGCAACAAGAGATTACTATAGACGGAAACATCTATAAGATCGACTGGCGTTCCATCGCCCCACTCGCCGCCGAAACAAAGGGCCAGGCAAGTATAGGTGGACGTTACAGCCTGGTCATCGCAGGCAGATCATACGAAGTATTTGCGCGGCGCCTCATCCCAAACGAGGAAGAGAGCGGCCAGGTTTATGAAGTGATCTTGGGAGAGCAGCGCTTCGAGGTACGAGTCGAGGATGAGCGCGAGAAAGCTCTGACGAGTTCAGTAAAATCTACGCACGCTAGCGGAGAAGTCAAGATACGCGCCCCCATGCCTGGCTTAGTAATTGGGGTCCCCTTTGAGGTTGGAGCCAGCGTCAGCCATGGCCAAACGGTCATTATCCTTGAAGCAATGAAAATGGAGAACGACCTCGCCGCACCTCGCGCGGGCACTATCAAAGAGATAAAAGTCAGCAAGGGCCAGACCGTTAACCAGGGAGATGTACTGATCATCATCCACTAGTAGGGACGCATGCAATGCCCAATTCATCGCGCCCCTACATCCTTTTCCCTTTGTTATATCGTCGCAAAATCAGCTCAGTGGAGACGCCGATCACAATAATAACCAGGCCAATTACCAGCGGTATCACACTATTGTGACCAAAAAATTCAAAGAAATCAGTAAATTGTACAATTACTCCAGCCAATAAGAGCGTGAGAGCAATCCTCATCCAGGGGCTGGCAAGTTGTTTACGCATGTGGCGATTACCTTTAGTATTCGGTGTGTTAGCTTCCCTCCTATTATAGAGCACCTTGCAAGCAACCTCGTGCCAATACCTCTTCCTTAACCTCTTCCTAACATATGATATAATTCCAGTGAGACATGAAGGAGGAAACACTCGTTGGAACTACACGAGAGCGAAAATATTGGGCAATGGCGCGACACCACTGCCCGCGAAGCTAAAGAAAAATCGGCCGAGCGACAGCCACAATTTACCATCAGCTCACACATCACAGTGCCAGACCTCGCCACCACAGAAGAGATGCCTGATTTTGACGTCCATGCCCAACTGGGTTACCCGGGCGAATTCCCTTTTACCCGCGGCATTCACCCCGCGATGTATCGTTCGCGCCCGTGGACCATGCGCCAATACGCGGGCTTCGCCTCGGCGGAAGAGTCGAATAAACGCTATCATTTCTTGCTTTCACAGGGCACCACCGGTCTTTCTGTGGCTTTCGACCTCCCCACCCAGATGGGCTATGACGCCGACCATCCCTTCTCAGAGGGCGAAGTCGGCAAGGTCGGAGTCTCGATTTCCAGCCTGGAAGATATGGAGACGCTGCTCAATGGTCTGCCACTTGATCGCATCAGTACATCCATGACCATTAATGCGACCGCCAGCATTCTACTGGCGCTCTATATCGCCGTCGCCAAAAAACAGGGCATCCCGCTTCACAAACTCTCTGGTACTGTGCAAAACGATATCCTGAAGGAGTACATCGCCCGCGGTACCTATATCTACCCGCCCCAGCACTCAATGCGCATTATCACCGACATCTTCCGCTACTGCAGCGAGAATATGCCGCGCTGGAACACCATCAGCATCAGCGGGTATCACATACGTGAAGCTGGCTCAACTGCCGCGCAAGAGGTCGCTTTTACCCTCTCCAACGCCGTCAGCTACGTACAAGCAGCCGTCAACGCTGGTCTCGACATCGACACGTTCGCGGGTCAACTCTCCTTCTTTTTTAATAGTCATAACAACCTCTTTGAGGAGGTCGCCAAGTTTCGCGCGGCACGCCGCATGTGGGCGCACATTATGCGCGATCGTTTCCATGCCAGGGACCCGCGCTCGATGATGCTGCGCTTCCACACGCAGACCGCCGGTTCGACCCTCACCGCCCAGCAGCCCGATAATAATATCGTGCGCACCGCTTACCAGGCACTGGCCGCCGTTCTTGGCGGCACGCAGTCTCTGCACACCAACTCAAAGGACGAGGCGCTCTCTCTCCCTACCGAAGAGTCCGCTCGTGTTGCCTTGCGTACGCAACAGATACTCGCCTATGAGACAGGCGTAGCAGATGTTGTCGATCCCCTGGCTGGCTCATATTATGTCGAGTCTCTGACAAACGCCATAGAGGAGCAGGCCCAGAACTACATCAAGCAGATCGATGCTCTTGGTGGCAGCGTGCGTGCCATTGAACGCGGCTTTATGCAGGCCGAGATCGAGCAGGCAGCCTACGAGTATCAACATGCTCTGGAAGAGCAACGCGCCATTGTGGTCGGCGTCAACCGTTTCGTCTTAGAAAACGAAGCGCGCCCGCACCTCATGCGCGTTGATCCCACAGTGGGCAACCGCCAGGTAGCGAAACTGGCTGACCTGCGCCAACGACGCGACAATGCCCGGGTGCAGCAAGCATTGGCAGCCCTGGAACGGGGTGCCGCTGGCACCGAGAATCTCCTCCCACTGATTGTCAGCGCTGTCGAGGCCTACGCCACCCTGGGTGAAATCAGTAATACCATGCGCCGCGTCTTTGGCGAACAACACGAAATTCGTAATACATAGGGGCACACTGCATTGCACCCCCCTAGATAGAAAAACATATGCACCACTTTAGTTCAGAAAATGCCACAGAGTCAGACGAGTATTATGGAATCGATCCTTTGTGGTCGCCCTCGGACACAATTTACCCTGCTCGCGATGCCGAGCGCAGTCAACACTCTTTCGATCAGGTAGGAACCCGATTCATTGCGTCCCTGGATGCCCCCATAGGCCTTTTTGATTCGGGCGCGGGAGGATTAACCATTCTTTCAGCGCTCAGGCAAGAATTGCCCTGCGAAAACTACATCTACTTTGGCGATACCGCGCATTGCCCTTATGGCTTGCGCAGCGACGCTGAAGTAATCAAGCTATCAAGCCAGGCCAGCCAGTTTCTCATCGATCAGGGAGCGAAGCTCATCGTTGTAGCTTGCAACACCGCCTCGCAAACAGCGCTAAACACTTTACGCGCAACGTTTGCCGTCCCCTTTGTCGGCGTCGTTCCAGCGGTAAAACCCGCCGCGCGTGCTACCAAAAAAGGGCGTATCGGCGTTGCCGCGACAAATCAGGCCGCGAAAGCGCTCTATCTTCGCCAGCTTATTGATGAGTTCGCGGAGGGCATCGAAGTTTATGCTGTCGGCTGCCCCGAACTCGTGACATTAGTGGAACAGGGTGAGCTTGATGGATCTGGCGTCGAAGAAGTAGTGCGTCATGCCCTACAACCGCTTCTCGCGAAGAACGTCGATGTTATCGTTCTTGGCTGTACCCACTTTCCTGCGCTGCGGCCAGTCATAGAACGTATTACCGATCATCGTGTCCATGTTATCGATAGTGGATCAGCGGTAGCACGTCGCACACGTTCCGTGCTGAACGCGGAGGCGCTCATGCGTCAAGCGAACTCGGCAAGCGCCAACGGTGAACTTCGCCTATGGTGTAGTGGCAACCCCGCTGCGTTTAGTGCTGTCTCCAGTAAGCTACTTGGCTATCCCGTTGTTGCTACTCAAACTACTCTTTAAGGAGTTTTATGCCCAAACATCTTGCTGTCGATGCCAATGAGCATCCAGTAATTGAGACATCCTCACCTAAACCATTGCGTATACGTTTCGCCCGGCTGGTCTCCAACATACTTGCACCGGTCACAATTTCAATACCCGCCGTTTTTCCTCAGCTTTGGACCAATGCTCTATATCATCATCGGCGTGCGCCTGGGCAAGTTCTCAGATGTGGATGTGAGCCGTCGCAAAGAGCGTATAGGGCCGTTTCTTTTCGGCCTTGCGTCCGTCCTGGCCGGCCTGGTTACGTTAGTCTTAATCAAGGCGCCCAAGAATCTGCAAACATTACTCATCATTACGGCTGTGAGCTGTATTGTCATGCTGGTGATTACCTTGTGGTGGAAAATTAGTATCCATGCCTCCTCCCTGGCCGGCACGGTGACATTTCTTACCGCGCTCTACGGAGTCATTGTATTGCCGGCATTCCTTCTGGTTGTCCTGGTAAGCTGGTCGCGTGTAGTGTTACGCCGTCATACGGTGGCCCAGGTGGTTGCCGGTGCACTTGTAAGCATTACGCTGACATCAGCGATTCTATTCATACGGGGAGTATAGATGCACATTACATTCCTTGGTCAGGCAGGTTTATTCATCGAAACAAAACACGGGACGATACTGTGTGACCCGTGGTTTAACCCGGCCTATTTTGCTTCGTGGTTCCCTTTTCCCAGCAACGAGGACGTGGATATTGAAAAATTGAAGCGTCCAGACTATCTCTATCTCTCGCACCAACATCATGACCACTTCGACCCCCAGTTCCTGCGGGATCATGTCTGGAAAGAGGCCACCATCCTTCTGCCGGATTATCCACTGAATCTTCTAGAGCGCGCTCTACGGGGTATCGGTTTCACAAAATTCATCTATACAAAAAACTGCCAGACAGTCGAGGTCAATGGCTTGCGCTTCACCATTGTAGCAATGTTCGCCCCCATCGATGGGCCGCTCGGCGACTCAAGCCTGATTGTCAACGATGGCGAGACGTGCATCTTTAACCAGAATGACTCCCGTCCCATAGATGTAGACATCCTGAGCCAGTTTGGACCATACGATGCCCACTTCGTGCAATTCTCCGGCGCCATCTGGTACCCCATGGTCTACCTGTTCCCAGAGAAGATGACGCAGGTCCTCGGCCGCAAGAAACGCGAGAATGAGATGGCCCGCGCGCTGCGCTATGCCCAACAGATCAATGCCACCTACGTCATTCCATCCGCCGGGCCGCCGTGTTTCTTAGATGACGAGATGTTTCATTTCAACGATTTCGATCGCGACCCTACGAACACTTTCCCCGACCAGACGGTCTTTATCGAGTATATGCAGGAACATGGCTACGACAACGGGCGTTTGATGATCCCCGGCACTGTCGCCACCTTCGCCAACGGTACCTGTACAGTGACTCACCCGCTCTCTGATAGACAGGTAAAAGCCATTTTCACAGAGAAACGGAGCTATCTCGAAGCCTACCAGGAGCGCAAGCGCCCCGTCATCGCAGCCGCCAGGGCGAGCTGGCCCCGCGGCGAGGTAGATATCCTTTCATCGTTGCGCGACTGGTTCGAGCCCCTGCTGGAAACCGCGGACCTCACCTGCGTTGGCGTCAACGGACGCTTGCTCATGGACTGCAGCGAGCAAGCGGTGGTCATTGATTTCCAAAAGCGGAAAATCTATCCATGGAACGGCGAAGAGTGGGAGTACCGCTTCCAGATTGACCCCGCGCTCATCGAGTCCAGCATCATTCGCCACGTCGAAGACTGGGTCAACGACCTCTTCCTCTCCTGTCGCTTCAAAGCGGAGCGCAAGGGACCATACAATGAATACATCTACATCTTTTTCAAGGGCCTCTCACCCGAACGCATCCAATATATCGAAGGCTATTACGCGGAACAGACGCCTGAACACCAGTTTTGGGAAAGCAACGGCTATCGCATGCAGCGCCGCTGCCCACATCTCAAGGCTGATCTGACACGCTTCGGCAAAATAGAGGACGGCATCCTCACCTGCACCATGCACGGCTGGCAATTTGAGCTTGCTACCGGCAAATGCCTGACCTCCGACGACCGGAAGCTCTTCGCACAGCCTCTGAACGGAGATGGCTCTAGCGCAGCAGGTGAAGAGCAGCAAGAGTGGGTTAAGCCCCCCGCGGTCAAATGCAAACATTGCTGGTACATCCCCCCCAAAGAAAAGGAAGTAAGCCAATAAAAAGCGGGGCTGCGACGCCTGTCTGGCGTCGCAGCCCCGCTTTTTATTGGCACATATTATTGCCCTCCAGTAGCCCCGGCCCGCTCGGGCACTTGCACAGCCGTGCCAGCCCTCTGCTGCGCGCGAATAGCAGGCGCCTGCGCGCGCCGCGTAGTAGAGGTCGTCGTGCGCCCCACAATCCAGATGAAAGCGAAAAGCATCGCCCAGTTGCAAATGGCCGTCACCACCAGGAAAACAAAACTCGTATAACTTCCCAGGCCCAGGCTATTCACCACCAGGAAAATCAAACCCGTCAGCAGGATGTTGAACAGGGTGATCGGGATCAGGATCAGCCAGGCAAACTGCATCAACTGGTCGGCGCGCAAACGTGGCAGCGTGCTGCGCACCCAGATGAAGATAAAGCAGAGCAAGAAGACCTTGGTAACGAAGTAAGCTACGGCCAACAGGTTACCCAGCAATCCCCAACCGAGTGAGCCCAGGCCGGTCAGGTATACCACGCCGGGACCACTCCAGCCACCCAGGAACAGGTATGTTGTTATCGCCGAAACAATCGTCATATTGCCGTATTCACCGAGGAAAAAGAACGCCCAGCGCAGACCGCTATATTCCGTCAGATAGCCCGCCACCAACTCTGATTCCGCCTCTGGCAGATCAAAGGGAGCGCGATTCGTCTCAGCCAACCCACAGGTGTAGTAGATGACCAGCATCAGCGGCTGGATCAGAATGAACCATGCCCACGGCGTAAAACCCTCGAAGAGGAAATCCAGGACACCGATACCTGTCACATGCCATACATTCTGGAAGTCCTGAATTTCACTGAGGGCGATCGTGCCGATACCAGCTTGGCCCGGATAACCTCCAGTACCCGCCAGCGCGCTCGTTAACATTATCACCCCGGAGAGCGCCAGCACCAGCGGCAGTTCGTAGGAGATCATCTGCGCCGCCGAGCGGAGGCCACCCATCAACGAGTACTTGTTGTTGGAGCCCCAACCCGCCATAATCACGCCGATCACGTCAATCGAACTCATGGCGACGTAATACACAATGCCGGTGGCAATGGTGACGCCCGGTAAACCCACGTAAGGCGAGAATGGAATCACTGCAAAGGCCGCAACGATTGGTGCCAGGAAGACAGACGGCGCGAAAATAAACAGCGCCTTGTCAGTCTTCGCGGCATGAATATCTTCCTTCAAAAGCAGCTTGCCAACATCAGCAACCGTCTGTAAAAGCCCCTGGGGACCCGTGTGAATCGGCCCAAGGCGATCCTGCATCCACCCCATGACCTTGCGTTCAGCCAGAACCAGGATTATCGCGCTCGTCAGGATAAAGCCAATGAAGGAGACTAACGCCACCAGGAATTGCAGAAACTGCCAGGAGAAAATGAACCCTCCTAGCTGGCTCCAAATATCGTCACCCAGTACAATTGAGAAATACATAAGATAACTCCAATTACGAAAAGATCATCTCCCGGTCAATCACCGATCAACCTCTCCCAGCACAATGTCCAGGCTCCCTATAATTGCTACGACGTCGCTCATTTTATGGCCGCGCAACAACTCAGGGAGGATCTGCAAGTTGACAAAGGACGGTCCGCGTAACTTGGCACGCCAGGGATATTCGCTGCCATCGCTGATAAAGTACACCCCCAGTTCGCCCTTGCTGCTCTCAATAGCAAAGTAGGTCTCACCGCGCGGGGGACGCAGGGCTATAGGAGTTCGTGTGCCAATAGACCCGCCCGGCATCTTGTCCATCGCTACCCGGCAGAGGCGAATACTCTCCCATATCTCCTGAATACGCACCTTGTAACGTGCGTAACAATCACCCTCCTGCCGCACCTGCACGTTTACCGGCACTTCGCGGTAGGCCATGTACGGGCGATTGACGCGCAGGTCCCAATTAACACCCGAAGCGCGCAACATCGGACCCGTCAGCCCATAGGCAATAGCCTGCTGTGGGTCTACATAGCCGACCCCCTGTGTACGCGACTCGAATATCTCATTCCCCGTGATCAACCCTTCCAGTTCAACCATGTTCTTTTCGAACTGATCAAAGTAGGTCTCGCACGCCTTGAGCCAGCCCTTGGGAAAATCGTGCAGCACGCCTCCAACGCGCAAATAGTTTACATTGAAGCGGCTCCCACACAGGGCCTCAAAGAGTGAAAGGATACCTTCGCGGTCGCGGAACGTCCACAAGATAGGGGTAAATGCTCCCAGGTCCACAAGATAGGTACCGACCGCGACGAGATGGCTGGCAATACGTTGCATCTCCCCGGTCAGCAGGCGAATATACTGTGCCCGCCTCGGCGGTTCCATACCCATCAATTGTTCGACCGCCCCTGCATAGGCAATCTCGTTGAGCAAAGGGGAAAGATAATCCGCATTATCCATATAGCGGATACCCCCCATCACCGGGCGATTCTCCAGGATCTTCTCTATACCCCGGTGCAGATACCCAATCACCGGGGTACAGTCCACCACGGTCTCCCCTTCAAGCTTGAGCACTAGCCGCAAGACGCCGTGCGTACTGGGGTGCTGTGGACCCATATTCAACAGCATCTCTTGCGATGTAATGCCCTCAGGCCCTATATCTTCCATCAGATTTACATCTGCATCTCGATTTATCGCCATGGACTACCTCTTATCAGTAGGGGCATCCCTTGGGGTGCCCTTGGGTGCCCTTTGGGCTGCCCTCTGGGGGCCTATCCCCCACAACTCATCTTTGTCTCAGTAACAGCAATTTGCGAATGCGCACCACCACACTAAACGTCCACATCAACGCCATCAGCACCGCTATACCGGCAAACAAAACGTGATTGGGATCATTTGAAAAAACAAAAAAGGAGAAGGCCATCCCCCAGCAACCCAGCGCTACCATGACAGGCCAGACCAGGCTCTGCGGCCTGCGTACCCCTGGTGACAATGGGCGATTGTTGGTGTTCGTTCTCCCCGTCGCTGTTGTCTTCACACTGCTATTTGTCGTAGTAGGAGCATTCTGCGTGCTCTTACTCGCCGATCCCCTCTTACGTTTCCTGCTTTTTGGCATCGCCTTCGTTCACCTTTTTTGCCAGGGCAACCACTGCCTCCATCATGCTCCGGATACGGCTGAGATCGCCCCTACCACTACTTCTCGTTCTCTTTTACATCATGCCCCAAAATATTCTTCCCACCCGCGTAGAAATTCTCCGGTACCGTTTCCTCCACCTCGTGCCCCTCAAAGGAGTGTCCAAAGGTAGGCGTTCCCGGATGCAGTCGCTCCTCCATGCCCTGGCCAAGCTTCTTCTGCACGACATGCTCAACGCCTCTCTGCTGAAATTTGCCAGAGACCGCCAGGTTGGGATCGATCTGGGTCGTAGCGCGATCCTTTACCGTAATGGGAACCTGGTGGAAGCTCTTGA
>VBHI01000282.1 GCA_005881495.1 Chloroflexota bacterium
AGGTTGCATCCTATCAATACAACGAAAAAGCAAGAAGCGGAAGCATCATCGGGCTTCCGCTTCCTGCTTTTTCATGTTGAGCTATGCCATCCGCATCATCTCCACGAACTCGTTGTCTCCGTAGATAGTGTGCTGCATAAACGTTCGCACGCACTGGAAACCAGCCTTCTCGTAGGCCCTGATTGCTCGCTTATTAAAGGAGAGCATAAAGAGGCCTTTGCTTCCCCATTACTTTTGGACATGCGGC
>VBHI01000283.1 GCA_005881495.1 Chloroflexota bacterium
ACTTCTTGCAACGATTTTTCCATGTAGTCGGGGTCTTCAGAGCGCCAGCGCAGCCGCCGGTCGAGTTCCGCCATGTCACGTCCGAAGAAAAGGCCTCTCATCAAGGTGCGCTTAACATCGCCCGCCTTGCGCCCGGCTTCACCGAGTAGCCCGTCGAGTATAGCAGAGTGTTTGCGAAATTCATCGGGCGAGAGGAAGGAAGCGTTCCAGATATCGGCGTAGCGCGCTACCAACGGCAGGGTGCGTTTAGGCCCAGTGCCACCTATCAAGATGCGCGGCCCTCCAGGACGCTGTGGGCGCGGCAGTAAAGACGCCCCGCGCAATTGAAAGAAGTGGCCTTCGTAAGTAACAGGTTCATCGCTCTTGAGCAGACGCGTCACTACCTCAAGCCCTTCCTCGAAACGCGCTATACGCGTAGGAATATCGCCAAGCTCGAAGCCGAAGAGGTGGTGTTCGCGCTCCTGCCAGCCAGCGCCCAAACCCAGAATCATTCGCCCATTGCTCAGGTCATCCAACGCCGCCGCCTGTCGCACCAGTAACATGGGATTGCGGAACGAAAATGGCGCCACCAGAGGCCCAAAGTGGATACGCCGCGTGTGATCTGCCAGGTAGGTCAGCGAGACGATCATCTCCAAGGAGTCCATGTCCGGTGGACTGGCATTAGTGAAGTGGTCTGAGCGAAACATACCGGCAAATCCCAGGTTTTCGGCTTCGGCTACGAGGTTTTTCCAGTGGGGCCATGTCACGCCATATTGGCCCTCGAGCATCAATGATACTGCGACCATGATCTATTTTTCCTTTCAGTTATCCTGCATAGTCTGCTGTTACTCCCTATTATGCAACATTATCGGGTGATGGCTCTTTATTATAACCGGAACTACTCAGGTAGGGGGATTGCAGGAACTGATAAAATAGCGCTATGAGAGTAGAAGAACAGATAACTCAACTGAAAGCGAACTGAGTAGTTTGTAAAAATCAAGAGAAGGAAAGAGACATGCCACGAGATGAACGAAAACACCAGAAAGCGCTCATGAAAAAGCGAAGCAAGCAAAAAGCCGCTTCACAACACAAATCACATCAACAGGAGTTCACGTTATTATCCCCGCAGTCCATTATTCGCCGTGCTCGCACCCTTCCTATTTTAGAATGTTGGATCAGTGCCAGCTGGCAACAGGATGACCCGGGACTTGTACAGATCCTTTTGGCCCGCAAGCAGCCTGATGATGATATCTGTTTTGGGGTCTACCTGGTAGATAAGTACTGCCTGGGGCTTAAAAATACGTATGCCAATGCGGGTTTTTCCCGGACTCGTTATGAGGACGAAGTCCGTAGCAAAATTTTCCGCGATGTAGAGCCGATGGAGTGTCCGGTCGAGTTGGCGCACCAGATGATTTATGCATCTATTGACTATGCAGCACAATTTGGCTTCCAGCCTCAAAAGGACTTTGCGCTCTCGCAATATTTGCTGGCACCACGCGGCGAACTGGAGGAACCTTATCACTTGACATTTGGAAAAAATGGAAGGCCCTTTTTTGTTGCAGGACCGTATGATAATGCTGCGCGTATCCTCAAACAACTAGATAAGACTGCAGGTCCAGGGAATTATGACTATTTTACGCCAATTGATGTTATCTAATCTGAACATCATTTTGCATGTTCAAAAGCGAGAAGAACAACGTCGACACACCATTTTCCTGGTGCGTCGACGTTGTTCTTCTCGCAGAATCTGCTGAATAATGGGCAATACTACTGGATAACTAATATCTTGGACCCAGGGGCAGGTATCGTGCGACCAGATGCTCTTCTTGCATCAATCCAACTTTCAATCGCATCTCGGCCCTGCTGGACTGCCTCTTCGTAAGTATCGCCATGCGTAATACATCCAGGAAGTTCTGGAACAGTAACGATGTAAGCGTTGTCTTCCTCACTCCACTTAATAACCATAGTGTAGTGATCATACATATTGCTCACTCTTGCACCTCTTTCAATTTCCCTATCCCACCCAACCTGACTTAAAGACAGTATACCTTATTGTATTGACAAGTTTCAATCATAGGTGAGAAGCTCTTCTTGCCACATCCTTCTCTTAAGTAGTAGGAAGCTAATTGTAGCTTCATCTATGATATACTTCGGTAGCTTAGGAAAGCGGAAATGTGTTGACTACTTCTGGCATAGGTGATTGCGGATATAATTATAAGTAGGGAAACGTAGTACTTTTTACCTTGATTGGCGTTAAGAACGCTTCGGCCTCACGTATACTACTAAAGAATTCGAAAATGTATCTGGATATTCAGGGCGAACGCGTTGGAGGAGTCGTTTAGATGATCGAGTACGTGGGGCAAAAACTGGGGAATTATCGGCTGATTAAGCTGCTCGGACGAGGCGGCTTTGCCGATGTGTACCTGGGCGAACACATCTACCTGCAAACACCTGCCGCCATTAAAGTGTTACAGATGCGGTTGACGGATGAGGCGCTGGGGAAATTCCTCGCCGAGGCAAGGACTATTGCGCGTTTCAGCCATCCCAATATTGTGTCCGTGCTGGAATTCGGCATCGAGAACGCTACGCCATTCCTGGTGATGAGCTATGCCCCGTATGGATCGCTGCGCGAACGTCATCCTCGTGGAAGCCTATTGCCAGCCGCAATGATTGTTTCATACGTGGAACAGGTGGCGACAGCATTGCAGTACGCGCATGACCGCCAGGTTATACATTGTGATATCAAGCCGGAAAATATGTTGCTTGGACAGAACGAAGTGCTGATGTTGAGCGATTTTGGCATCGCCATCAGTTTGCAGAAGATTCAGGGCGCCTCTTCTATTACCTTACCAAATACTTCCAGCATAGTTGGAACGTTTACTTATATGGCGCCAGAACAACTGCATGGGAGGCCAACAATAGCCAGCGACCAGTATGCGCTCGCCACAGTGGTCTACGAATGGTTTTGCGGGGAAAGGGTTCCCTCGCTGCCCATAAATGTCGAACAGGTGGTGATGCGAGCACTTGAGAAAGACCCCTGGGGGCGTTTTGTTTCTATACGAGACTTTGCCAGGGCATTGAAGTCCGCCAATGTGTCATCCTCGCCACTCTTTCCTGGCCCAAAGAGCATTTCCTTGCCATCTTTACCGCGTACCCATGCTGATGCTTCCTTGCGCCTGAGTTCGGCTGATTTCCCAGAGGACGGCTATATCTCTCATACTATCGCCATACCTTATCCAGGTACGCACGTTGCTCAGGGTTCGAGTACTCCCCCTTCACAGATAGCTGAACCGCTGCCGATTTTGCGGCGTGTGTCGAGGCGCAAAGTCATTGCTGGCCTGGTTGGGCTAACAGGAGTGGGGCTGGTAACGGTGCTTGGCACTGAAAGGCTGTTGTATCCACTCTTTCAACCGAGAACAAGTATTCTCCCCAAAAAACCGAAAGCTGAGGTGATAGCCACACCAAACATTTCTGCAACCGCCATGGTGCTGATCAACGCGGCTACAACAAGGCCGGCGGTTACCTCCCTGGGTATGAACAGCTTAGATCTCTTCATACGCGATGGAGTTAATGCTTTATGGCATAAACGTTACGACGGGACCTGGCATGGTTGGGAAGCGTTGGGAAGCAGCCAGGGCGATCCCGCTGGTGCTTCCTGGGGACCAGGACGGCTCGACCTTTTTGTACGCGGCACCACCAGCACTTTGCTGCATAAATGGTTCGACGGCACCTGGCACGACTGGGAGGCGCTTGGTGGTGCACTCACCTCGGATCCCGCTGTGACCTCCTCAACGCCTGGACAAATCGATATACTGGCACGAGGTATTGCCAATAGCATATGGTACAACCATTTCGACGGAAATATACATGACTGGCAGTGGCTGGGGGGTGTCTCCTTGTCGGCTCCTGCTGTGGCCTCTTCAAATCCAGGACGCGTTGATGTGTTCGTGCGTGGAAGCGACAGCGCATTGTGGTACAGGTGGTTCGACGGCGGTTGGAATGATTGGACGCCGTTGGGAGGCGCCTTCGTGTCCGATCCTACAGTGACATCGTGGGGGCCAGGACGGCTCGATGTGTTTGTGCGTGGAAATGATTACACGTTGCAGCACACGTGGTATGATGGCGACTGGCATGATTGGGAGTCGCTGGGAGGGACACTCACCTCCAGTCCTGCCGCGGTCTCCTGGGGGAGCAATCGTATCGATGTATTCGCGCGCAATACGAACAACACGTTAGTGCACAAGTGGTACGATGGCGGCTGGTCCGATTGGGAGGTTTTCTAAAAGTTGTGGCTGCTGCTTCTATCCATGTCTGTCACTGAAATCCCAGAGGGCGGGGTAACACTGTCCTGTAAGAAGGTGTTCTAACGGCAAGAAAAGTGGCTCAGGCAAGGCATCCCAGGAGAACCAGTCCACTGCCGAAATTTCATAAGCCGTATTCATACTTAGTTCACCAGAAGCATATCTAGCTGCCAACCAGATAGTAACATAATGCTTCTTCTGTGACTCAAATACATCGTTAGTGATCGCGAGAAACGCGACATCAGTGATGATTAAGCCCATCTCTTCGAGCATTTCGCGGATGACATACTCCTCAGGAAACTCTCCATACTCCAGGTGTCCGCCGGGGGCATACCATGTTTCAACACCTAACGAGTTCTTGTGCTTCATGAGTAGTATCTTGTCGTCCTTTGTGATGAGCACACATACTCCTACATTCGGTCGCAGTGGCATTGTTTGTTTTTGTTTCCTCTTATTGGGCTTCTGTGACAACGGCTTCCTCTCTCTATTCATCTAATAAAGGCTGATTCAAATATTTCATTCAGGGATTGCCATTCATTCTTGCTGTACAGAAATTGTACATGCCAAAGACTCTGATAGAGCATCACTGATGGAAGTGTAACTGCTGGAAGCTTTCTGGAACATCGGAAGAACCTCCGAATGAGTGCGACCTTTCAAAACAGCAACATTACAGGGAGTGCGAAGAAATGCCCATGCCATCTTGTACGAAGCACGAAAGCCATCATTTGCCAGTGAGCCTCCTTCATTTCGCTGTATCACTTCTTTCTTGCCGGCTCCCTACTGCAAAGAAGGTAGCGAGTCGCTGCGCAACGATCTCAGGAGCCTCGGCAGCGAGCCAGTGGCCGTTTTGCGGAAAATGTTCCACTTGCGCAGCTCCAAAGCTCTCCGCGTACTCCGGTGTAATAAAGGGGTCCTTGTCTCCCCAGAGCACCAGCGTAAGGACATGAGCCGTCAGGTCATGGAGCCGTTCTTCTTTTCCCACAAAATCTTTCGGGTTGATGCTGCGGTACAATTTCAGCATCATACGGCGTGTCTCAGGCTTTGCCAGGGAGAGGGCGTAGGACGAGCGAACGTAATCTGGGCTCAGCCAAGGAGCATTTTGATGCATCGTCCTTTCGTAGGAAGCAAGGTTCAGGGCTGCCATCGCTAGTTCTCCGAGCAGCGGCGTTCGGAACAAGCGGGCAGTGCCATGCCAACGGTAGCGCGAGCTAAAGTTAGAACCGCCGACAATGGCAATGCTCTGTACCTTGTGAGGATACGTCACAGCCCAAGACAGGCCATACGTTGCCCCAAAGTCCGCGACGACGAGGCTGAGAGGCGTTGGGATAGCAGCGGCTTCTATGAGTTCGTCGATAAAACGCGCCATGTTCTCCAGAGAGCAATCGAAAGCTGCAGGGGCAGTAGAACGCCCAAAGCCTGGTAAATCGGGCGCGAAACAACGGTAGTGATCCTTTAAATGCTTTATCACACTGCTCCACAGCTCAGCCGAGT
>VBHI01000284.1:0-2697 GCA_005881495.1 Chloroflexota bacterium
GCTTTGTTCATTGGTGAGGACCGTCCCATCCGGCAGTGTGATCCGCACTACAGGTAGCGGCATACCGGGTTGGGGGGGAACGACAAAAGCCGCGCGGAAGTCGAACAGGTGCGGCCATTTACTCGGGTTCTTGGCACTGGCGACTTTGGTGGTCGCCTGGTCTACCAGGGCGTAGGCCCGATCCCCAAGCAGACCCCGTGTGGTGACAACCGTGGCGTTGAGCTCCTCTCCCATCATCGACTTGATGGGATAGCGCCACAGCGTCACGACCTTCCCAGCCATTTGCGTGTTGTCTGACATAGTGAATAACTCCTTCCGGGCCTGTAAGGCCCACATATGCGTTGTACAAGCCGATAAATCGGCGGTAATACGCATCAACCTAAGAAAAAGCTTATGCAGACAGACCCTTCGCTGCGGCTCAGGGTGACAAGGGAACCCGGTCGTGCTGAGCGTAGCGAAGCATCTCGAGGCCCAAGCAGACAGACCCTTCGCTGCGGCTCAGGGTGACACGGTGAGGCAGCTTAGGTTGATGCGTATTAGGGCCGATAATGAACTTTAACAAATTAATCCGGTAATGATATCCTAAGAGAAAACTTACTTTTCTCAGGAGGGAACGACGATGGCACAGCCACGCTGCATGGACTTGACCGCAGCACAAGCGGAAGAATTACAGTGGGTGCGTGACCACCACCAGAAAGCCTCTATGCGTGAGCGCGCCGCAGCCATCTTGAAAGTGGCCAGCGGGCTCTCGATGCTTCAGGTGGCTCTGCATGGGCTGCTCAAGCCCAGGCGCTACGAAACCATCAGTGAGTGGATCAGCCGCTATGAGCGTGGGGGAGTCGCGGGTTTGCAGGTGCAGGCAGGACGCGGGCGCAAGCCCGCTTTTTCCCCCTGTGGAGGCCCCTCAAGATCTTGAGCTGGCCCTGGCTGACCTGACCGAAACCGTGCACCAGAGCCCCGAGTGCTTTGGCCTCTCCCGCAGTCGCTGGTGGCTGGATGGGCTGCGGTAAGCGGTGCCCTGGCTGGCCCCTTTGAGCCTGCCTGGCAACTGCTTGAGCGTTTTGACGTCGTCTACAAGCGCGGCAGGCGCTACGTGCATTCGCCTGATCCGGACTACCAACTCAAGGCGGCGCGCCTGCGCAGTGTGTGGCAAGAGGTCTTAAAGGACCCTATCGCTTCTGTGCTGCTCTATCAGGATGAGCTGACGTACTACCGCTGTCCCACGGTCTTCTGTGACTACGCGACGGCGGGCAGCGATGCGCCACGGGCGGTTCAAGGCACTGGCTACAACACCTCGCGGCGCATTGCAGGCTGTTTGAATGCCTACACGGGACGCTTGATTTGTTGGCAACGCAGTGCTTTCGATCACCAGACCTTTCTGCGTTATCTGCAAGCGGTGGAAGGGCGCTATCCGCGTGCGAAGCGCATCTCCATCGCGTTGGACAACTGGCCAGTCCATTTTCAACCCGATGTACTGGCGGCGCTGCAGAGCAGCAAGATCACCCTGGTGTTTTTGCCGACCTATGCTCCGTGGCTCAATCCCATTGAGAAGGTCTGGCGCAAGCTCAAACAGGAGATCTTGCACTTGCATCGCTATAGTAGCCGCTGGAAGGACTTGCAAGAGCGCGTCGAGCAGTGGCTGATCCAGTATGATCGCCCTGCACCCGACTTGCTCCGCTATGTCGGGTTATTACCAGATTAATTTGTTAAAGTTCATTATCGGCGCTGTGCACGATAAATCGGCCCCTACGGATGTCCAGGTTATTTTGTTAATCTGCATAATCGGCCCCTACGAATGCGCCGCTTGGTGAACAAGAGCCCAGAACTCTCCATCCCCTTGCAAAACCTGGCCCATGCCCGTGCCCTGACCGGCATCAAGAGAGACAAACGTACAACTCCCCTCGTATGCATCGACATTCACAAGAACTGGCAGATCCCACTGCGTAAAGTTAAGTAGGTACCACTTCCCTTTCCCAGCCACCTTATCCTCTCCCGATGGGCAATTTGGCTGCGCCTTCCCCTCCGACAGCGCAAAAATCTTCGTGTAAAGCTGCTGCCTCAATCTCGTGTCAGCGATCGTGCTCTGCCGGGCGACGCCTTTCTCCGGCTGGATATCCAGAGTGAGCCGATCGGGACGCGCCGGCGCGAAGGTAGCCGCGGCAAGCGTCTGCTCAAAGAGGTGCTTGAACTGACCGTTCATCATAAAGATTCCACCGCGAGACTTGTAGTTCCCTTCAAGCGAAACCGTGTTACATGTTTTGTCAATACCAGAAGAAATTGCTTGATCTGCTGTGTGGAAAACAAGCTGGTATTCGTGGAGTGACTCTGGTGAGCAGCTTCCATTCTGGGGAGCCGGCGGGAGCGCCAGGATAGCGTGGTACAGGCGCTGCACTGTCTCAACCGACGTAATCTGTGCGGTCTGAGGCGGCTGATCGAGCTGCTGGGTATGCAGGATAGCGAGCTGTTCCGGTCTGGCAACTGGCGTGGCTTGATAGATTGCCTGATTGAGCTGCGACCAGAAATCCTGATTCGCCTGCCTGTCCTGCTTTTCACCCGCCAGAGAGACACGCCAGCATCCATAGCGCTGCGCGGTAGCCGTTGTCAGCGTTTTCCCTCCCTGTAGGAAGGTCAGGGTATAACTCGGTCCTAATTCCTGCGTACAGGCCGAGTTTTGCGGCAACGGTGACAGCGCAACAA
>VBHI01000284.1:2704-5620 GCA_005881495.1 Chloroflexota bacterium
CGTGAATGGCGATTTGCACCCGGTCCGGCGCATTCCTGGTGCCCGCCTGGGAAGAACCCGGGTGCCAGCCGCAGCCACTCAAGCCACTCAAGCCACTGAGTCCGGCCAACAACGCTGCCAGCGCCATGCTGGGCAGAAAAGCTCGTATGTGCTTTGTGATCATGAGGAATCTCCTTGAGCAACATCCGAGAGAACGCGGCATGCTGACTCTTTTCATAGAGCAAAGACGTTGACAAGATCAGATTTGTTCCCATTTGCGTGAGCGAGTGATGGTATTGCTGGGGAGAGATGAGGTTTTTTTGTGGAGGTGCCATGTCCTTGACACTGCGTGCGCAGAGGACACGAGCGACAGTCGAAGACCAACCAGCGAAGGATGACCGAGGGAATTGGGTGGAGAGGGACGTGGGCGACGCAAGCGTCCCCACCTCCCTTCCGCGCCGCCCCCGCCCCTACGAGACGCTTGAGCCCCTACGGGACGGTTGAGTTCCCTGTGGCTATGCGTCGGCTCTCTGGGCGGGCGCAATGAATTGGGCATTGCATGCAGCTCCTATATTGTATATGCCGCATTTTACGTATGAATAGTAATGTCCTACCTTGTGCGCGCTAAGGGTTTCTTGGGCGGGATATGGATTGGGCGGCCCTCGGCGGCGAGGACGGCTTCGCGCAGGCCTTCGCTGAGGGTTGGGTGTGGGTGGATGGTTTCGATGATCTCGTCGGCGGTGAGTTCGCCGCGCATGGCCACTGAGTATTCGCTGATGAGGTTGGTGGCGTCGGGACCGATGATATGCGCGCCCAGTATTTCGCCGTATTTGCCAATGATGACTTTGGTGAAGCCGTCTGTTTCGGCGCTGGCGACGGCTTTGCCGTTAGCGGACCAGGGGAATCGCTCGACGTGTGCCTCGGGATATTTCTCCCTGGCTTCAGCTTCTGTCAGTCCGACAAAGGCGATTTCGGGGAATGTATAGATGGGGTTTGGTACTACACTATAGTCCATGACTGCGGGGTGGCCCATGGCGTTGTCGGCGGCTATCTCGCCTTCGGTCGAGGCGACGTGGGCCAGGCCGGCGCCGTGTACCAGGTCGCCGATGGCATAGATGCCGGGGAGGTTCGTTTCCATCTTTTCGTTGACACGTATGCGCCCCCGGTCGTTATCAAGGCCCTGCTCCATCAAGCGCTCGAGGCCGGAGGTGTTGGCGCGACGACTGACGGCGATCAGCACGTACTCGGCGGTGAAGCTCTCCTGCCCTTTTTCTGTACTGGCGATGACTTTCTTCAGGTCGCCCTCGTCAGCGAGGGACTCAACTGTAGCTCCTGTGACGATGTTGGTGCCGCGTCTGCCGAGGGTACGGACGAGTAATTTGCGCAGCTCTTCATCGACCGGGGCCAGGATGTTGGGCAGCATCTCGACTATGGTGACCTGCGAGCCGAGCGCGTTGAACATGCAGGCCAGTTCGATGCCAATGACGCCACCTCCGACACAGATAATGCTTTCAGGCGTCCTGGGCAGATTCCAGCAGGTATCGCTATTCATTACGTTGCGCCCGTCGATGCCAGGGAAGGGCGGTATGAGCGGGATGGAACCCGTGGCGAGAATGACTTTGTCTGCACTGAATTGCTCCTGAGAACCGTCGTTCTTCGTTACGGTGATGGTGCGAGAAGTATCCACAGTGCCGAGACCATCAAAGACGTCGATGTCGTTGCCCTTCATCAACGTGCCGACGCCGCCGGTCATGCGCTTGACGACCTTGTCTTTAAAGATAACCGCCTGTTTCATGTCAAAGGTTGGGGGCTGGGGCAGATTGATGCCCAGCTCAGCCAGCGATGACATGTTGTGCAAGACCTCGGCGATGTGCAACATCGCCTTTGAGGGGATGCAGCCAACGTTGAGACAGGTGCCGCCGAGGTATTGTTTTTCGACGATGGCGACTTTCGCTCCAAGTTGAGCGGCACGAATAGCGGCGACGTATCCACCAGGACCCGCGCCAATTACTGCTACGTTGTAATGAGTATTTGCCATGTTAAGACTCTCCTGCTATGTGAAAATAGACTTTCAAAGCCGCGTGTTTTTGCATGAGCGCAACCCCTTCAGCGAAATGATCAAGCGGCAGGCGATGGCTGATGAGACCGTCGACGCGCACTTTGCGGCTGTCGAGTAGAGCGAGGGCGATGCGCAAATCCTCGGGCGAGGATGAGTAGGTACTGGTTATAACGACTTCTTGTTGATAGATTGTTTCCAGGTTGATGGGCACCATAGCCGAATGGGCGGCAAAGATGTGTATCATGCCGCCTTTGCGGACGGCGGCGACTGCCTGTTTGAAGGGGCGGACACCGGCTGCGGTAATGATGATGGCGTCGGCTCCACGACCTTCTGTATATGGTGCGAGGAGGTGCTGTAGCGCCTGCTCATCGCTGGGAGCAAGGAAGGCATCATCAGCGCCGAGGTCGCTTGCTAGTTGGAGACGTTCGGGTATGAGATCAATGCCGTAGATAGGGCGACCAGGCCCCCCACCAGGGCGACCCCGAGGGATCGCCCCTACTATGTTACGGTTGCGTGGTTCCGCGATTTTTGGGTTGGGCGGGGCGAGGGCTTTGAAGGCCTGGAGCATAAGTAGGCCGATGGAGCCCAGGCCGAGGATGATGACGGTGTCGCCTGGGAGGAGGGGGGTGCGCCTGACGGCGCGCACGCAGCAGGCGAGTGGTTCGACGAATGAGCCTTCTTCGTCGCTGAGGTTTGGTGGGAGGAGGAGGGTGGTCTGTTGTACGTGTCGCGCGGGAACACGGATGTATTCGGCGAAACCGCACGGGTCAATATTGGAGGTTTTGAACGAAGCGCACATGGAGTAGTTGCCGTGGCGGCAGTAGTGGCAATCTCCGCAGGGGACGTGATGAGCGACAACGACACGCTGACCAACGGAG
>VBHI01000285.1 GCA_005881495.1 Chloroflexota bacterium
AGCTTCCCGGCCTGCCAGCTAGCAGTTGATCGTACTGCCGCTCGATACCGTAGACACCAACACTCTTCTGGTCATCCTGCTGGACATAGCCCAGTACCTGGGCGGCCAGGGAACCGCCTGGATAGATACGCCATGTACGCGGCTCCAGGAAAATGTTCGGCAGTTGCAAACTACGCAGTTGCGCGCTCTGCGCTGGATCGATACGGCTGGCGATACGGACTGTTTGTAACTCGAGATTGAAATCCTTGTACAGGATCTCCTCGGAAACACTGGGCAATATCCGGTGCAATGTGCTCACCAGTTTCTCCAGCGCGCTCTGGAAGATATCCGACCCATGGTCAGCCGAGAACTGAATCGGCTCGATATAGACATCATCGCGTACCACATTAGTCGCCAGGAGGTGCTCGCGCGCATCATAAACCACTCCGCGAGGTGCATTCAGTATTTGGTTTTGAATGTGCTCATTTGCTGCAACCTGGGCCAGGCTATCTCCCCGCACTATCTGCCAGTAATATAACCTGCCCATCAGTGTCACCATGCCAACGCAGACAAGCAAGAAGATGAGCATCTGCCGGTTGCGTGCGCGTCGCAGTTCTACGCTCATCTATTGCTCTCCCTTCGCGTTCGTCATGGCTGTATATGTGGATCAATCTCTCGTATGTGTTCCAGATCTTTTACGATCAACATATGCACGGCCTTTGGGTCCGCCGGAACAAGACCGAGCGCCTTGGCAGCGCCAGCAATATATTGAGGCGACTGCTCTTGCGAGATGACGTAGACTAAATCCTGGTTCTGTCGCTTCAATATCGCCTGCTGTGCCTGGTAGTCCTGCATTCGTTGATTAGCTGTAACTGCCTGTCCCAATTGTGTCAGATACAGGATCGCCATCAGGCCGATCAGCAGCGTACTGCTGATACACAACGCCACCGGGCCCATAGAGAAGAAGAATGGATGTAGTTGTCGGCGTCTCTTGGCAGCCAGAATAGGCCTTGGCGGTACAGCTCTATTTCCACCAATCCGCTTGTTCAGGCTATACATATGTCGCATTCCTCCCGTAGGGGCTGGGCTTACCCCACCCTGGTGACGCACTATATTGCATTCCTCCCGTAGGGGCTGGGCTTGCCCCACCCTGGCGACGCATTACGAACCAACAACTATTTCAGCGGCCCGTAGTTTGGCACTCCGGGCGCGGGGATTAGCGATAACCTCCTGCGCGGTGGGTATCACTGGCTTAGCAGTCAACAGGCGTAGCCGCGCTGTATGACCACACACACATACAGGAACTTGCGGTGGGCAGATACAATCCCTTGCCTCAAGCCGCATAAACTCTTTAACTATCCGATCCTCTAACGAATGAAACGAGATAACCACCATCCTACCGCCTCTCTTTCCATCCTTCTCTTCATTCCCCTTTGCGCTCAACACATCCAACATCTGTGGCAGAACCGCCTCCAGCGCGTCCAATTCATGATTCACGGCTATGCGCAATGCCTGGAATGTTTTTGTCGCTGGATGTATCGCTCCAGGCTTATAAGGAACTCCTGCGGCTGCCAGTTGCGCCAACTGTGCTGTCCGCGTAATCGCTCCCTTTGAACGCTCGCGTACAATACGTCTCGCGATCTGCCGCGAGCGTTTCTCTTCACCATACCGCCAGAGCAAATCAGCCAGTTCCTTCTCACTTGCGCTATTTACCAGGTCGGCGGCAGACATCCCTTGTGACTGGTCCAGCCGCATATCCAGTGGCCCATCGACGCTGAAAGAAAAACCTCTCTCCGCACTATCCATCTGGTGTGACGAGAACCCAACGTCTAGCAATATCCCCTGAATAGACACAAAACCGGCCTCGTCGACGATACGGGCCAGCTCAGCGAAATTTCCATGTGCCAGAACTAGACGCCCACTGCTCACCGCCTCTGCCAGGCGTTCCCTGACTCTTGCCAGCGCCTGGAGATCGGTGTCTATTCCCAGGACTTTGCCATCGGGAGCGGATCGCTCAAGTATTACCTCGGTGTGACCTCCTCCGCCTAATGTGCCATCGATATAGTGCCCCCCAGGCTCTGGCTGAAGATACTTCAGGACTTCCTCCAGCATCACCGGCACATGTTGTGTTTCCATGTCTTCCGTATTCGTATGTACCTGTACTATATTCGCACGCTAGAAGGGGATTGATCCCCCCTCAGCTTCTAATTTGTCCTGGTATTCTTGCCAGCTAGCGCGATCCCAAATCTCAAAGTGATCTCGCACACCAGCTACTGTGACTTCAGTTCCCAGCTTAGCGTAAGCACGCAACTTGGCCGGTATTACCATGCGTCCTTGCCCATCCAGCTCTATCTCACTGGCACTTGGATAAATGCGCCTCTCAAAATCGCGCAATTCATCACTTGTCATCCCCGCTACCAGTTCAGCCGATTTCGCCTCCCAAACTTGCATAGTATTCACTGACAAACACGCACTCTTCCCTTTGCTTATGACGCCCCCCCGGTCCATCTGCGCCCGAAATTTGGCTGGGACCGCCATGCGCCCTTTCGCATCGATTGTATGTTCGTGTTCGCCAAGAAACATTGCTCACCCTTCACCATTACTTCAACTCACCTCTATACGAGTCGTTTCGGTGGCCCCTTGCGAAGCATCCCAAATATTCTCCCGTATATTAGGAACGCTTCACCTTCTTCCCCCACCTTACGTACTCACCAAAATTCCCCACTTTACCCCACTTCGATTATAACAGATAATATCCAAAAAATGTAAGGTAGTTATCCACCAATTTCGATTAGACCGGTGGATAACATGTGGAAAACTTTCACCTGCTAGCCTCAAAGTTACAGTCAAAAGATGTACATTGACACGATCTCTACCAACACCTTACAATCAAAGGAGAAGGATGTCCCTATTACCTTATATCACTGGAAGACAAAAGGATAGTCCCCTAATGAAAAAACCTTTGCCAGAGCAGGTGCCCCCACAGGCTACCACTTCACGAGAGCATGAACAAATACTCTTACCTGAAGCTCGCGAAGTAGTCTCAGGAATCTGGAAATTTACATTACCAATACCCTTTCCCTTGAAGACCGTCAACATGTACGCCCTCGTCGGGCACGACGGCTGGGCACTCGTCGACACCGGCATGGGTATGCACGACGCCCGCGTGGCCCTTGCGGCAGGACTGCATAAGGTCGGCTTGAGCATCAATAAATTACAGGCCATTGTCCTGTCCCACGATCATCCTGATCATATCGGCCTTT
>VBHI01000405.1 GCA_005881495.1 Chloroflexota bacterium
TCACAGGGCGAAGGACCACAGGGAATGTCGTTCAAGTGTAAATGAGTATGGAGGAACTAGACCTCATGTATGACCCATTGAGCGAACTTGGACATCTGCGAAAACTGGCCAGAACCGACCCAACCAAACGGTTTGACAAGCTGTATCGGCTCGTCTGCCATCCTGACATGTTGGCCGTCGCTGCCGAACGAGTGCGTCAAAACACCGGAGGACGCACGGCAGGCATCGACGGCCAAACAAGGAAACAGATCAATCCAGAGCTGTTGAGGCAATTGACCGACGAGCTTGCACACGGTCGATACCACCCACAGGCGGTCCGCCGAGCCTACATCCCGAAAGGGAAAACCGGTCGGCGCGCCCTAGGTATCCCGGCCATCCGAGACCGCATTGTGCAAGCTGCCGTAGCACAGGTACTAGAGGGAATTTATGAGCCCATCTTTCGAGACTGTTCCTATGGCTTTCGGCCCAAACGCAATACCATTCAGGCATTACGACAGGTCGCACAAGCCTACCGAGCAGGAGCGACGTGGACCATCGAAGGCGATCTGGTCAAATGTTTCGATCATACATCTTGATACTCCCTTCAAAAACGAAGCTTCTTGATCTCTCCTTTGACCAGCCGTTTGAACCCATCGAGGGTGGCTGGCGAATCGGGAAACAAATAGAGACGAGTGGTTGGGTCTTTCGTGACCTGGATAGTGCCATTGTTGATGCGATCATAAATCCAGTGTGGGGCAATGTCAAGCATGTTGGCAATTTGGGTCAGGGTGAGCGAGCCTTCCACATGGCGAGGATGGGACTGGTGGCGAACCAGAAATTGCCGATGTCTCAAGCGGATAATTTTGACCGTGCTGGGCAGCACAAACGAGTGCGTGGGTGAGCGGTAGCTCTGAGCCGTCAGTTCGTCAGCAATCACGTCATCGGCAATCCCTTCCTTGCTCCGTTCGAGAATGATTCGCTCCATTTCCTGCGCCCCGGCCAAATCTTTGAGCGATCCCACTGGGACGGGGATCGAGAGGGTAGTGGTTTCCCCTCCTCGCCACACAATGCGTGCCTGCACCGTCGCGGGCTCAGGACGATGCAACACCACTTTGTCGATCAGGCAGCGCAAAAGGGCTTTTCGCTGCTGCTGAGAAAGCAACTCATGGTGCCAGAGTGCTGGCAGATGCTGGCCAATCGCCTTGAAAGCCGCCTGAAGCTCCTCACTCAAAGAGAGCAGCGTGGGTACCGGCTTGTGTTGCTGTGCCTGGGCTTCCTCAGCCCGTTTGAGTGCCGAGAGAGCCTCATTCCATCGCTTCTCCAGGGTGGCAGCGACCAGGCGATTATCAGGATCAACACGCAGAAACTGGCGTTCGGCAAGTTGTGCCTCGTAACGCAGGCGCTCCAGGTGCTGAGAGTGGGCATGAGAGACCTGGTCGATGGTTTCCTGTTGGCAGGCCACCGCGCGACTGTAGACATCCAATTCAACGGGAGAGAGTGCCTGGAAAAACGCTTCGACGATATGAGGATCAACTGTGTCGCCGGGAATATGCTGGCAGACGGGTACATGATATTTCTGGCGGAGAAAATTGCAGAGATAACGGGTGCCGCCCTTGTATTGCACAACCATCTTGTGCCCACACTCTCCACAGTGGACCAGCCCGTGCAGCAGCGCAGCTCCTGGTCGAGGCACGCCTCGGGTTTTGTTCCGGTCGTACTCAGCATAGTTATCCAGGAGGATGGCCTGGATCTGCTCAAAGGTGTCCCAGGAAATGTAAGCTGGGTAGATATCATTCACGCGAATCTTCCATTCTTCCAGCGGGAGCCGGATCTGTTTAGCGCGCAGAGAGGTCGCCTCACGACGCAGGGTTCGCGTTCGCCCATAGACAAAAGCGCCAGCATAGGCAGGATTCTTCAGAATTTGCAGAATGGCCGCCCCTGTCGGTTTTTTCCATGTCACGTCACCGAAGCGATCCCGCCTGGGCAGCAAAAGGTCATGGGTATTGAGAAATGCCAGGACCTTGCTTGCCGAGCGGAGCCGCAGGAAGGTGGCAAAAATCAGATCCAGGCGATCTTGGATCTCTTGATTGGGATCTTTGTGGACCCGATCCAGAGCATCACGCACCAAGCCGATGGGGAGCGTGAGCGCCAGTTCGCCGCGAGCCGCTTTGTTCAGGAGTCCGGCAGTCATCCGTGCTCGGATCGTGTGAAGCTCCAACTCCGAGAGTTGGCCTTTGAGTCCCAGGAGTAAGCGCCCATTTGCCGAGCCGGGATCATAGATCCCATCGTTGTCAGCAATCAGACACCCTCGGTACCCGCACACATCGAGCAGAGGATACCAATCGGAGCAGTTGCGCGACAGGCGCGTCACATCCGAAGAGAGGATAATGCCAGCCTGTCCTAGCGTCACTTTCGTCACCAGCTCTTGGAAGCCCGTGCGGTGCTGTGCAGAAGCCCCGGTTAAGCCGAGATCAGCGTCGATGACTTCGATATCTTCCGCTCTCCAGCCCAGCGTCTTCGCGCGCTGTTCGAGGCCGTATTGCAAGCGCAGACTTTCCTGATTGATGATCACCTGGGTCAGCGTCGATTGCCGGACGTAGATCATGGCTTTCTTTTGCAGATGTTGCCGGGTGACTAATTCGGATGTACTCATCTAATGCCTCCTGGAAGATCGACGCGAGGTCGTCTGTGATTCGCTGTTGGAGTTCTCTTGACATGCGCTCCCAGATGAGGCTGGGATGATGGGGCATAGAACCTCACATTCTTCGGCCACCACTACTAGATCTTTTACCGCATCATAGGTGAGCTTACTTGGGGAAGATGGCCGAGATGGGGCCAGTGTAGTGGACGCCAGAGGGATGCGCAACACCATGGCATCACGATAGCCCACATAGGCATATCCTGGATGGTGAGGCGAAGAACTGATCGAGATCAGCGGGAAACAGCGCCCAAAAAGCGGGTGAGCAGGATCAATGACCTCGATTTCTGTGGTCTCTGTTTGATCCGGGTTCTTGACCAGGGCATTGAGTTGATGGTTCGTTCGACTCCATCCCGCACAGCGTCATCTTAAACTGCTTACGCAAACGCATCAAAGACGAACGGTTTATCGACCTCATTCGTCAGATGCTTCAAGCTGGAGTCATGGAGGAAAGAACCCTCCTGCCCAGTAATATCGTCCTCCACGAACTGGATTGTTGGCTGGAGGACCATTGGGGAGCCAATGCTCCGGCGCTCACACGTCAGCAGCAATATGCCCGCACCACGACCGACTATGCGCGACACAAACGCAATCTGGTCCGCTGGCGGGCCCAACTGGCCGGACGTATCCCGATGGGGCATCAGACTCCAGAAGGATTGCGGGCCAAAATCAAAGAGACGCTTGCGGCACGAGCACAAATCCCCTCGGTGCATCCCCGGCGGATGATTTCGTACTGCCGCTACGCTGATGACTACCTGCTGATACTGTGCCAATACTCCAAGGCGGAAGCGCAGCAACTGAAGGAGGAAATGGCGAACTGGCTGAAGGAACAGCTGGGACTGACACAACACCCGGAAAAGACGCATATCACTCACTGGAGCAAACGCTATCGCTTTCTGGGGTATGATCTGCGTGGCCAGCGCAATCGCAATGGCACGCGCTGGTTACGGTTGAGCATTCCCCCAGAAAAAGAGCGAGAACTCAAAGCAAAGGTGAA
>VBHI01000143.1 GCA_005881495.1 Chloroflexota bacterium
CAAGGATCTCTGGCTCATCGGCAATTAAGTAGTGCCCCGTGACGCTGTGGCGAGTTGCCGGCAGTGTCCCGTTGCGTATTCGAGTGTACAACCAGTTGCGATGGACCTCCAGTTCCTGGGCTAACCCAAACACGGTCCACTGCCCATCGACCTTGGCTTGGGTTTTGAACTGCTCGGTCAAGGAGATCTGTCCGCGTGCTCGACGGATCTCCCCCACCTGCGAGGCAGGAATGTGTGCACTGCGCGCAGAACGAAAGCCTTCAGTTGAAACGATCCGCGCGATCTCGGAGTCCTGGTAGCCTTGAGCTCCCAGAGCCAGAATTCGCTCCACCAATTGTTCATACCCGCTCACGTCCGAGCCGCGGGCAATCGGAGGATGGACTGAGAACGGGGTAACGGCCCCACTCACCCACACGATTCTGGCTTCGACGGTATCGGGCGTTGGTCGTGTCACGATGATACGCCGGATCAGGCTGCGCAAGACTTCCTTCTGGTGGGCAGGTGTCAAACATCCACTTGCCCACATCGCGGGAAGATGGCGCCCAATATCCTGCAATTGTTCTTTCATTTCTTCCGTTAGTTCGGGGGTCTGAGGCTGCGAAGCCATGCGTTCCATCTCCTCTCGCGCTTCGACCACTGCCTGCAGCGCGATCTCCCAGCGACGTTCGAGTTCGGCTGCCACAAGGCGATTGGCTGGATCGACAGCCTGATAGTGCCGCTGGGCGAGTCCGGCCTCGTATTCTGCTCGTGTCACCTGATCAGCACGCAGCGTGGCCAGGCGTGCGGCGTCCGCTCGATGGGCGGAGAGTACCTCTTCCAGAAGGTTCAGTTCGGCCGGGGCCAGTGCCTGGAAGAAGGCATCCACGATAACTGCTTCCAGGCTGGCCCCATCCACATGCAAACAGGTTGCGGCTCCATAACTGGCGGCGAGCGCTGTACAGGTGTAGCGTCGTTGCGGTTTGTAAGTGACCCGCATCTGATAGCCACACCGTCCACATACGACTAACCCAGCTAAGAGGGCGGTTCCTTGCCGTGGAGCTCCATGGGCCCGCCGTGCGAAATCGCTGGCATTGTCTGCCAGGCGTGCCTGATTGGCCAGAAACTGCTCCCACGTGATATACGCAGGATACACCCCGTGATGGATCGTTGTCCACTCTTCCAGCGGGCGCCGGACCTGACGGAGCTGGCCAGGTCGTCGATCGGGATGGGGGCCTCTGCGCCCATAGACGAAGGCTCCTGCGTAGGCTGGATTGTGCAGAATCTCACTCAGAGCAGCTTGAGTGGGTTTGCGCCAGACGAGTTGACCGGCGTAGGGTCCCCCACGCTGGTGGCGAGGCAAGAGAATGCCATCATCGCGCAGGCTCCGGAGAACTTTCTGACAACTGCCCAGGGCCTCAAAACGAGCAAAGACCAGCTCGATGGTTCGCTGCACCTGTAAATCAGGTGTCTTGCTCACCTTTCCATCCTCGAGGCGAACTAACCCTGTCGGCACATGTTGGTGGTAGCGCCCTTGTTCAATCTGGCGTTGTCGCCCGGCATCCATGCGTAAACGCAGGGTATGGAGCTCCGCTTCGCTCAGAAGCCCTCGCAGGCCGAGTAAAAGGCGATCATTGTAATCGCGTGGATCGTAGATGCCCTCGGTATCCGCAATCAGAACCCCAACTACAGTCGCCAGATCCAGCAAGGTGTACCAATCGGTGTTGTTGCGAGCCAGACGGCTGGCTTCATAGGCCAATATCAGACCAACCTTACCGAGGGAAACAGCGGCGACCAGACTTTGGAACCCTGGACGCTGACTGTCTTGCCCAGATTGCCCCAGGTCGCAATCGATGAGATGGATCCGCTCGGGCAGCCAACCTAGCTCGATTGCTCGCTGCACCAGCGCATACTGATTGTGCCGGCTCTCTTGATTCTGTTGCACTTGTTTGAGGGTCGACTGACGAACATACACATAGGCTTCGCGTTCGCGGTGACGCTTGGTAATCTTGTTAGGAGCAAGAGCGATCATTGAGCACCTCCTGAAAAACGCGGCGCAGCGTGGTCCTGACTCCCATCTGCATGGCCAGGGGTAAGGTTGCCCAGATTTGCTGAGGAGACAAAAACACCACTGGGATCGGGAAAGGAGCCGGCATCGGTTCTGGATCTGGAAACGGCAAGGGCAGTTGACGAAGGGGTGGCAGAGCTGAGTTGTGTGCTTTCGGCTGGTTCATGAGCATCCTCCTGGTTAGGACATACCAAAGGGGATAACACATGCAGAAGCCTCTGCAATCCAGCAACAGAGAGTCGGCATGCCACAAGGACGTGGGGTTCACTGGCAAGGCTGGTCGCGCTCACCGGGATTGCTCGCTCAATGCCTGGGTGGAGCCACACCAGACAGACACGGCCGAGGCGTTGTTTCACGGTGACACCAATCAGCGGAAAGCTGAGGCTGTAGAGCGGATGGGTTGGATCAGTGACCTCAACCCTGTCGGTGGAAAGTGCGGTTAATCCCAGCGGGGTATTCTGTTGGAATGGGTTTGAAGCAGTCACCATACTTACCCTGGTAGCTTTTAATCTGGGTTTAATAGTCGGAATGGTCTTAGGTCGTTCTCATTTTATTCGCTGATTGTATGTTGGCTGCTCTATGCTCTAGATTTTGACATGGGAAGGCAAAAAAATGAGCAAACATGTTCGCCCGCCTTGGGACGATTACTACATGAATATTGCCTGGGACGTGTCGACTCGTTCAAATTGTCAGCGTCGTCCAGTCGGTGCGTTGATTGTAGTAGATCGCAGAATTGTGAGTACCGGTTATAATGGAACGCCTTTTGGCGTGAAAAACTGCAATGAGGGCGGTTGTCCTCGTTGCGCTTCCGATGCTCCTCGTCACCAGGGATATGAAACGTGCCTCTGTGTACACGCAGAACAAAATGCTGTTCTGCTCGCTGCGCGCCAGGGTACTGCCACCGATCTTGCAAGCCTCTTTGTGACACTGCGTCCATGCTTTGATTGTCTTAAAGCGATGATACAGGCTGGTATTCGTGAGATCGTTTATGATCAACCATTCGATTATAACGGCAATATGGAAAAAGTATATCAAACGCTTGTAGTAGAAGCAGGCATAGTTATGCGTCAACATCCTTACAGCGCGACACATATTCTTTCACCTTTAGCGAATTCTGCAAGCCAGTTTACAGGACCTGAGATGCCACCCGTCTAAAAAGGCTGTAGAAAGAGAACAGTAATGTTCCGTTAATGCGAAATGTAGTGCACTAGCAGGATCAGAAGCAATCTTACTCTTACGGTATAGGTAACCAGGAGGCACTGGCATGTTGCAAACAAACGAGAAAGCCTGGATGCGGCATCGCGGCAAATGGATTGAGATCGCGAATCCTCTCTACGGGATCGACTCACCAGACGCCAACGATAGGCGGCAAAGTTTGCGTGAATACAGGCGCAAATGGTGGACTGTTGGACCGACTTTTCTTTATCCTGATTATCAAGGCGTTTTGATATACACGTACGTCTACGAAGGAAAACGGAATTTACCTTCCTTCATGATCTGGATACATGCAATGGGACAGGACATTGCGCTGTATGCGCAAGAGTTTCCCGACCTTCTAGATGTTCTTAACTCATTCACACCGCTTGTACTTATCGATATCTTTGTGGATTTGTACCGGCGAAGCCAGGAAAGGGAGGCATAACAGACAAGGGTTAACCTTTTTGAGCGATCAACAAGTTAGTTTTCCCAGTCTGATAAAGCCTTGTCAATCACTGCTATATCTTCGTCTGTGAAGCTCCAGTCGCACCCGTTCAGCATCTGCTGTGCTTCCAGTGCGCTGCGTATGCCGATAATAGCGCCCGTCACAGCCGGATGTCTCAATATCCAGGCAATTGCCAGCTCGAATAGTGTTCTATTATGGTCGTGGGCGAAAGATTGTAACGTTTTCCGCAACTGCTTGAGCCTGGTATAGGTTGGTTCCTGAGCAAATGGGCGCTTTCGACGAAAATCCTGGGGGTCAAGGACCTCTAAATCAAAGGTGTCCACCAGGAACCCACTGGCCAGAGGTGACCAGCAGAGCACACCGATGTTGTGCGCTTGCGAGAAGGATAAAACGTCGCGCTCTATTTCGCGATTGAGCAGGTTATATTGATGTTGATTGGAGGCTATTGGCCCCAGTGCCAACACCCGCTCCATCAGTGCCACTGGATGATTGGATAAGCCGCCGTAGCGAACTTTGCCTTCCTGGATCAGCGCTTGCAGCGCGCCCCAGGATTCTTCAATAGGAGTGTGAGGATCTGGGTCGTGAAACTGGTAGAGGTCAATATAGTCGGTCTGCAAATTGCGTAAACTGGCCTCGACTTCACGGCGAATACTCTCAGGCTTGAGACTTTCATACCAATCTCCCTGCTCGTCACGAAGCGTGCCGCACTTGGTAAAAATATATGCCTTATCGCGCTTGCCACGCAGAGCTTTGCCAACAATCTGTTCTGCGCGTCCCCAGCCATAAAAGGGAGCAGTGTCAATCCAGTTCACGCCGAGGTCGATGGCAGTCTCAATAGCTCTCAACGCCTCATCTTCATCTTGTGGTCCCCAATATATTTTCCAATCGGTAGCGGAACCAATGGGGGCTGTTCCAATACCAACTTTCGTAATTTCGAGATCGCTCTGGCCAAGCCGCCTGGTTAACTGTTGCATACAACTGCCTCCCAATAAATGTATTATTTGATACCTGGCTGATTACTACCAGTCTAACGAATAAATCAGCTCCAGGGACTGGACAATAGACCAGCATGTAAGCTGTACGAACGTTCAAGCTCTGCTGACTTATCTACCTGTTGATCATGGTGAAAAAGCACCCCGTTTATGAATGAGTCTTTACTTCATCCAATTGGTGGATGTTTTTTAGGACTTCCAACCGTATATTACCTATAAGGGGTAAGGTTCAGCGGGAAAAATAGGATGATACCCAATGAAAAAACAAGATGGCGAAAGGAGTACTGGAGATTATGGACAAAGCAGATCTGCAAGCCGTGTTCGTCGCGGCAGGACTTTCACGGTTGATAAAAGACATCGATCGGTTGGCTCGACCATCGATCCGAATTACAGCAGCAGAGGTCGATGAATCCTTTCTGTATGTTGGCGCTTCGAAGCTTGGTGGTGTGCCCGACCTACCTACTGGAGCGCCCTGGCCGGAGTGGAAGGGACTGCCGCAGTCGTTTATCGCGCAAATTCGCCTTGATGATGTGAGCCAGTATGATACCGAAAAGGTACTGCCTCAAAGCGGAATGCTCTGGTTTTTCTACGACGCGCAACAGCAGACTTTTGGCGAGGACCCGGTTGATCGTGGAGGCTGGCAAGTTCTCTATACAGACGGTGATCTTAACGCACTGCAACGCGCGTTAGCACCAACTACACTTCCAGCAACGAGCCAGTATCATGCCTGTTTGCTCAGTTTTGCAAGCGAGTTAACGTTATCTCAGCAGCCCAAGCTTGAGATACCTGAACTGGATTGGTCAGACGATGACCAAAAGAAATATGAATCAGTACTCTCCTCGTTTTCCAGCCAGGCCGATCATGCCACGCCGCATCATCGCATGCTGGGCAACCCTGATACTATTCAGGATGATATGCGACTGCAGTACCAGCTTACCTCAAACGGTGTAACCGATATAGATGATCCACGCGCCGCAGCATTGTCGAAAGGGGCTATGGACTGGCAATTGCTCTTGCAAGTAGACACCGATGATACTATCGGGATGCGTTGGGGCAACGCTGGGATGCTGTACTACTGGATCAGTTTGGCTGATCTACCAACGAGACAGTTTAATGCGAGCTGGCTTGTGCTGCAATCTGAGTGAAAGACGCGTTTACATTTACAAGCAATAGGCAAACTTTCAAGGGTGAAGGCGAGGTGCAGGAGCATCGGCCTCTAACTGGATCGCGGGTCTCTAACTCCGTGCCACCGCCTCTTTTTCCCTCTTATAATTATCCTGAGGGATAGGAAGCCTATTTCAATACGAAGGAGAAGGGAAATCATGAAAAAGCTCATCTGTTGGCTTGGACTGCTCGCGACTCTCACAATCATATTCAGTGGCTGTGGTTCGGTGAATATAACCTTACCGACTACCACGCCTACTGCCGGTAACAATACGACTGGGGCCGGGCCGCACTGGGGAGTGCAGACCAAGACTTCTGGATGCGTGGCGCAAGGTGGTCTGCCCGACTCGGCGTGTACTCCCGGTGCTCTCCTGGCAACTGGAACGAAGGATGCCATCTGTCAATCAGGATACGCCAGCTCGGTGCGCAATGTGCCGACAAGTGAGAAGGACCAGGTATACGCCGAGTACGGCATAGCACATCACTCGCCAGGCCAGTACGAAGTTGATCACCTGGTCAGCCTGGAGTTGGGCGGCTCAAACGATATCTCGAACCTCTGGCCAGAACTTGCCAGTCCCAAGCCAGGCTTTCACGAAAAAGATAAAGTCGAAAATTACCTGCACAGCCAGGTATGTTCAGGGGCTATCTCTCTGAAAGAGGCGCAGATCGAGATTGCTACGAACTGGCTGGGGGTATACAATCGGATGCCGCATTAGTAGTCACTGCTTCTCTTTCTCTGTCTTTGTAGAAACAATCGTGACCAAATCAAAGGTAGTCATTACGCCTTCTGCGAAGAAGGCATTGATCTCTGCCCCTAAAATAAGAATCATGGCAAAATAGTAAAAGAAGATGAGTAGTATAACGACGGAGCCTATTGCCGCGGCTAAGCCGCTTAAAAAATGCTCAATGTAGAGCGGAAAGAAGACCACGTACAATTGTAGAAGCAAGGCTGCCGTTGCTGCTCCGAGCCAACTTTTACGAAAGCGAATTTTTTGATTAGGGATAATGATATAAATGGCCTGGAACAACAGGTATGCCGCTAAATACCCCGCAAAAAATTGTATTACATTGACGATGCCGCCAGAAAATTGGCCCGGCAGAAGAGAGATGGCTAGAGCTGTTAAAGCTCCTGCGCCTATTGATACCGGTATGAGCACAATAAACAGGATAAGCATGCCTATAGCGGTAACATTCTGGGCGATAAATGTTCTTGGGCGTATATGGTAAATGATACCAAAACAGTTTTCCATGAGGACGAAGAGGCGCGAACCATAATAAATAGCAAACCCAATGGTGATTATCCATAGGATGCCATTGGCTTTCGACAATTGCTCGCTGGCGCCATTTAGAATGGCTGAAATTTGTGCTGATGTTGCCGATGGGAAGACTTCAATGAAGTGATTGACGAGGGTGTTGTACTGTTGAGGGCTCAATCCACCGAGGACAAGCCCAAGAATGGCCAGCGCTGCAGTGCAGAACGGAAACATTGCCATCAGCAAGTTATATGCCAGGGCCGCTGAGAGATTCCATGACCAATCGTTATTGAATTTATTCCAAAAATCTAGTAGGGGCTTAGCGTTTTTCACGGCAGTTTGCACCGGTTCCGGTGCTTTCTTTAATACATTTTCGGCCTCAGTCTCCATGCTATCTGCCATCGTATCCCTCTCGGATTTTTTATCATAGAATGTAGTGCGTTATTTGACGTTTTATCTCAGGCATACTATGCTTATATTATGCATAGTCTATCACGTATTACGATTCAAGAGCTAAGGAAATGGACACTCAAGAAAATAGTTTGAATGTTACTCAAGCAGACACAAACGGGAAGAATCCCGCGTGGAAAGTCTGGGTGAAGACGGCGCGCCCTTTTTCACTGACTGCCACGGTTAGCCCAGTGCTGGTAGGGACAGCGGTAGCAGCCTATGATGGAACATTCCACCCGCTAAGCTTCCTGGCCGCGCTCTTCTCGGGCCTCTTCCTACAGATTGGCGCAAACTACTTCAACGAATACTTTGATTACCTCTACGGCTTAGATCATCCTGAATCCCTGGGTGCCAGTACGGTTATCTTCCGCCATGAAATGACAGCGGCACAGGTACTCGGCGGAGGTATCGCTAGTTTTGTAATCGCGGCCCTTTTTGGCCTTGTACTGATCATCACCAGTGGCCCTGCCATTATCCTCTTCGGACTGGCGGGTATGGCTATAGCTTACTTCTATAGCGCAAAGCCGTTCAAGTTCGCTTCTCGTGGCCTTGGTGATATCCTGGTCTATATCGCCATGGGTTTCCTGATGACCTGGGGATCCTACTACGTCCAGATCCCTCGCTGGTCCTGGGAAGCCTTTGTCGCCAGTATACCCGTCGGCTTTCTGGTTACGGCTATTCTGAATATGAATAATGTGCGCGATTACCAGGACGACCTGGCGGTGCGTAAGCTCACATTGCCCGTACGTCTCGGCCAGGCGTTCGGCAAGCGGTTCCACGCATTCCTACTTTTTGGTAGCTACATCGCGGTGACCCTCTTTGTCCTGCTCAGGTTATTGCCCCTGTATAGCCTGGCGGTCTGGATCACCTTCCCGCTGGCCTTTAGTAATGTGCGAACAGTGTTGACGGCAACTGACCGCAAAGCCTTTATCATTGGCATCAAGCGAACTGCGAGTCTCCATCTTCAATTTGGGGTGATGCTAGCATTAGGGATTCTGGTCGCGGCGCTTGTGAAATCGTTTGGAGTGTAAAGCGGGTGGTTGAAGAGAAATTGAGTTAGAATAAAAGGAAGACGAAACATTTTCATGACTAAGAATGTAGCTTTAGAGGAAAAATTTCGGGCGACAGGCGGCAAACGTCCCTATGTGCAGCGCCTTTTCGGTCGCATTGCCCGTGTCTATGATCCTATGAATCGCCTGATGAGCTTTGGGCTGGATCAACGCTGGCGCGCATTTGCCGCGCGTTACCTGGCACTGGGAACCGGCGAACTCGGACTTGATTTAGGTGCTGGTACAGCAGATCTCTCCATTGCCGTTATTCGCCGTTCTGGCCCGGGCACACGGATAATCGGTATGGATATTACGCCGGAGATGCTGGAACTGGGACGTACTAAGATTGCTCGTTTGGGGTTGCAAGACCAGATTGAGTTGCGAGTTGGCGATGCCGAGGCAATCGATCTACCCGACAACAGCGTTGATGGTTGTTGCTCCGCTTTCACGGTGCGAAACTTAACCGACATCAGGCAGGGCTTCCGTGAAATGCTGCGCGTCGTACGACCAGGAGGACGAGTTGTCTGCCTGGAGATCAGCCACCCACCCGGCAGAATATTCGGCTCCCTTTTCAACTTCTACTTTTATAAACTGGCGCCGTTATTCGGTACGGTCATCGGGAAGGCTTTTGAAGAATACAACTACCTGCCCAATTCCCTGACGAATTTCCCTGATGCGCCCGCACTCAAAGCGATAATGGAAGAAGTTGGCTGGAGCGATGTGCGCTTTTATCGGCTGACGAGAGGAATAGTCACGGTGCATGTAGGCACAAAAGTTGAGTAAATTATTGCGCCCTGGTCATCCTTCGTGTAAGATACTTCAAACTGGCATGCAAACAATCAAAATAGCGCAGCTGTAATGCAGGAAGAAATTCAGGAGGAAAAGAGTATGGATACCACCGTCACGATTGAATTCACTTCAAATATGGAGCAACATCTCAGAATCCTCGAACAACAGTTAAAGCACATCCGTGATGTGAAGATTGACGTGGTTGAGGCAAGGGACCACAAAGCGCCGTCGCTTTTCGCCATTGCTATCGGTAAAAGTGGAGAAAGAGCCGAAAAGGCCGCAGAGACTGTGGCCCAGGTGCTTCACGATTTCTTGCACACAGATACCGCCGCCCTGAGCCACAAAACTATCTACCTGGTAACGATCGAGGGCGAACGTATCGATATAGAACCGATGTCGGTGGAGGATATTACGGGGATTATTATGGCGGCCAAAGCGGGGGAATATTAGAGAGGTTTTTGACATATGGCTATCCGCATTATGGAATGTAGAGTTGGTTGCGGGGCGTGCTGTATTGCCCTGTCCATTTCATCAGCGATTCCTGGGATGCCGAATGGCAAGCCTGCAGGGGTCCGCTGCATTCAATTGACGAAGGACAATCACTGCAAGCTCTTTGGCAAGCCAGAACGCCCAGCAGTGTGTAACCGGTTACGCCCTTCCGAGGAGATGTGCGGCCATTCCTCACAGGAAGCGCTCATCTACCTCACGCATCTCGAACGAGCAACGACTCCTGGGATATGCCACGAGCTTTTGTGAGCGCGCTCAGATATTCCAAAACCATCACTGGCGGAAAGGTATTCTATACATTGTATACGAAAATATCGCACATGAACCACAGCAATATCCAGAGTAACTCGCATGGTGCCTTGACACCAACCTTGACTTTATAGTATACATAATGACTAGAAAGTCATTTATTGGGATAAGAGGTCAGCAGTATTTTCCATGCAAAATCCCGTAGCCGCTCCGCGCCAGGGTGGGCGCGTCTCCTATAAATGGATTGTGGCCATGGTGGTGATCTTCGGGTTGTTCATGACGATCCTCGATAGCACCATCGTCAACATTGCTATTCCCCGGCTGCAAAACGTCTTTGGGGCCGACCTCGCGAGCGTCCAATGGGTGCTCACTGCCTATACATTGGCGCAAGGAGTAGCCACGCCCCTTACTGCCTTTCTCGCCCAACGCCTTGGTCAGAAGCGCCTCTATTTGATCGCCCTTGCCAGCTTCACGATTGGTTCGGCCTTGTGTGGGCTCTCCTTGAATCTACCTATGCTCATCTTCTTCCGCGTGGTGCAGGGGGCGACCGGCGCATTTATGTCGCCGTTGGCGATTACGCTGCTCTGGAACGAATTTCCACCGGCAGAGCGTGGCACAGCCATGGGCGCTTTGGGTGTTCCCATTCTGCTGGCCCCGGCCTTTGGCCCCACCCTTGGTGGCTATATCGTGACCTACCTGGGCTGGCAGCTCATCTTCTTTGTCAATGTGCCGATCGGCATCATCGGGATTATCCTGGGGATCATATTCCTGCGTGAGGGACGGCCTGAAACGCGCAGGCCATTCGACATTCCTGGCTTCCTCTTCGCTTCTATCGGCCTGGGCTCCCTGCTCTATGGTTTATCAGATGCAAGCACCGCTGGGTGGACTTCGACGAAAGTGGAAGGCTTTTTGGCGCTAGGAATAGTGATGCTAGTGCTCTTTGTTATTGTCGAATTGCGTATTGTCAATCGAGGGGGATATCCACTGCTGGACCTGCGTGTCTTCTCGAATGGGCCCTTTACAACTAGTATGATTGCCAGTGCCTTGATCACGTTCGCGCTCTTCGGCGGCCTGTTCATCATCCCGATCTACTTGCAGAATGTGCGTGGGTTGAGTGCCTACCAGGCTGGGTTGCTCTTACTGCCTCAGGCATTTGCCTCGATGGTGGCAGCGCTGGTGGGAGGTCGCCTGGTGGACAGATTCGGCGTCCGTCCTGTCGTAATCCCTGGCCTGGTCATTCTGTGTGTGGCGCTCTGGCTGTTTACCTCGATCAGTCTCACCACCCCTTATGGGACAATCCAGCTCTGGCTGATCTTGCGTAGCTTCTCGCTTGGCTTCTGCTTTCAGCCATTATTTGTCTCAGCGCTCTCGGGGTTTAAAAAACGCATGTTGCCACAGGCCACAACAGTCAGTACCACGGTGCGCTTTGTTATCAGTTCGTTTGCTGTGGCCGTAATGGCGACCCTGGTACAGTCCCAGACCGCAATCCATTACAAGCACCTTGCTGAAATGGTCACGCCATCTTCACTGCTTGGACAACTCGTGCCGCGTTTGCAAGCTCTTTTCGAGCTACATGGAGCATCACCAAGTGCAGCATATGCGGCAGCGATCCTGGCGATAAGCGG
>VBHI01000144.1 GCA_005881495.1 Chloroflexota bacterium
CTACAAGCGTGTGCGCCCACAGGCCATCTACAAGCGTTCGCTCCAGGTACTCAAGTGGGCGAAAGAGATGAATCCTGCTGCTCCAACCAAGTCTGGCTTCATGCTAGGACTGGGTGAGACATGGGATGAGGTCATCGAGGTCATGCACGATCTGCGCGAGCATGACGTTGATATCTTGACAATTGGACAATATCTGCGTCCTTCATTTCAGCATCTGCCCATTCAACGCTATGTCCCATTGGAAGAGTTTGCTGCGCTAAAGGCCGAGGGCAAAGAGATGGGCTTCCGTCATGTCGAATCGGGCCCATTCGTACGCAGTTCGTATCATGCGCGTGAGCAGGCCGAGGGGGCAAACAGAGATAGAGGAGAGTCATGAAACCATCGTCGACATACTCGCTTCTGTTGATGACACCCACGACAGGGAGATATGCCAAATGGCTTGCCCATAATTTTCGCTATCTTTAGTAGACACATGTACCGAGATACATGCTAGCAATGAGTTGTGAGGAGAGCTATGACAGATTACCAACACATCCTCGTCGAGCGGAATGAGCCAATTGGCATTGTCACCCTGAATCGTCCGAAGGAATTGAACGCACTCAATTTCTCGCTTGTGAGCGAGTTGGCTGACGCACTGGAGGAACTTGATCGAGATCAAACGATTCGCTGCATCGTCATCACTGGAGTCGGAGAGAAGGCCTTTGCAGCAGGGGCTGATATTAAGGAGATGTCCGACAAGTCACCAATTGACATGATGTTAGGTAGGTTCGAGGCATGGAAGCACATTCGGCGTATCCGCACTCCGATGATTGCAGCCGTTGGCGGTTATGCACTGGGCGGTGGGTGCGAACTGGCGATGCACTGCGATATGATTGTCGCCTCGGAGAATGCACGCTTTGGACAACCCGAAATTCTCCTCGGTATTATGCCTGGTGCGGGTGGAACCCAGCGGCTGGCTCGTACGCTCGGCAAATATCGCACGATGGAGATCGTGTTGACAGGTGTACAGGTCAGCGCACAGGAGATGGCGGACCTCGGCCTGGTGAATCGCGTGGTCCCCAAGGGTGAGCACCTCAACGAGGCGATGAAGCTGGCGCAAACGGTGGCGGCACAGCCTCCCATCGCCGTGCGCCTGGCAAAGGAGTCGATCCTGGCAGCCTTTGAGACTCCTCTAGAAGAGGGACTGGCGCTAGAACGCAAGAACTTTTTCTTACTGTTTGCCACGGAAGATATGCGTGAAGGCATGGAAGCCTTTCTTGAGAAACGCAAGGCAGAGTTCCAGGGAAGATAAAGTGATGGAAAAGGAGAGTCAGATGTATCTGAACCAGGCTGAGAATAGCCTGCTCACTCGTGTACAGGAAGCCCGAACGAGCAGGAAGACAGTAACATCGCAGGCCGAGGCTGTTGGAGTAGACCTGGAGAGTGCTTACCGCTTACAGGCTGCCCTGGGAGAGCATCGGAAACCGAGAGGATATAAATTTGGGTTAATCAGTCCCGCTAAACAAGCGCAGATGGGAATCAGTGCGCCCATTTACGGTCATATCTACCCGGAGATGCTCCTTGAAAGCCCGGTACGGTTGAGTCGATTCATCCAACCCAGGATCGAGCCGGAACTGGCTGTGGTACTGCGCGACGATCTGCCTGCTCAGTCCTCGCCGGAGGCCGCCCGATCCGCTGTTGGCAGTACGTTCCTTGGAGTGGATTTCCTGGATAGCATCTGGGAGGGGTACCGGTTTAGCATCGCCGAGGTCGTGGCTGACAACGCTTCTGGCGGTGGGTTTCTGTTGGGAAAGCAACCGCTCGATTGGCCTCTCGAGGGGCGACTCAGCCTCTCCTTGAACGGAGAGCTGCTGACCGAGGGGCCGGTGGAGGCCCTGGGAGACATTGGGGAGCGTTTGAGTTGGTTGTCGAAGCAGCTTGGCGGACTGAAGGCGGGATATGTTATCTTCCTGGGTTCACCCGCCGCAGCTGTACCTGCGAGACCCGGCAGACTTGATCTCTATGGTCCCCAGCAAAGTGTGTTGACCGCGCTAGTAGAGGAATGAGGGGTTCCATCAGAGATCGGTCAAAGCGACATTCGCCAGACTACATTCTCCGAGTTAGATCTTCGTCAATCAGTGATATACGGAAGGTAGGTAAGAAGAAATGAGTGAACCGAGAGAACATTGGCTCACCATTGGGTACGTGTCCAAGGCAGCACGCAAGCGGTTAATCGAGGCGAATTGTCCCGTATTGGATGTGAGCAGCAAGCCACCCGTAGTGCTTGTGTGCTTGCGTCATGAAGTGACGAGCGAGCATTTCCATGAAGACATAGCATTCACTGATGTGGGTGAGATACAGATCAAGTTAAAAGGTCTTTGCCTGTGCTGGCATTTTCCTGGAGACTGGCAGGTAGCAACCTCAAGTATAACAGAGATGGAGTTGGTGACATGTGATGAGTAATCCATCGTTGAAAACAGGCAGTGGAATCAGATACCCAACACTTCGATATAGGGCGGAATTTCCACCGGTTAAAAGATGACACGGCCTGAGGATGGAGAGATGTATAATGGCGAAGCTAGAGCAAACACCACTCCGCCGCATACGTATGAGGGAGCTTAAGGAGGAACTAGTGAAGATGCGGCAGGAGACGAGTGCGACAGAAGAGCGCAGTGGAGACGAGGCTTGCTTCTCTCGCATTACCGGTGCTCGTTCTGCAAGAGCACTCAGCTCGTTATGAGGGAGCAGAAGCCATGGATCAGCAGGAAAAAGACGCGCTCGAGCGCTTGAGCGCTCAAGGAGTTTCCAAAGAGCATGTGGCTCTCAACGATGCGGACGATTTTGATGTGTTCCTGTTGTCACAGATAGGAAAGGTAAGACTATGAGTACATTCCCTCCGACTCCTTCACAGACTGCGGGCCTATTCTTCGCACCTGCGCTCTTGCGAGAGGACGCCGTCCGAAATATACTGACCCAGCCAGAGACGGTCGGTGAGCGCATTCGCATTGAGGGGCGCATCCTCGACGGCAACGGCGCACCTGTGCCCGATGCGCTGGTCGAAATCTGGCAAGCCAACGCGCACGGACGCTACAACCACCCCGCCGATTCGGGACCAGCACCACTGGACCCGTCCTTCACCGGGTTTGGCCGTTCAGACACGGCAGAGGACGGAAGGTACTGGTTCGAGACGGTCAAGCCTGGCCCCGTTCCATTCGATGCGCAACGGCTGCAGGCTCCACACATCTCCGTCACACTGTTTGTTCGCGGGCTTCCCAACCGTCTCGTGACGCGCCTGTACTTCGAAGACGAGCCCACCAATGCCAGTGACCCGATCCTGCAATATGTCCCCGAAGACCGCCGGGCAACGTTGCTAGCCAGACGCCAATGGGAAGAGGCGGTGGCCGTTTACCGCTTTGACATCATCCTTCAAGGCGCTGGCGAAACCGCGTTTTTCAATTTATGATGTAGGAATTGGCAGAGAGGACACAGGCTTTGTTGGTCAAGGCAAGAGCGATTATAATGTGCAGGGGCTGGGCGCATCCAACATAACGGTTTGAAAAGCTTAGAAGGTTTTGGTCCTTCCAAATCTACAGCGTGGTCCAGCCATCGGGAGGTGCGGTATGAACTTCTTTGTTGCTGACGGGGTACATCTCGCATACCGCGTCGATGGGCCAGACGATGCCCCGACAGTGGTGTTGGTGAATTCACTCGGGACGGACATGCGGATGTGGGACCCCCAGGTAGCACTTCTCAGTCAGAGTCTGCGCGTTGTTCGTTACGACTGCCGCGGTCACGGTGCCTTCGCAGTGCCCCCCGGACCATACTCCATCGAGCAGCTCGGACTCGACTTCCTCGCGCTCCTCGACACTTTGCAAATTGAACGTGCGCACATCTGCGGACTCTCGCTCGGCGGATTAGTCGCTTTGTGGGCCGCTGCTCAGTATCCCGAGCGCGTCGTCCGCGCAGTGTTTGCGAACACTGCTGCCCGCATCGGCACGGAAGAGATATGGAACGCGCGTATCGACGCAGTGAGTATTGGCGGCATGGCTGCTGTACTGGATGCCGTCGTCTCTCGCTTCCTCAGCGAGGGGTTCCGCCAGTTACATCCCAAGACAGTGCGACAGATCGGAGAGATGATCGAGGCCACCAGCCCCATAGGGTACACGGGTGCGTGTGCTGCTCTCCGCGACACCGATCTGCGAGAAATGATTCCCGCCATCCACACCCCATCCCTCATCCTTGCTGGCGCACTGGACGAATCCACCCCACCGTCGCAAGCGCGAGAACTCCACACTGCCATAGTAGGGAGTGAACTCGTGATCCTCCAAGAGGCGGCACACCTGTCGAACGTGGAACAACCTGAGGTGTTCAGCAAATATGTCCTAGGCTTTCTGACTTAACCCTTTCGCCTTGTCGGGAGGAAAGGTGTTATACAGGGAGGCTGGAGTATGCGTGTTGAGGTTGTCCATCACCAGGATCATTTTCCTGGCAGTTGGGTCATGCAGGGTGTAAGGTAGATTGAGAGCGAGGTACTGTTACCATTGGCAGTTTTTGGGTAATATTAAACAGGGCTAAAATTACACTTTTGTAAAGATAGCTCCAGCGTGGTTTGCGCTTCGCTAATATGTCCAACTAAGGAAGCTGTATTCTGTTCCTAGCCGCGGCTGGCTCGGCACTTCCTTCATGCCTGAACATGCCTCTTTGTTTTTCGATTCCATCGCTGCCGGGGCTGCACAGGCCAATCGCACCCTCGCCGACCTTGATCTGCAGGTCGCTGGCGGAGTGGTTGCGTTCTCTGAGGACGTTGAGAGCCTGATTGCTCCCCGTAAGCCGGGTCTCGCGTTCACACTTGGGGCCATGGGATCGCGGCAGCATAATTTTTATAACGACGTGTATCAACGCGCCGGATACGCGGATATGGCGCTTGAGGTGCAAGATCTGTGGTTCAAGAAGCAGCGCGAAGCGGCTGCGGCGCGTATCCCGGATGAACTGGTGCTCAAAACCAACCTCATCGGCACGGAAGATATGGTGCGTGAGCGTCTCCGCGCCCATCGGCGCGCTGGAGTGAACACGTTGCAGGTGAATCCTGATGGGCAGGCGCTGGATGAGCGACTGGCAACCTTGGCGCGGTTGGTAGAACTCGTGAAAGAGATCAACGCTGAGCCTTGAAACGGGTACTGCCATAATCTGAAATCAGTCAAAACAAGTTCTGTTTCAGGTGTTACTCTCTTGCTGCATGGGTTCTTGCTCATATTTCCTCTTTTCAGCCAGTTCACAACTGACGACAAACTTCACATCTTCCTCAAAACCGATGAAGTAATCGTTGTTGAGCTTTTCCGCGATCCGCTGCATATCATCACTGGATAAGGAGCTAATGTTGCTCGCTTGCTCGGTAATTTTGGGAAATAGCGAGCGAATTGCGTGCTAATTTTTGAATATAGTAGAGGTAAAGGTGAGGGAGTGATGGTTTTGTGATCAGGATGTGATATGCATTTTTGAGATATAGGAAATGGTGAGGCATAGGGATGTTCCTCCTATACTTATTATAACTGATGGCACCAAATTTTGGGTTGGGGCAGAGTGTCAAAGGGTATCTCTTTTGCGTCCCACGATGATTTGTCGCGTGCCTTTGCCGAAGGGTTTCCAGTCGTAACCGCCGTAGATGGCTTCGATGCTGAAGCCGGTGGCGAGGAAGAGGAGTTGAAGCTCGCGTGGGAAGAATACGTGCATGTCGAGCTTCGTCAGATAGCGTTCGTTTTCGCTGGTTTCGAAGTATTTCTCGTGCGTCCAGGTGATGTGCTGCACCTGTTCAACCTGGTCGTACTTGCGCGTGGTGTAGAGCAGCATGGTAAATTCGTCGTCTGGTGCGGTGATTTCGTCTTCGAGGTAGACGTACGAGGGACGGTTGAGGGCGTCACTGAGGTAATCGATGTCGGGGAGGAAGATGTCAACGACGAAGCGGCCATTGGGCGCAAGGTGGTCGTAGGTGTTTTTGAAGGTATCAAGCTGCTGTTCAATTTCGTAGAGGTGGGAAAGTGAGTTGAAAGGGAGCAGAACCAGGTCGAATTGTCCTTAATTAATACCGATTATGAAACCGGCCTGTGCGCTGTAATGGCTTCTTCGATAATCCAGTTTAATTTTTGAAAGTACATTATCGGCCCCTACAAGTATTTCATACACCCGAGCTAATGTGCTCCGTGGAAAATCCAAGTGAACGAAGCATTAAGCGGCTAATCGTGAGGACTTCGTACTTCCTGCTCCAATCGAGCGAGTCCATTTCATGCATTGCTTCTCCTTCTGTGGAAAAAACTAACGGCAACAATCTCTCAAGGTGCTCCCAAGCAGAGCAAGATCAATAATCACCGCTTGCTTGGTATCTTCTGAGTATACAAACAGAGAGAGAAGAGGGAGAGAGTGAGGCACGTTTTGGCGGGGAAGTGGCGTGAAGCCGTACGACCTTGACCATGTGGTAAACTCGCAGAGCGAAACGAATGACCGAAGGTGGGGGGGAGCGTCGGTCGTGTCGGCACGCAGTGCTTTACCACATGAAGTCAAGGTGGAGACGGTAGCCACGCGGGGAGGGGAGTATCAATTCGGCGTTAGCCGTGCCTTATTTTTCTATAGGCTCTACGGTATAATTTCGGTTTAATTAGAGAATTCCCGAAACAGCCTATAAAACGCAAAAATCAACTCTGTAGTGGTGATCTGGTCGGGAAACGATAGCTTTGAGACTATTTTCCTACGTCGCACAAGAAAAAAATGGCGATGCGAGGAAAAAATGCTATAAGATGGGGAAGAAAATCTTTGATTTCTGACGTGAGGAGTGAGTTCTAGACAACTGACTTGCTAGAAAGGGTATATTTGCCAAGCAAAGAGACTTCACACGGTTTTCAATACTAGGAATATAGGGCGTATACAGATTCACAGATCAAGTGTTCTATGATATACTGCTATCAAGAAGATAGTAGGCTTGTCATTTGTCTTGCAGAATATTTGTTAGTTAGGTATAAGTCATGGCTGAAGCGTACACAACAGCGGCTTTGCTCACTACAGCACGAGAAGGACTGCGTGACATCGGCTACCAGGATGATTTACTTCGCGAAGAGTATAAATTCGCTGATATTCTTGGTCAAAACGAACCTCGTATGATTGAGGTAGCAGGCTTTGCCCAAGAGCCATTCTCCTACCTTAGTGGTGCATTCGCCAAGTAGGTGGTAAAATCTAAGGAGGTGAAAACGAAGAGTAAAGGAAGAGAAGGAATGGCACTGCGTCTGCGACCTCTGACAGAAAAAGAAGCTCAAACGATCAAGAAGTGGAGTCAATCGAGAACAGAAGCGGCGCGGCTGGTCGAGCGTGCAAAGCTCATCCGCCTGGCGAGTGAAGGGCAGAAGGTGCCTCAGATTGCACAGGCGCTGGAGATCGACGAAAAAACGGTGCGCAAGTGGCTCAAACGCTTTGGAGAGCAAGGAGTGGAGGGACTGGAGGATGCCCCGCGCTCAGGTGCTCCGTCTCAGTATAGCGTCGAGGTGAAAGCGCGCATCATTGCCACGGCCTTGACCCGTCGACGTGCAGTAGGACAACCCTTCAGCAGTTGGACCTTCGAGCGGCTGGCGACCTACCTGCGGGAAGAACTGGGAGTGGGCATGAAGAAAACGCGCATCTTCGAGATCCTGCAGGAAGATGGACTGCGCTGGCGGCACGAAGAAACCTGGTTTGGCGAGCGAGTCGATCCCGACTTCGCTGAAAAAAGGGGGTCCTTGAGCGGCTCCGCAACGAGCCTCCCGCTCACAGTGCCATCCTAGACATCGACGAAATGGGTCCCGTGAGCGCCAAGAGCTATCCGGGGCAACGAGCCATCAACGTCAACCGCCGTCCAGCAGAGCGTGCGACGCAAGAAATCGACTATGGACGCCGTGGCAAGGGCTATGTCTTTGGTGCGTTGTGGGAAACGCAAGGCGACTGCTGGACCCAGTGTTATACAGGCCGCACCATTCCCAATTTCATCGATTTCCTGTGCTATGTGGATGAGCAGCTGCCGGCTTCGATTGAGCGGGTGTATGCCATCATGGACAACTTGAATGTGCATCATAGTCACGATGTTTTACTGTTCCTGCTGAGTCATCCGCGCTGGGAGATGGTCTATCAGCCCAGGTACGCCGCGTATCTCAATCTCATCGAACCCTGGTGGAAGACGTTACGTTCGTTGGCCTTGAAAGGACGCCGTTTTGAGACGTGGCAGGAGATGGTCGAGGCCGTTGATGAGGCGACGGCGTACTGGAATGCCCATAAACATCCCTTTGTGTGGGGCAGGCGTCGCCGTCATCGAGTGCCTCGGCGTTCAGGCCAAGCTCTCCTGCTAAAAGCGGGATGAACTTGGCGAATGCACCACTTAGTGCCTGCATTGGAATTGCTGTACCTTCTCAACATGGTCCTGAAGGTATCATGACATATCGGTCACTTGGTGCTCCCCAGATTCTAGCATTTCACCCTGATGATGAAAAGATTCTGCGTTGGAAAATTCTGGCAGCTAGTAAACCCGAACTGATAGAAGCTATTGACCCCGCCCATTTGCGCAATGCTATCTTAACAAATAAAGATGATTGGAATCCAGAGAAAGTATTACGCGCAAAATCAATGCGCTTTACAGGGCAAGCTAGTCAGTTAGATTTCTTTGATATTGGGTTAATCCCAATGATCGAAGAGGTTGTATATAAAAAACTGGATGACCTTATCCTTGATGTTCTTACTATATCTAGGTCAGTTTATCAAGAGTATCATGACACTGATCCGAATTATGATGCTTTAGTTCGGCTTGTTTTTCGATTAATTGCCGCAAAGCTTCTTGGTGATAGGCAACATCCGGGCAAATGGCTTAGTAGTAATGCACAGGCGGTAATTAGGGAGGTGGAAAACTTCTATTTCCAGAATACCCCTCCTCAAGCTGTATTAGAGGATATTCACGTACAAAATGCAGCTTGGCATAGAATACGCTCAGCGTTCTCCTTCCAAAATCTATCGGTAGAAGCATTAGCATATATATATGAGAATACGCTCGTTGACCCTGATACTCGTGAAAAGCTAGGTATACATGCCACTGCATACCTGATTGCAGAATATATTATTCAGCAACTGCCTATCGATGATCTTCCACTTGAAGAATGCCGTTTTTTTGAACCCTTTGCTGGACACGCTCCTTTTTTAATTGCAGCCCTCAGAAAACTACGAACTATGCTACCAGCAGGCACGTCTACAGAGAAAAGACATGATTATTTTGTACGGATGTTATCAGGCATGGAGTATGAAGCACTTGCATGTGAGGTTGCAGGTTACTCTTTAATATTAGCTGATTATCCGAATCCTAATGGATGGCGTATCGAAAAGGCTAATGTCTTTACTTCACCTAAGTTGGATAATTATTTAACACAAGCAAACATTGTTCTTTGCAATCCACCTTATGAATATTTTCCGAAAAATGAGCGGCTATCTTATCCCTCTCTTCGCTCAGTAAATAAGGCTGTGGAAGCATTGAGTCGTGTGCTGGAAAAAGCACCAAGAATGCTGGGGTTTGTGTTGCCGCGCACGTTCGTTGATGGTCAAATGTATGTTGAGGTAAGAAAAAGAATTTCGAATCTGTATAATAATATTTCGTTTGTTGCCCTCCCTGCTAACGCTTTCAACTACTCTGATGCCGAAACAGTGCTTCTTATTGCACATAGGGAGCGCACTGCACAACCTACATGGAAATTTGCATTAGTTGACAGAAAAGACTATAAGCAGTTCCTCTTTACAGGTCAAACCACATGGCAAGTACAAGCATCAACTGGCTTTATCGAAGATCAGCTTAATAGAAATAATCCCATCCTTTGGTACACGCCAATACATCACCTTTGGGATGCTTTGGCATCGCTGCCTCGTTTGGAGTCTGTAGCAGAGATCCATAGGGGAATTGAATATAAATCTTTTAGGAAAAATAAAGCAGAGCTTGTTACAGATGTACCACGCGAAGGATTTGCTAAAGGGTTAAGACTTACAACTAAAGGTTTTGAACCATATGTTCCTACATATTTCGCCTACTTTAATATGAATCGTGAGAAGATGCTTTATGAGGCATACAAACATCCCTGGGAAAAGCCAAAGGTCATAGCAAATGCTGGACGAATTCAAAGTGATCGCTGGGTTATTGCCAGTGTTGTCGACGATAAAGGGCTTGTATGTTATCAAAACTTTCATGGCATTTGGCCAACAGCTAATTATCCTGTAGAAGTTATTGCTGCTCTGATAAATAGTCCAATAGCGAGTGCTTTTCTTAGCACACACCGCTCTGCTTGGCACAATAGGAAAGAAACAATTTCACAGATTCCTATTCCCGAATTCAGACACTCACAAATACGTCGCATTGTCTCTCTTGTGCGAGAGTACATGTTATTACGAGAACAATGGGAGCCCTGGCAAGAGCATTCAAAAGATTCCGAAAGTCGCTGTAGGGGAATAATAAAGCAGATTGACGCAGAATTGCTTACTGCCTATAACCTTCCAAGAGAGCTTGAATTTAGATTGCTTGAGTACTTTCATGGTTATGAAAGACCAGGACCATTCTCATCGGTGAAGCTAAACACTTCCCCTACTAAAAGGCTTTATACATCTTTAATGAGGATTGAGGATGTTCGAAATGAGGAAGGAAATGAAGTAGTAGAAGTTTCACTGATGAACTGGAACCCACATCTCACAGTTCGTTTTCCAGTATCTCTTGTTCCTCCAAACTTACGGTCGAATCTTGATCGAGATGTATTATTACTAGCAGAAGTTAATGTTGGAGCTAAAAAAGCTGAGGATTTGTTTTTTGAAGCGATTAGATTAGCACCGGAATTGGATCCAAATGATGGACTTGCCTGAGTTGATAGTTTTAGATGTGGGGCATGGCAATTGTGCTGTTCTTCGAGATACCAATGCTGTGATTGTTATAGATTGTCCTCCACCTGGCACGATATTAGTCGAAACACTTGAAGTATTAGATATCAACGTCATTGACCATATCCTTATATCCCATGCTGATATAGACCATACAGGCGGTCTGCCATCTCTGTTAAGTAAAATCCACGTTCGTAATGTGCATATTAATCCAGATGCTAGCAAAAGAGGTCCGCGCTGGGTTGAGATTCGGAAAGCCATAGCTTTACATAACAAATCAGGTACTAAAGTCCACCGTGCTTTGGGTACAGAAGTTTCTAAGGAAATTAATTCAGGCCAGGTAGAAATAGAGATATTAGCCCCTTCTTTAGAAGAAGGACTGAGTGGAGCTAGCGGAGTAGATAGGAAAAGACGTAAATTAGAATCAAATTCTGTGTCAGCGGTAATAGGCCTGATTCATAATTCTCACAGAGCAGTGCTTTTACCAGGAGATCTTGATGAGGTAGGTCTAGATAATCTTTTGATGGATCAAGAAAATATTGAAGCATCTATTTTGATCTTTCCGCATCATGGTGGTTCTGCTAATGGGATGGATAACTATAATTTTGCTCGGAAATTATGTAGTTTAGTTAAACCTAATTTAGTGATATTTTCTTTAGAAAGAGGACGCCTCTTGGGTAAGAACCATACCGAAAATCCACGAGACGATATAATGAAAGGCGTAATATCTGCTAGTACTGATGCTCACATTATGTGTACACAGTTGTCTGGAAAGTGCGCTGCTAATAATCCGAATTCAGATTTTAGCCATCTATCTAACTTGCCAGCTCTTGGATTTGCTAGTGACAGTTGTTGTGGAGGGACTATCATAATCGCAATAAATGGAAAGCAAACAACCTACACTCCGCTTCACTCTTCACATAAAGCGTTTATTTCCAATCCTGAGTACAATTTGATGATCTCTGACATAAGCCTGCGGGAAGTCCAAATGAGGGATATTAGGCGTTACATATCGTTGACCAATACGTTCCACAATCTAGGAAACTGGAACATATTTCCCATCGAGGTAAAGAAGGCAAAAAACCCTATTGTGTCAACATAGTGAAACACGTATCCTCTGATTCCAGGTTGGAAGGGAAGAGCCAGATGCAATTTCAAAGCACCCCACAGTTTTTAATAAAATCGTTTAAACGGCACTATCATAAGGTAAAAGAAGTCGCCGAAATATTAGCAGCAAGTAATGGCTCCTTCTCTTTTTCATATTCCTTCAAGAAAGACAAGGCACTACAGTCAAAGGTTGAGACACCAGACGATGAAACGACTATACGGTTTGTTGTGCTCATGCGTCGGTTTTTGTACCCAGGAAGCGTGCTGTATTATAAGCGCATATGGAACGCATTGAAAGAACATTTTCCGGCAGCTATTCCTGCTGAGCATGCTTCACAACTCGAACAATTTATTGATGTGTTAAATAAAGGGCCGTTCTCCTTCATTGTTAATCAGCAGCCAGTCACAGCAGAGAATATCTACCATAGAGTAGCTGATGGTGACTACTTTGGGAGAAACGACGAGGAAGCAGTTGTATTTCTCCACAGCCTGTCAGGTACCCCCGCTGAGCAACTTGTGTTATATGAGTTCTATTCCTACAACCTCGCACTTTTCAATGTAGCATCAATCCTCTTTGATATTATGTTGGTAATAGAACGCAGCGAACAATATAGCAACTTGTTTCAAGAAGAAAACTCTACAGACACGCGCTGCATCTATTGCCTGAACGATAACGGTACTTTCACCTCTGAGGAACATATTGTTCCTGAGTCGCTGGGAAACTCCGATACCGTTTTGCCGAAAGGATTTGTGTGTGATATATGCAATAATGAGGTGCTGTCTGGATTGGATACAGAGCTTCTTAACTTTGACCCAATCGCATTTCTCAAAACTGTGTTTATGCCACATACAAAGGATGGAAAGCTGCCGCAGGCAATCTTTCCAAACCTTACCATGAAAAAGACTCGCCCTAGTCATATAGTCTTTAAAAGCCCATCGAAGAAAAACTTTACTGCTAGTGAACCAGACGAAAACGGGGTCATACATTTTTCGATAAAGATGACAGGCTGGAAAAAGTTTGAACCTAAGACCATAGGGAGAGCGCTGTATAAAATTGGTTTGGGCATGGTTGCTTTCCACCAGGGGCGAGAAGTTGCGTGTGATAGCAGGTATGATGCCGCAAGAGCGTTCATTCTCAGTGGAGAAGATTTTCCTAATAACCTGCTAATGAACAAGAATGCAAAACCTCACCCAAATATCACATCATCTTACTATCCTGATTTGGGTGGTACAGGCTTTCAGATCGATATCTACGGTCTTATCTTCCTCTATAATCTGGAAACGCTTCCTGTTTTGGAGATTCCTGAGGAACAATTAGCGGAGATGAACTTTTCGTCATTTCCACTTCATTCAGAAGCAGAGTAAATACAAACTGATATGAGGGACTGGTTTAGTAGGGACCAAGAAATCTCTCACCATTAAAGTGAATGAGGTGCGATGGCGCTTCGGCTACCCAGACCTCTCCCACGGGATGCGCAACGAGATGTACTTTCGGCTAAAGGAGCTTCACTGGCTCGTTCAATGCCCACACCTTTTATTGGCAAGGATCAGAAATATCTCTGCCTTATGGAAGAAGGAGAGTCAGGAAGGATGCTTTGAAGCCAGATTGCTGATGAGTTCCATCTCGTTGCGCATCCTGTGGGTCCTGATAATCCACATAATTCACGCCCATTTTATCAAAAAAGTGTTTTGAGGCTGCGCTAAGTGGAGGTGATCCACGCAATCTCTTTCCCTTGAAGTCCTCCTTAATAATACTACAGTGCCACTTACAACGAGAAAAGCGAAGTAACACGGCTTGAGAGGCCGATTAGCGATTCACATCAGCAAATGGGTGAATGCGCTCTAGGAGCCATCTCCTATGCTAAATGGCACTGTAGTAATAAGGTCTATCATTTCTTGACATTCTCCCTTACCTTGATTAGAAGACTCCATTCCATAAATAAAAACCAAATCGTCACCTTCTTCCAATTCCATAATGACATTCTTGTATCGAGCCTCGATTATTTTCCCACGCATGGAGGGACTATTAACTCGTGTATATGTAACTTTCATACCTTCTTAATCCTATCCCAATACGGACTCTTACACTTCGGACACTGGACAGGTTTCTTCTTACTCCGAGGTGTCCACCCGTGACTGCATCTTTTACAGTTTAACATAGATAATCTTGGCTTATCACAAGCATAGGGCTGAGGTTTGTCAACTACAACTTTCTGTATTGCCCACTCTGGATGGATACGTTTCCACATTACCCACCATTGTCTATAGAGGCCATCACTTTCTGCAATCAGCTTGTCGTAATCGTAGAGTTTGTGTGGTTCAGCTTCCATATCCCGTTACCCCCTTTCGAGTTGGAAAACCAAAAAGAAAGAGGAGCGTAGAAATACGCTCCTCTTCCGTTTGATCGTCATCTTACGCTATAAGCTCTAGTTCCTCTTGGTAAGAGCCTTTTGTCTTCTTTGAGAAGGTATAGCGGTGATAAGATTAATCAATCGGCTATTCACCTCTTGATTAAGCAAAGCGATAACGACGATCAGGATCACCGACGATGGTATCAGTACGATAACCACTGCCAATGAAAGTGCCACAGGCTGTAGCAAGATTGGGCTAAGTGCGCCCAATGCCCCAAGAAGAACCAAAGTTTTCCTTCTCATATGCTGCTCCAATCATTAAACTCCTCTGGAATAACCAGAAAACGTTAAGAAATGATTTGGAGAAGCATTTGAGAGCAGTTGTGTTTGTTTCAAACCCGAACGGGATGGTTCTTCTCAGCCTTGCTCATACGAACGGACTAGCAATAGATGAGTAACTTAGACAGAAAAAAACACCTGATTGCTCAAGTGTTCGTGTTATACTTCTGTCGGGACATCCTTACCCCTCTTGGTAGCTCCATCTAAGGAAGTATTGTGTTTCTGACCGCGGTCTGAAGAGTTCACCGTTCCAAAAAGTGACTATGAAGTGGCTGCTTAGGCTGATGGAGCGTTCAACTACGAGGAATAATCGAGGTTTTGATGATACTAAATCATGGAGTACGGGTGTTCTAAGATCATATACTGAGACCTCCCCTGAATCAATCCAGGGGGTTCTGGGTTTGCTGTCGCTCTCCCTATCCAGCGATAGGGCCTCATAGCAGGTCTGCCAGACTTTGAAGCCGACGGGCGTCTTTCACACAGGACGTGTACGCTTCGGAAGAGACGCTTCCTCATGTCCCGCTGTACTGACGGCTGCCAGAACGTCGAAGAGTTTTACAGCCTGGGGTTGGTGTCTCACTGTTGCAGTGGCGGGCTACCGCGGTCGTATGCCGTTGAATCCAGGACAGCCAGCCAGTCGAAATCGGTGAAGCTTTGAGGAGTTAGTGCGAAGTAGGTCGAGTTCTTCATACTGCCCGAGCGAGTCGGAAGAGCTGCGATTTCCAAGGTTGGAAGCCCCTGACCTTTGTGAGTTGGAATGAACCGCGCCGGCCCCGGCACGGCAGTCAGTCGCGCCTCAAGAGTACCGGCTTCAGGCTGACCGATGCCATTGACATCAGAAACGCCCACTGCCGAACCGATAACTGCATAGTGCGGGCCGAACATTTCATTGAGGTGTGCTCCTGCTGGCCACCACGTGAGTAAGTTAGTGCCTAGTTGCCATTGTGCCTTTCCGCGCTGTAGATGGCTGTTGTGAGCGAAGGCCAACACTTTCCCTCGGCCACGTTCACGAGACACCATGTACGCCAGATTATCCGCCATCAACGCGTCGCGCATGCCGAGAAGTTCGACAATCCGTTCGCTCGACTTTCCTGCCAACGCGGCATGATAGTTCAGTAACTGCCGTGCCACCGAAGCATACTGCATAGCTTCCAAATAGCGGCTTTCGTCGCTCTTCGCCACCAATTCGGGACGGCGTACGCACAGTTCTGAAATGAGCTCCTCCGTCTCAATCCGCAACGCAGTTGCGGCTGGTGACAGGCCTATCGACTTTGTCGGGTCCATCATTGCAGCGGGGTTCTCCCAATCAGAGTCCTGGCCAAGAAGTGAGTCGATGCGCTGGCGATATTCTTGACCGCTGGCGCTATCAATCGAGGCGAGGTAATCGAGAACAAAATGCAGGACCTGGCATGGACCATCGCTGCCCATCATTTCGGTCGGACTATCGAAGCCGTAGAACTGGAGTTTGACGCGATGGGAAGGATCGGCATTGAACGCCCTCATCCACTCCACGAGTTCTCGATTCGCGTCGAGCTTGCCGAAGCCGTGGCTAAATCCGGTGTCCTGGACAGCCTCATACGATGCCGGGCCGCGACCGGCAACGTACTCGTTCACTATGTGCGCCCGAGGGAAACTGCTCTCGATCGCGATAGCGCTGTAGCCATGCGCCTCCACCAAGCGCTGGAAGAGCCGGTTGCGGAGGATGAGAATGTCCTTCCCGCCGTGGAGCGCTTCTCCGAAGCCAAGCAATTCCACCGAGTCACCAAGCGAGGCGATCACCTTTTCGACGGCGGCGTTGAAGGTCCTGGGCGAATCGACAGAGAACGGAGTCGCTTCGCGTGCAATCCAATCATCGAGTGTTGCGTGCGTGGCTGATGCTTCTTTAGATTCTTTTGACATACCCTATGATACCATTTTTTGGTTGGAAAGTGGATATTTTTGCTCAACGCCCCGAAAGGTAAAATTCAGAGCCTTGCAGAAAATCCTTGGATATGATCGGCTTGCGACAACGGAGTTTTATCTGAACCTTTCACCGGAAAATGTGAGCCGTGAGTGTCTCTGCGCCCATCGGCGCGCTGGAGTGAACACGTTGCAGGTGAATCCTGATGGGCAGACGCTGGATGAGCGGCTGGCAACCTTGGCGCGGTTGGTAGAACTCGTGAAAGAGATCAACGCTGAGCCTTGAAACGGTGACTATCGCTCGTCGACTCCCGGTGCCATAAGACAGCGAGTACGAGCATCTCAATCGCCTCTCTGTCCATTCGCGTTCGCGAACGGACTTTCCCCCTTTTTCACCAGTTAGTGTGGCTGCACCGTTTTTTCAAGTCCTCCTTCCCTTTTCACCGGTTAGTGGTGTCGTACCCCCTTTCCCGTGCTTTCCAGTATTTCCCTGATCATTCTCGTTATTTGAAATGTATTGCCCACCCTGGCTTCCTTACTTCGGCTTTTGTTGCCCGAAAAATCCAGCATTGCCCCTTCAAAGTTTGTATTTATCCCAATAGCAATAGTACTTATGGAATAGCCTCTTTTATCTATGTCTCATCATGTTTCACCATATATCTTTATGATGTGCTACTGTATACAACGTTCCCCATTAATGCAGCGCGGGTACCTATGTGTCCGCAGATACGACATGGAGAGCCGCAGTTTGCGGGTGATGAAAGTAGAAAGAGAGTCATATTTGAAATCACAGCAGCAGTTTTGTAATATCTCCCGGCAACAAGGAACCATGAAACAAGGATTGATACTTGGATGCGCAGCGGTGATGCTGGCGCTCCTCGTTCTAGGGGCGAGTCTGGGATTGAACATACAGGGAGCCCACGCGCAAGCCAGTAGTGCCTCCACCGCACAAAGTGCGCATGAGAGTCAGCGCAATCTATTTCCCTGGCCACAATGCACGTGGTGGGCAAACCAACGTTACCACCAGCAGCATGGTATCTTCGTGCCATGGAGAACACAATCAAATGCCTGGCAGTGGAAAGCGCGCGCGCATGATTTCCACTGGCGTCTATCAAATATCCCCGCCGTTGGGTGGATCATGGTTCTCCAGCCCTGGGTACAAGGGGCCTATGGTGGGGGACACGTTGGCGTGGTAGAAAAGGTGCTTGGCCACAGGTATTTTATCGCCAGTAACCTGAACTGGGGCGCTCACCCGACGGTCGTCACCTACGTCAAGTTTCATGCTGGCACTGGCGTGACGTTTGTTCACCGGTAGTGTTCTATGCTGGTTTCGCATTAGATAGAAGCGTGTAACATCTATTAGACAGTTCGTACGAAAGATCAAGCACCCGTAAGAAAGGGACCAATCATCCAGAGGCTATAGCTATAGATGATTGGTCCCTTACGCTTGTTAAGAAGATTTGAGGTCGTGTTAGCCAGTTCGATTAAGCTCCTTTGCTACAACCTCGTTGATCTTCCTTGATAAAGGAGTCATGCTCACTCGTCACATATCGTTGGTGAGCTATTGAGATTATAGCATGCTGTTCTTCTAGAAATGCATCAAAGGGAGAGACTTTATCAGACCACTTACCTTTGAAATGGGGTGTATTACACCCCGCGGGAAATCGAGCAGATCAAGCAAGAGGTAGATCATTATGAAAAGGTTCGCACCGAGGTGAAGATGGCCAGTGGCGACTACATCGACCTGAAGATGTACGAACCGGCGATGCGCCACCTGATCGACACCTATATCCGCGCGGAAGAGAGTAAAAAGATCTCGGCCTTTAACGACATCGCCCTGATTCAGCTGATAGTGGAGCGAGGAGTGGACGCCCTGAAGGACTTGCCCGAGGGGATCGCCAGCAACAAAGGAGCAATGGCCGAAACCATCGAAAATAACCTGCGCAGGGTCATCATCGACGAGCGTCCAACCAACCCGATGTACTACGAAAAGATGTCAGAACTACTCGATACCCTGATCCTGGAGCGTCAGCATCAAGCGCAGGAATACGCGCAATACCTGGCGAGAATCACTGAACTTGCCACTAAGTGCTCCCGGCCACAAATTCGTGCTGCCCCTGGTTCGTGCGCACTTTGTGTGGAGTCGTGGTGCTAAAGAGAAGTGATAGATTGTGGATTGGCTTCCCCTCTCGTATAGTGAACTTGTCGAGATACCCGAGGGTTTCAGAGCAGTTTTACACGAGTCTTTGTGGTATGCTCTAGAGAGCAAGGACGTTTCCTCAACTGATTTGCTATCAATGCATGGTAGAGAGTCGATCTGCTCTTCGCATAGAACACAAGAGCGCAACCTCAACAGTAGCTGAATGAAACGCTAGAACCAGGTCACGTCTGACCACTCGTTTAAGAGGGGGGTGCAAGCATATGCCTTTCGTCAAAAAAAACGATTCGCGAGGCTCACAGTCTCCAACCGATGCTCGTAACCTCTTTATTGGTCGCACAGGGGAGCTTCTTTTCTTTGTGCAAAACATCCTCAAACCTGCTGAGCCCACACATAATATCATCTCCATTTCAGGGCAAGGTGGTGTTGGAAAATCAACGCTGCTTGCCCGGTTCATCGACGAAACGCATACTGCTGCCTTTCATGACTCCTGCCTGGCAGCTCTTGTCGATGAACGACATGCGACGCCTATCAACATGATGGAGCACTTCACTCAACAGCTGCAAATCATGGGCACATTTGTGCAAGCGCTCAAGCGTTATAAAGAGGCGATACGCCTCCTACAGGCCGAACAGGAAACGATGCAAGATACAATGTGGCGTAGCGCTCCAGATTTCGCTGGCGCTGCTGTAGAGGGGGTTCCTCTAGCAGGACCACTGTTACGAGAAGGCGTAAAAGTAACCACACGGCATCTTCTGGACAAATATCACACTGCACAGATACGCAGAGGGGCAGGAGAAGATCCAGTCGCTGAACTGACCAGGGCATTTGTTGCAGAACTCAATCGTTACACCGAGACCCAGGTTACGCTAGGTACTAAGCAAGGGAAACGTCAAAAGCGCATCATCCTCTTTTTCGATACCTTCGAGCAACTGGCTGAGCAGATGGTACCCTGGTTGCTGGATCACTTTCTAGAAGCCGACGTCAGCGGTCGTGTTGTGTTGGTCGTGGCCGGGCGTGATCCCCTCGAACACGCTACCCCTCACACCGTTAAACGCTGGCTACCGCTCTATGAGAACAACACGATCTACTCGATGTCCCTGGGTAGCTTTACTGAAGACGAAACTCATGCCTACCTGGCTGAGCGAGGCGTTTCCGACCCTGAGCGCATGCGCACCATCTGGCAACTTTCACAAGGTCTCCCACTGTACCTGGGCTTATTAACAGCGAACCCGCTGGGGAAAGTCGACCCGATGAAAGATGTCGTCGAGAACTTTCTACGCTGGATCCCGGAGCAGGAGCAAGTAAAACGTCGACTGGCTCTGGACGGTGCTCTTTTCTCCAAACCCTTTAACTTGGACGATATAGAAGCGTTTCCTTATGTATCTGAGCAAGACCGACCCATGCTCTATAGATGGCTCTTTGAGCAACCTTTCGTTCGGAGTAATACGCAGGACGGTCGCTATGTCTATCACGACCTGGCCAAAGAACTGTTCAGCCGACATCTGTATCATCGCTCCAAGAAAGAGTATTACACGACTCGAAGAGCTTTAAGCGAACACTATCAGCGCTTGCTCGAAGAAGTTCACATGGCAGGAGGCCAGGGAGTAGACGGCACAGACGAACGGCTTGATCTCACCATAGCAGTAGCGCAACAGTTGTTCTTGTTACCAGATGAAGTGAGCCACTTCAAAGCCACTATACTGATACTGAAGGCCAACGACTATCTAGAGGATATGGAGCAAACAGGAGAGATCATCAAGTTTTTACATGAGCTTTCTAAAGAACATTCCACCAATCTCGCTATTCCTGGTGCTCGCCAGATAGCCAAGCAATTGCTACAGACTCTAGAGAAAGCAGTTCATGTACCATCATTCCCACCAGAACTACTCGCATCTCTGTATAGCTTTCAAGGGTTTGTTTACGGAGCCCTCAAAAACCAACAGCAGGCTATTGCTGTCTTTGAACGCGCTCTTCAACTGGATCCTCGATGCGCGAAAGCTTACAAAGGCCGAGGCTGGGCCTACTTATCTCTCACGCAGTACCAGCAAGCGAAGACTGACTTTGATCGTGCTCTCACACTCGACCCCAATGAAGGTGCTGCCTACAATGGTCGGGGCATCATTTATAGGGCATTCAAAGAGCATCATCAAGCGAAGGCTGACTTTGACCGCCTCATTAAACTGCACCCAAAATTGGCATGGGGTTACGTCCAACATGGTCGGACGTGTACTGATCTCAAAGAGTACCAAGAGGCCATTGCTGACTTTGAACGCGCTCTCGAACTCGACCCCTACAATACTTTTGCTTATCGCGGTCTGAGGCAGGTTTACCTGGAAATAAAAGAGCACCAGCAAGCCGCATCCATCCTGGACCGCCTTCGCGAAATAAACCCTGAATCCCCTAAGGCTTACACAGAACGAGGTTGGAAGTATTGGGATTTAGAAGAGTACCGGCAAGCTATTGCTGATTTTAACCATGCTCTCGAACTTGATCCTAGCCGAGTTCTTGCCTATCAAGGGCGAGGCTGGGCTTATTGGAAACTCAAAGAGTATCAACGGGCCATCACCGACTTTTACCGCATTCTTGACTTGAATCCAAATTATACCTCTGCCTACAATTTCCTGGGTAGTATCTACAGGGAACACAAAGAATATCAACGAGCCATCGCTAACTTTAGCCGAATGATCGAAATCAAACCCAATTTTTACGGGGCTTACTTCCAACGAGGCCATACGTATCTGTTCCTGAAGAATATCAGGCAGGCGATGCTGGACTTTACGCGGAGTTGGGAGTTGAACTCGACAAATCTTAGAGGCAGATGGATGACTGAATGGTCCGGAATGTGCCAGGAGAGGCACGATACAATACCACCAGAACGATTGGAGGCGATTGCGGCAATTGATCCACGACACGCGACAGCACATGTCTGCCAAGGAGTGGCATGGTGGCTACGTGGTCACCTGGAAGAAGCCATGGCAGAACTCGAACAGGCTACCTTGTTAGATCCAAATCAGTGGGATCCCGATCCCTACTTCCAGCAGTGGGATCCCTACTTCTGGAAAGGCATGATCTGCGCTTCCTTGAGACGAGATGAAGAGGCGATTGCAGCGATAGAGAAATCGCTGGAGTTGGGATTGCCGCCAGTCCTGTTGGCCCCGCTGCGCTGGTTGGAACCGGAGAGGCCAGACTTTTATGAAAAGTTTGTTATCCCGTTGTTAGCTCGATATGAGGGAGTGTAGACTCACACCCCTGTTACTGACAGCCTCGATCCCATGGCGTTCCGTTGGCTCATTGGAGCCGCGCAGAGCTGGCGCGACAGGTGACCGCCATGCCTTTCTTGCCTCCCATCTCGTCCAGTACCATCGGTCGCTGGCGGGAGTGATCGACCAGGTGCATGAGAGGGGAAAAGCGCAGCGGTTTTTGACACGAGCATGTGAGCGTGATACACTGCACAATGCCGGTGCTTGTACTGCCATATGTATTCATCAAGAATGCAGATGTTGCCTGTACGAAGAGCAATGAAAGGAAACCGCAATGAAGTTGAACGCCAACGGCTTGAGCCATCTTGGTCTGAGAGTCACTAATCTAGCGCGGGCGAGACGCTTCTATGTTGACACACTCGGATGCCAATTGGTGAGGGAAACAGATGGAGGGGTGTTAATCAACGTGTATGGAACGCTGATCGCACTGTATGGGGACGATTCGTACGCTTCAAGCGATGATCACTTCGATCCGTTTCGAGTTGGTCTGGATCATCTCGCTCTAGCCGTAGACACAAGCATACTAGAAGACCTGAAGCGGGATTTAGACGCGGCAGGGGTACGCAACAATGGGGTTGAGGAAGACCTGGAGACCCATGACAAGTATATCAGCTTCTATGACCCTGATGGCATTGCGTGGGAGCTCTATTCGGTCACGACTCGTCCCGACGTGTAAACTATTGCCGATCTGTTGCTGTCATATCCTCTACTCACTCGCTAACCACAGCCCTTCAAACTGCCTATTTCCAGAACGGTTAACCCGAGTAGCCAGCACACCCAGCAATTGACGTATGCCAGCTCCCGCTAGAAGCGCCAGCGGGTCTGGCTGAACTTGCCCTTGCCGAAGCCGAAAGCCGTCATGGGAGGTACTTCGTACACCAGGGCTATGTTGCCGCCGTCGCCGTGAAATGTGCCGTCGCGCACGGTAAAGTGCCAGCCGTACTTCGATTCGTACGTATCTGCCACGTGCTGGAGCCTGGCCTCGTCGCTCACCCTGGCAGCTTCGCCTTCAACCACCAGGTCCAGACCCTCATTGAGGGCGTTACAGCCGGTCGTGATGACGCAGTGCGAGTTGCGCGCGAGAT
>VBHI01000401.1 GCA_005881495.1 Chloroflexota bacterium
CGCCAAAGAAGAGCCTCGTCGCATTACAGCCGCAGTATTGCCGGCAGGTGCTTTTGGTACAGAATTGATTGCCTTAGAAAATCATCTAAATTATCTCTATCGCTCTGACGGCGTGCTTACTAACGAAGAAGCACAAGGAATAGTCGCCTTCCTCAATAGCACCTTTGTTGATCGTTATTTCCGCATTACCAATGGCAATACTCAAGTAAATGCAACTGAGCTGAGAAAGCTCCCTTTGCCCCGGCATGAACAACTTACTCGCATAGGTGAGCGAGTTGTGGAATTACACAACAAGCAAGATTTTGATGCAATAGAACATATCATCATGGAGGTACTTGGGAAGGATTTAGTTGTAGGCTTTACCTCATTGAAGCTGTCACGTCCCATGGGCCTGTATCACATAAACGCCGATTCGAGTTAGAGAAACTTCTAAAGGAGTATGGCTGTACAGCAAAACGAACATACATCTCTGCTTTTCTCGGTCTTGCAGAGTTTAGGCGACATATATCTCATATTGCGTGGGAGACGGAAGTTTGGATAGCAGAGATACCAGAGCATATGATACATTTCAATGGAGAGCGGTATTTGGGGCCGTATGAGTAATAATACGGCTAACCATTGAGTCTCTCCCAGGAGGAAATTATGCCAGATAAAACAGGAGGCGGTTGACCTCTTCCCCACCTACGCACAGCACTCAACCACCATGCTCAAGAACTTTCTCAGCCTCAGTGAGCTTATCTAAGTTCGACTGTTGAGACCCACGCTGGCCTTCGCTAGAAGCGATAGAGCAGGAGCCGGTTCAGCCTCCGCAGGGCGGGGATGGGGTCCATCACGCGAACGAGCGCGCGCATCGCCCAGGGCAGCTTGGAATACCCCGGCAGATCAGGTGTCCTCAACTCCGTGACGAGTTCGAGTCTCGAATCCAGTTGCTTAATGTCTCGGGGGTCATCAATCCCCCAGCCGAAGGACGCGCCGGTCGCTCTGACGCTCGGGTCGGCTTTCGCCATCCGGGCGCCCAATCGGCTGAGCGCATCGAAGGCCATCCGCCCGCTTGGGAAATGGTCGGTCAGCCGGTTGAGGAGGGGCTTCACGTCGTCCTCCGCCAGGTACATCATCAGCCCCTCGGCGACGATCATCACAGGACGATCCCCCGGTACCTCGTTCAGAAAGTTGGGATTGGTCACTGACGAACCGATCATGCGGTACCCAGCACGTTCGGGGTAGAGGCGTCGGCGTACCTCGATGACCTCGGGGTAGTCTACATCAAACCAGCGCACGGCAGCGTTCGGGTCAATCCGGAAGACGCGGCTGTCCAGGCCGCAGCCCAGGTACAGCACCGTCGCGTCAGGATTATCCGCGAGATACTCGGTCGTCCATAGATCGAACTGTTTCGCCCGGATCGCTATAGAGAGCGGCTCAACCTTTCGCAGCTTGAGTCTCCCGAAATCGTAATCGATGCGGCGGACTGCCTCCTCGGCTGCCTCGTCCAAAAGTACCGGGTCCTTCGAGCGACTTTCGAGAGCCCTGGCATACAGCGTGATAAGGGATGTCTCTTTCTCCTTCGTGAGGTTGACCTTTTCGGATTGCATCAGTTCCTCCAATATATTTCTCTTCTTCGGGCGACTTTCGCAGGAATGAAGCTGCTACCGCAGATGCAGCCCCGCCCCAATGAGAGCTGAGAGCAGTACCACCACCCACGGGGGAACCTTCCAGATCGCCAACAGACCAAACGCGAAGAGGCCCAGGGCGAAATCCAACAGGCCGTGAATGGCGCTGACCCAGATCGGCTGATAGAGCGCTGCCAGGAGGATACCGACTACCGCGGCATTGACCCCACGAAGTGCCGCCTTGAAGGGCTCAAATGTACGCAAACGGTTCCAGAACGGCAGGATGCCAATCACAAATAGAAACGATGGGAGGAAGATCGCCACGAGAGTAATCGTCGCTCCAGGCCAGCCATTGGGCGCTGGCTTGCTCACCGCACCCAGATAGGCTGCGAACGTGGATAACGGACCTGGGACGGCCTGGGCAGCAGCATAGCCGGCCAGAAACTGTTCATTGGTAACCCACCCGGCAGGGACCACCTCGCGCTGCAAGAGCGGCAAGACCACATGACCTCCGCCAAAGACCAGGGACCCCACCCGGAAGAAGGTATCAAAGAGCGCAATCGGTTGGCTCTGCGTGAATTGGCGCAGCAGCGGCAGCCCCAGGAGGAGCGTCAAAAACACCACCCAGCAGGCAATGGCCAGCCGGCGGGGAAGAACGATGGGAAGTGGTGTTGGTTCCTCTCCCGGTGTGCCATGCAAAAAGCGCCAGCCAACAACCCCGGCCAGCACGATAATGGCGATTTGCACAAAAGCTAACGGCCAGAGCAGGATGATGATAGCAGCCAGCAGCGCCATCGTTGCGCGAGGCCGATCAGGGCAAAGGGTGGTCGCCATGCCCCAGACCGCCTGGGCGACCACAGCGACCGAGACGACCAGTAACCCATGCAGCAAGCCTGACTGCGTCGCTCCCTTGCTATAAATCGTTGCATAGGCAAAGAGCGTGAGGAGAATCGCGGAGGGCAAGGTAAATCCAATCCAGGCTGCCAGCCCCCCCCACAGTCCTGCTCGGGTAATCCCCAGCGCGATGCCCATCTGGCTGCTCGAAGGGCCAGGCAAGAACTGACAGAGCGCGATCAGGTCTGCATAGGCGGCCTCGTCCACCCACTTGCGACGCACCACAATCTCTTGCCGGAAATAACCCAGGTGCGCAATGGGGCCACCAAAGGAGGTCAGCCCAAGTATCGTAAACACACCGAGCACTTCGAGAAACGAGCCTTGTGGCCTACGAGGCGGTTCGTGCGGTTCGTTCTGCTCGTTCGCCTCGG
>VBHI01000402.1 GCA_005881495.1 Chloroflexota bacterium
CGTTACAAGCATGCGGTAGATCGCTATCTAAAAGAACATGGCTATCCATACAAAGCGCTGGTCGCCTTTTCTGGAACCGTGCGTGATGGTGGCATTGACTTTACTGAGTCGAACATGAACGGTTTTCCTGAAACGCAAACCGCCGAGATATTCAAACAGGATGCTTATCGCATACTGATCGTTGCCAACAAATTCCAGACGGGTTTCGATCAGCCGCAGCTACATACTATGTATGTAGACAAGAAACTCGGTGGGGTCAATGCTGTACAGACACTCTCGCGGCTCAACCGCACCTATCCAGGCAAGAAAGAAACTATGGTACTCGATTTCGCAAACGAGGCGGAAGAGATTCAGCAAGCCTTCGCTCCCTACTATGAGAAAACGCTGCTTAGCGAGGGCACGGACCCGAACCTCTTGTACGATCTTCAGACAAAGCTCACTGGCTTCCACTTCTATAGCGAAGATGATGTCAACCGTTTTGCCGTGATGTACTTTGATCCGAAGGGAACGCAGGATAAGCTGTATGCAGTTCTAGCGCCTGTCGTCGATCGCTACGAAGAGGCTTCAAATGAGGAAAAGGCAGATTTTAAGGGCCATCTTACCGATTATGTGCGCCTGTATGCTTTCCTTTCACAGATTATCACCTTCGTAGATACCGACCTGGAAAAGCTCTATGTATTTGGCAGGTTGCTCTTGCGCAAACTCCCGGCGTCACTGGAGCGTCTCCCCCTTGAGATTCAGCAGAACATCGATATAGAATCATATCGCATCAATCAAACGAGCAAAGGCTCGATCACGCTCCCACGTGGGACAAAAGAGATTGAGCCAATCGGCCCGAAAGAAATATACTCGCTCGGGCAGGCCGAACTTGAGCCTTTATCTCAAATCATCCAGGAACTCAATGAGCATTTCGGGACTGACTTCACGGAAGAAGACAAGCTGTGTATACGCGAAATTGAACAGCGGCTGTCGAACAACACGGCCCTCGAAGCGAGCGTGCGCGTCAACCCACCCGAAAATGCCCGTCTCACCTTTGACCTTGTAGTAAATGACCTGCTCCAGGACATGATCGACGGTCACTTCAAGTTCTACAAACATGTGAACGACGACCCGGAGTTCGCGAAAACGTTTTTGGATTTGCTGTTTGAACGGTATCTTGGTAGGGCGAAGAAGGGGTAGTTGACTCCTCTATGACTTTTTCAAAAGAGTTTCTCAGCTCTACAATACTGGGGCAAGATCAGGTCACATCCTGGCGACGGTTTGTCCAACAATAGCAGCTTCTTCAAGCGAGAGGAGTACCGCTTCGGGGTGCAACGCCAGCCAGGGCGAGGCGGCCTCTTCTGACTGGAAAAAGAGCGACTGCTGACAAAAGGTTCCTCGGACACAGTCATACCGCTCGGCGGGCAGGATGAGTGACAACACACTCGTTGCCGGGAGCAGGTCCGCAATGCCTTCCGGGGTGGCGACAAACGTAATGGGCTGGCCGGACGCCTCGCAGACAGATTGCACCTGTGCTTCGACCTGCAACAAGGGCGGAAACAGCACCGTATCAAAGGCACACCAGGTAAAGAGGGGATGCCTTTTCAGCAGAAACCGATGCTGGGTAGGCAGGAGCGTGATCCCCCAGCCCACGATGTTCCCCTGTGTGTCAAACTCGGTATCCGGGACGCTGGCCAGATGCGCCGCAAGATTCTCCTGGCTCATTTGCAAACACCTGGCCAGATGAACTGGCGCGAGAGGCTGTCCAGTCTCGGCCATGGCCTGCATAATCTGCCGACAGGCAACGTCCTGTGTACAGTCGAGTTGCGCTGCCAAACGAGTGGCCAGTGTGTCAAGGGAAGACTGCTTCATGGGTTTCCTTTCTTTCGGTGTTTGCCTCTTCTTCGCGTAGCGAGCAGCAGTGCAGAGAAAATGACCACGCCGGGCTGTTCGCGCCAGCTCAGCTGGCGCAGCAACTCAGCCGATTGACATCCTTCGTAAACGAGATGGCGACGATCTTGAGCGCCTCGGCCATCGTCGGGTAGACATGGATCAGGTCGATGAAATCGTCCGTGGTGGCCCCGAAACGCAGCGCCATTGCTGCCTCGTGGATCACTTCTCCGGCGTTCACACCGAGCATGGAGACCCCAACCACTCGCCGACTCGTTCGGTCCAGCACCATTTTGATCACGCCGCGCGTGTCACGAATGGCTCCGGCTCGCGGCACTGCACTCATGGGGATGGTGTTGCACCGGCACGTGATCCCACGTGCATTGGCCTCCTCGTCGGTCAACCCCACGACGGCCACCTGGGGATCGGTGAAGATGGTACGCGGGATGACCGTGTGATCGACCTTTTGCAGCGACTCCCCGGAGAGGGCATTGTGGGCGGCGAGCTTGCCGTCATGAGCGCCCACGGGGGTGGCCATCTGGCTCTCGGTCTCGCGCCCGATGACGTCACCGGCCGCCCAAATGTGGGCCATGTTGGTACGCAGATGCGGATCAACGCGTACGGCTCCAGTCCCATCGAGCGTGACACCTACCCGCTCAAGCCCGATGTCCTGGGTATTCGGGCGTCGCATCGTGGCCACCAGGAGCTGTTCCGCGGTGAAGGTCCGACTGCTGCCATGGAGCTTTACGACCAGTGCCACCCCGTCTCCTTCATGACGCACGGAACGCGCCTGTGCCCCGGTGACGATCCGCAAGCCCTCCTCACGGAGAATCTCAGTCAGGCTCCCGGCGATTTCTGGCTCGTAGCCCGACAGGATGCTCGGTCCGCGTGTGACGATAGTCACCTGGCTGCCAAAGCGAGCAAACATCTGGCCCAGTTCAAGGGCAATGTAGCCACCGCCCAGGATGAGCAGCGAGCGGGGGAGTTCGGTCAGTTCCAGGTTCTCCTGGTTGGTGAGCAGATCACTCGTATGAGCACCTGGTCACCGACAAGTTGGCGCACCTCCCCATTGGAAGCCGTCACACGGGCGGTGTGCGGATCGATCAGCACCGCTCGTCCAGGCACCAGCTCAATGGAAGGCTGACCAGTTTCGTTGGCGTCACCAAGGAGACTGGCGTAGTGCTGGTCACGGTACTCACGGATCACCTCATCCTTCTGAGCAATGAGCGCCGGAAAATCCACGCCGAGACGCGCAGGCGTGAGACCCGGGTAGCGGGGATGGGCGGCATCGTAGACGAGACGGGCCGCCTCGATCAGGTTCTTGGAGGGCAGGCAGCCCCGGTTGACACAGGTGCCGCCGAGGGTGCGCCCCTCGGTCATCACCGCCGTTTTACCCAGGTCTTGTGCATGAATGGCGGCAGCGAAGGCCGTCGAGCCACTGCCGAGGATCAGTAAGTCATACACGTCGTTTTTCATGGAAGTCATTCCCTACTCCTTAAACACCTTCCTTTCCTGTCTCAGTTGAGACAAGAGAGGAGCGCACGCACCGGCGGAAAAGCCAGAGATCCCAGACCTGCGCGCCTAGGAGTACGAGGATCGCTCCATAGGCCAGGACTAAGCTCCAGGTGGGTGGGGCAGCCATGGCATCAGCCATGTGATCGCCGCCCGCAGCATGTGGGAGCAACCCGATGCCGTAGATGGCGAAGAACACACTTCCGCTAGCAACAAGTGAGAGGATGAAAGGTCCAACCTGATGATGCTGGCGCAGATGGAGCCCGGCGATCAACAATGTGAGCAGGAGCGTTGTGGCCAGGAGCGGCTCCAGGTAGCGATCAGTGAGTAAAAACCCTGTCCCCAAGGCAGAGAGGAATCCGACCAGAGCCGGAAACCCTAAACAGCACAGTGTGGTAAAAAGGGCTGAAAGAGCTGCAAGAGCACTTCCGCCCCCACGCATCCAGAATCGTCGTTGTATCATATTCGTGCCTTTCTCCAATGAACGGTATGATGACACCGGAGCCGCTCCTGCCCCCAAACGCTCCAAGCGATAACCCATCACTTCCTGTGCAGGCACCGGCCAATGCATCGACCCAGTACTTGCACGTCGGCTGTCGGCGGACCTTGCGCAAAGAGCGCAAGAACGTGCCCCCGCTAGCCCTAGATGTGCCGCAAGACCTCGCTCAGAGTCAGCCGACCCAGTTCAAAGGCTTCCTCGATAGAGAGGATGGCGATCTCCTGCTCCCGTGCGGCAAACCACTCCTGCGCCGCCTGTGGCGAGGAAAAGAAGTGAATGTGGTGGCAGAACGTCATCCAGATCTCCTCGACCGACTCCAGCCCATTCTTGGTCGGCTGTGGGATCACGATGGAAATGACGGTGCTGGCGGGCTGGTAGCTCGTCACGCCCTCCGGCGTGATGGTCAGCCTGATGGTCTCTCCTGTGGTCGGGCACGGGGACGAGACAAGGGCGGTCTGCTGGAGCATCACGGGGAGAAACAGGGAGTCCAACGCGCACCACGTGGAAAGTCTTATGCCATTGAGGGTAAAGCGGTGGGGATGTTGGTTCTGTGACAGCCCGGCGATCCCCACCACGTTGCCATCTCCATCCCGTTCGCACATCTTGTGGAGCACCTCGCGGGCGGTCTGCTGCGGAAGGTCTAGGGCAGAGGCGATCTGCTCTACCCGTTGCTGGGAAACCGGGCCACCCCTGGCGATCTCTCTCCA
>VBHI01000403.1 GCA_005881495.1 Chloroflexota bacterium
CTTTCAGCGAGGACCGTTCCGTTTTCAGTATCGAGAAGGTTTCTTGCTGCTGATAGAGCGAAAGACTTTCCCCTCGTTCTTCATAGGCGGTTTTGCGCGTTCCGAGCAGATGGTTATAAAGCCAACGACACTCTTCAAGCGTCTCGTTGAGCTTCTGGACTTGTTTCTTATGCGGAAAGAGACGATACTGAAACATTTTACGCATGTGTGCATTATCGCACAAAGTAGAACAGATGTCAAAGGGCAAGAGAGCACCCAACCCATCACGCCCCATAAGGTAGGCCCATTCATCCCCGCCTTGAAAGGGCGGGGCTTTCTGGGCCGTTGGCGGTAATAAATAGGCCTGCCAGTAGTTGTTTTGGCTAATCCAATTGGGTCCCACTGTTACTCATGGTTCGGTCGTTTTTTGGAGCAAAAAATGAATTGTATTCCCCACTTCGGGGCTAAAAACGCCAATAAAATGGTGCTCATTCCCCACTTGGTCACAATGGCTTGGACCAAGTGAATGCACGGCCTGTCGAAATGAGACACATTTCTCGTTTTTACGTTCAGAACATGCATTTCATGGAGCCAATTCTTTCAAACTCCTTAAAAAATGACCGAACCATGAGCTATAGTAGAGCCATTTCATTGGCATGCGGAATGTAGGTAGTTGCCGTGATCTTCTCTATTATATAGAATAGAAAAGAAAACAGCCCCAGTTTCTTGGGGCTGCCATCGGGTATGCCAGGCTAATCTGGCAGCCGCAAGAGGTGCCACTACATTTCACGTTGTGAACACATTTCAAGGAGGAATTCGACATGCAACTCAATGGCGCACAAATCACGTGGTTCGGACATGCTACCTTCAGAATCATCTCACCACAGGGCAAGATCATCCTGATCGACCCCTGGACGCAGCACAATCCCGCCTGCCCCAAGAATCTCAAGAAGGTCGACAAGGTCGATCTGATGTTCGTCACACACGGCCACAGCGACCACATTGGCGACGCCGCGAGCATTGCAAAGGCCACAAATCCAACCTGCGTTGCCATCGTGGAACTGGCTGGCTGGCTCGGCTCCAAGGGTGTCAAGAACACCATCGGCATGAACAAGGGGGGTACCTCCAGTGCCCAGGGCATCAAGTTCACCATGACCCACGCCATCCACACCTCCGGCACCGAGGACGGAACCTACGGCGGCGATGCCGCTGGCTTCGTCCTCGAACTTGAGAACGGCCTCAAAATCTATCATGCCGGTGACACCTGCGCCTTCAGCGACATGCAGCTCATCGGCGAATTGCACAAGCCCGACGTAGCCATGTTGCCCATCGGGGACTTCTACACAATGGGCCCACGCGAGGCCGCCGTTGCCGTGCGCATGCTCGGCGTCAAGCACGTCATTCCCATGCACTACGGCACATTCCCAGTCCTGGTCGGAACACCTGCCCAGTTGCAGGATGCCCTGAGCAGCCTCGGCCTGAACGACGTTGAAGTTATCGCGATGAAGCCTGGAGAGACGATCAGCTAGTCGGAACGTCGTTATGGGAAAGGGGTTCTCATGGGGTTCGCCATCGAGAACCCCTTTTTCTATTACGAGATTGAACATTTCTAGAGCATTTTGTAATCAACAACGTATATACCTTTAGCATGTTAATCGGCCCCCGGGGAAATCTACCCAATCAAGGAGCGCAAGATGGAAAACCAGCAGTTTGACGAACAGGAGTGGCGACCGTCGCAGCAATATGTCAATACCGACCCGCGTGAACAGCAGGGGTACGGTCCGCAGCCAGGAATTATTGATCCACGCGAAAAAATTCAACCCATCCCCAGGCGGCGCAGGCCCTGGTTATGGATCATTTGCGCATTGGTGATCATCGCATTACTTGGTTCCGGATTACAGGCCGGTCTGAGGAGTATCATCAACACAAGTAGTGAGACTCACACATACACGGTCTCTGCACTGCCAACGCTGGTGTTAAACGACGATAATGGCACGGTTACTATTCACACGGGCGGCGCGAATAGCCAGGTTACTGTACAGGCAACCAAACATTTTCAGGCGTTTGGCGGCACTGCTCCCGCTGTACAGTCCAGCCAGGATGGCAACACCATCAACGCGACCGTCCAGAACCAAAGTAATAACTTCATGTCTTTCGGTTCCAATAACGTCGATTTAAACGTCACCGTCCCTGCCAATGCCAACCTGCAGATCCACACTGAAACAGGTACCATCGATGTCAGCGGGGTGAGCGGAACCATGTCATTGTCCACCGCCACGGGTTCGATTACGGCAAACCAGGACGCCTTGAGCGGGCAATCAACCTTGCAGTCTAATACAGGTTCTATCACTTTTGATGGCTCCATCGCTCCAGGCGGAAATTACCAGTTTTCAACCGATACTGGCTCGGTTGACGTGACTCTTCCAGCTAACTCGTCCTTCCATGTAGATGCGACAACCAACACGGGTTCAATCGATAGTGATTTCAGTGGGGTACAGGTGAGGGATCACGATTTTTCGGGCAGTGATGCTCATGGAGATGTGGGCAACGGTGCTGGCACTACGATGACTCTGAAAACCAATACAGGTTCCATTGACCTGCATGAAGGGCAGTAGTCGAACGATCAGCCGCGACTACTCTGCCAACGCTGAAAATCCAGTGGAATTTTTGAAAACAGGAAAACAGCAGGAAAAAGCAGCGGCCCCTTGTCTTCGGATGATGCAGGCACGTCCTGAAATTCGCGTTTCACCTACGAATTTGATGTGTTTACACGTTATTAATGATTGTTTTACACGTTAATAATGATTGTATGGCATACTTGCAATTGTAAACCCCCATGCCAACGGTAGAACTTTTCTTGCCATTCTGTACCGTATGTACACTTTTACGTCCGCTTTTAGTTATCTCGGGGAGAAGATACTATGAATCGTACAAAACGACACTGGCGGAACCCTATCACTCGTATTGCTACCATGGCCGCCGTCCTGGTCATGCTTCTCGGTTTTGCCGGATACACCTCCAGGACGACTCACGCGGCAGGGAACGGGAACGCCTGTCAACTTAATTCAGCCGGCGGTAAAACTCAACACGTTATCTATATCCAGTTCGACAACACACACTTTACTCGTGATAACCCAAACGTTCCGTCGGACCTTGAGCAGATGCCAAACCTGCTCAACTTTATTAAGAGCAACGGCGTACTGCTCACCAATCACCACACAACGGGACGAGCAACCTCGGTGTATCTTTCGCCTACTGGACTGCCCCTCTTTTCGACCCGACCACATCGTCGCCGACCGATACAAAATACAATATGCTGACAGCCTCGGGTCAGAACGCACCGGCCCCCTGGGTGCCATATACCCGCGCGGGCTGCAATGTTGGCTCGGTTGCCACGGCGAATACCATACTGGAAAATATAGCAATAGATATTCCCACCGTATTCGGCCCAAACTCACCACAGGCACAAGAGGTCGCTTCGAATCCGGGTCAGGCATTCGCCGATTTCGTCGGAATCGGCATCCATTGCGCGCAAAACAATCCGACCTGCTCCCCCTCCAATACTGGTGAGCCAGACCGGCTGCCCAATGAACCCGGCGGGTACAGCGGGTACAATGGCCTCTTCGGCCACAAGTATGTTGCGCCCATCATCAGCCCGAATGGACCTCTAACTGACCTCAACGGCAATGTCATCCAGGATACCACTGGTCACGTCGGCTTCCCTGGCTTTGATGGCATGTCCGCGGCAGTCTCGCTCTCGTATGTGGCGGCGATGCAGGAACATGGCGTTCCTGTCACCTACGCCTATATCTCCGATGCACACGACGCGCATCCCAATGGACCCGCCTATGGTCCTGGTTCGGCTGGCTACGTCGCGGCGCTCCACTCTTATGACCAGGCCTTCGGCACATTCTTTAGTCGTCTGGCAAGTGATGGTATCAACCAGAGCAACACACTCTTCGTCTTCACCGCCGATGAAGGGGATCACTTCGTGGGTGGTCCGCCCAGTCCAACAGGGTGCGATGGCGTAACCACACCCTGCACCTATAGCCAGATCGGTGAGATCAACGCGAATATGGCCGGTTTGCTGGCTACACAACAGGGCATCACAACTCCATTCAACGTCCACTCGGACTCGGCTCCGACTGTTTATATCACCGGCAACCCGGCGCGAACTGACACTGTAACGCGTACCTTTGAACGCGGTGTGGGGAATCTGACGGCTGCTAATCCGATTACAGGCAACACCGATACGCTTACTAAATACCTGGCCGACCCTGTGGAGATGAAGTTACTGCACATGGTCACAGCCGATCCCGCGCGAACTCCGACCTTTACCATGTTTGCCGACCCCAATTACTTCCTGTTCGCGGGAGCCCCCAACTGCACTTTAGCGTGTGTCACGGTGGTTCCTAAATTTGCCTGGAACCATGGTACTGTGTCACCAGACATCAACACTACCTGGCTGGGCATGGTAGGACCAGGTGTGCAGCAATTGGGCGTCAATAACAGCGTCTGGTCGGATCATACTGATATCCGTCCAACAATGCTAGAACTACTGGGCTTGAAGGACGACTACAGCCATGACGGGCGGGTGCTCTTCGAGGCAATCAACGATTCCGCGTTACCCGGAGTGATTCGGCATAATCGCGCTTTCTTCACGCAGTTGGCGCAGGTGTACAAGCAAATCAATGCACCTGTTGGCGATTTCGGGCTGTCAACGCTGCAAATATCTACGAAAGCATTGGAGAGTAACGCGCCCAATGACAGTACCTACACAAGCCTGGAAAACCTGTTGCGGTCTTTGAACGTCGCGCGGGATGCCCTGGCAGGACAGATTATCGCTGTACTGGAGGCTGCGGAGTTTGGCGGAGGCCACAATAATGCTTCGCTCTTAAGCAACCAGCATCTACAGCAACTCACCGCGAATGGCCACGCACTGCTCAAACGTGCAAATACCGCGGCGAATGGGCACTAAATGTGCAATCCATCCCTCCATCCAGGAGGGATGAAAGCAATATACCGTTTTAATGGAAGGTTTACGCAGCAGGGCCTATGGCAATTGTAACGATTACCATAGGCCCTGCTGCATGAGAAAAGCGGCTCACTTCCCAATCATCTCCGCCTTCTCTATAACATTCCTTGCGTTCCTCACAAGCGCCATGTCGATCATCCTTCCTTCGAACACGACCGCGCCCAACCCTTTCTCCTGCGCCTCCCTGTACAGCGCATCCAGCTTGCGAGCGTAATCGACCTCTTCTTGCGATGGTGCGTAGACCTGGTTGGCGACGTCGATCTGCCCCGGGTGAATGGCCCATTTCCCCACAAAGCCCAGCGTCTTTGAACGCGTACACTCCCTACGATAGCCGTCGAGGTTTTTGTAATCTGGAAAGGCGCCATCTATTGCATCGATGCCCGCAGCACGAGCGGCGATGGCGATCTTGTTTCGCGCGTAGTGCCATGGGTCGCCAGGATAGGCATCAAAATGCCCTTCAACAATCCTGTTGTCCATACCTTGCGATGCGCTATAGTCAGCCGGGCCAAAAATGAGCGCCTCCAAACGCGAGCTTGAACGCGCTATCTCTTCCACGTTTATCATAGCCTCTACTTCTTCAATGAGCACTTCGATACCGGTGCGCTGCGTTCGTTTCAGGCGCTTCTCTATTTGCGTGAGCAATACATCGACCCACCAGACATCCCTTGCCGACTTTACTTTGGGGACTATGATGATGTCAAAATACTCGCCAGCCTCTTCAACGATAGTGATGATATCCTGGTAGGCGTACTCAGTTTCCAGATCGTTGACGCGCACAGCCCGTGTTTTCTTCCCCCAATCCAGTGTTTTGAGCGCATGGATGACCTTTGCCCTCGCTCCGACCTTCTCATTGGGAGCAACGGAATCTTCCATGTCGAGAAACACCAGGTCGGCGCTGCTGGCGGCAGCCTTCTCAATCATGCGCTCGTTACTGGCGGGTGTTGACAATTCAGAGCGTCTCAGGCGCATCTTAGCGTCTCAGGCGCATCTTA
>VBHI01000404.1 GCA_005881495.1 Chloroflexota bacterium
CAATAATTGCTTTCCCATCATTTGCTGCTTTAATGGTAATCGGTGCCGCTGCTGTCCCAAATACTCCTTGTACCTGTAACCCTGGCGTAGTATTAGTCATATAATACGTCCCATCTTTGAGGATAAGTGTATCCCCAGGTCGCAAACTACTTACCTTCTGCATAAGATTATCACCAGGTGAGGCAAAAAATGTATTTCCTGCTGCTCTTTGATGCAGTTCTTGGGTCTGTTGAGAGAGAACGACAGTCAGGCAAAGGGCAGTTAGAAGAAGCACAAGGAAAAGGAGACCAATGACAGACAAGCGCTTGGAAGATGGTTGTGTATTTCTCATTTGCATGTTGGGCTCGTTACTCCTCGGCTCATGGACCTACTTAGGAAACCTCTATTGGGGTAGTCTATAATTTTGATAGTGTTCGCTTGCTATCAATACTAGATTTGCGCATTTCCTCGTACCATATGCAGGCCCACGATCTATGGCTCTGTTAAAAACCGTCAGTGCAATACTCATAAGTTTGCTCCTGTAGCACTGGTCTAACACATCAGTGGGTATGGGACAATTGCGCTAACGGGAACAATATGTCCTGCAGGAAGGGCAAGGATGTATACCAGGGCGCGACTTTTGCACCATCATCTCAACACAGAAGCACTTTTGAGTTTGCTTGCCAGAGCAAGTCATTGCTTAATAAAAACGTACTCATTGCAACCATGGCTACCCGCGCAAGTTTTTAGCTTGAGCAATGTGAATCCTTTTTTGCGGTAAAAATCGAAGATCTCTTCAGGCTTGGCTACCTCAAAAGGATATCCTCCGGCCCAGTCCACCACATCTCTCCATGCCGACATACCTCGTTTATTACTATAGTTTCGCCAGTCATGGAATGGTCTGCCACGCAAGAAATCCCGCAACATAGGTCGACCCCACAGGACTACAAATACAGGCCACAAGACGAGGAACTTCAAACCACCTGGTAGCCGATTATACGTTCCCTTGACTATTTTCCAGTATCGAGTAGCTCTGCCCTGGTCGTTGTAAATAGAAATAAACAATCGTCCGCCAGAAGCAACCATTAAACTTATATTCTCTAACGCCTGCCACATAGCACCTGTGTGATGAAGTACACCCCAGGCATAAACGATATCAAACTGTCCTAAAGATGCCAGGTACTCTGCGTCTAACGCAGAGCCTTCTTCAATTGTCCAGTTAGTGTCTTGAGGGAAGTAACGCCTTTTGAGTTCAACGGTGCAGGCAACCGATTGAGGATCATAATCGAAAGAATGGACAGATGCGCCAAGGCACCGCGCTGCCAGGCTGCTAAGTCCGCTTCCCGAACCGACATCTACAAAGCGTTTGCCAATCAGATCAACAACCTCAAGCATTTCCTTAAGGGACTGCTCCACTATAGCAATGCGTTTATCATCCAGTACTGTAAGAAACCGACTCCAGTTTTGACCAAACTCAAATCGTTTTCCTTGTTCAACTTGAGTCGCGTATTCATTTCTGCTTTTCACAACTTAGCTCCAGATTCTGCTATAGAGGATTTGATCATCTCGCACTACTTCAAGTTATAAGTTTTTCGTAGTTTATCTCTCAAGTGGAAGAAAAAGCTCCACAAGCCAGCTGACTTTGCTGCCACCACCAGCCAATGTTGACTTACATCCACCTCGATACGCCGAAGTAGATACGGATCGCTTCGTGGGCTATTGATGCCATATATAGTTGTCACTGCCCAATCATACCCTGCTTCTTGCACGGCACGGAGTGCGTCCTTTCCAATGTGCTGGGGCTGCCCAACAGGATAGGCAAAAGTACGCACCGGATGCCCTAGTTGCTGCTCGAGTATTGTGCGACATTCTCCTACCTCAAACTGCACCTCAGTCGGATCGGTCAGATATGCCAGAATCGGATGATGCATAGTGTGCGCACCAAACGAGACCCAACCGCTCTCCTCCATCTTGTGTACCTGAGGCCAATTGAGCGGTGAAGTAAGTTCCTCTTCAGGAACTACAGATGAAGGCACCCCCAGTAATTTGCGGGCAGTCAGTAGAAACGCTTCACGTTCAGCAACCGATTGTGCATGGCGCAGATGAGCATCGATTGCCTGGGCTAATGCATTCCGCTCCTCCGGTTGGCTCAGTTGATAGATACGTCCTTCAATCGTTGCCTCATCCACCTGTGCACGATACGCGAGGCGTTCGCCCTCTCGCCACCAGAAATAATCACCGCTCTCCACGTAGCCAGGAATGAGAAAGATTGTGATAGGAATCTGCAATTTACATGCAAGGGCAAAGCCGTGAGTATAGTTATCGTGATATCCATCATCAAATGTCAGCACTAGTGGCGTGCGTCGGTCGCACACCTTTTTCTCCTGCTTATACGGCATATAGAGTCCTTCCAACGCAGCCTCTAAATGCAGAATCCGATAGTGGCGCTTCAGGTAGAGCAAATGGCGGCGCAGGTCCTCCACAGTCGCACAATGGTAATTGAGGATAACCAGGCATTGTCCCCGGCGTTGTGTCCACCAGCGTGCAAGTCTCACCAGCCCACTGTAGTAGAAGCATGCAGCAACGATTGTTGCTATCTGCTTAAACATGAGCCACATCTCCCTTCTTTGTAATTGCTATTTGCCGTGGATGTTAGCTAAAGTGAGGGATGACCTACCACCAATGCATCCATGACATGAGCCATCAACTTTTGTAAGCCAGGCACCACGAGACTCTGCTGAGGGCAGGAAGGGTCTATACGAGGTTGAAATCGATAATTGTCGAGGCCAGCGGTCCAATAGAGAGAACCCGTGGCAAAGACCATCGCACCTGATGGCGCGATGTAGTAAGTAGTGTTGCTAACATCAGGCATCCTCCTGGCATTTATCGTAGGTGAGATACCAAGTACCTGTAATCTCGCAGGCGAAGCACCGTTCGCAAAGATACGATCGTATGCAAAGCCCACCAGATCACAACCGTATTTTTGCCCTGGTTGTAGACCAGTTCCGTCTAAAAGCCGTGAATGTGCCTGAGAACTCAGCCGCCAGGGAAAGCCTGGTCGCCCATCTATAACATCTGTTTCCATAATGCCGATCAAAGCATTCTCTGGACGCGCAAGAACAGGATCGCGCCAGGTAGAGGTCACACGGGTATTGTCAACGCCGTAGAGAGGATCATCCGCCAGGTCATTGTCCGCCGTCCCTACCTTGTAGCAAACAATTGT
>VBHI01000406.1 GCA_005881495.1 Chloroflexota bacterium
AGCAAAGGGGAAGCCTGTCCCCGGCTCAATCACGCTAAATGTCTTGCCCTCTGCGGCGGGAACTCGTTTCCCACCGAGCACTAAATGTTCGCTTGTCATGGTACCTCCTCATAGATAATCCTGTAGGGACGTGGCGGGCCGGGGCGAGCGCGTTGGCTGGTCGAGTTTCTTCCTGGGCGACCCAAGGGTCGCCCCTACGGCGTGGCTTCCAGTGCTGTGTTGTGGTTGTTAAGCGGGGGAGTGAGCTGCCAGGGTGGATGCTCGCTATTTTGATAGAAATAGCGAGTAAATTGCTCGGTAATGTTTTTGAAATTGATGGGCTTACCTGGTCGACGCTCGCTATTATGGGGGGAATAGGAAGAAAGTTGCTCGGCAATATTTTTTGGTGAGTTGATGCGCTGTCAGGGCGAGGAAGCGGGTCAGGTATAAGTCCAATTCGTAGATTTCTTTTTGAGGTGGACCTGGTCATGGGTAGGCCTCCTTATGGGTGTGGCTCTATACTTATTATACTGATGGAAGCAAATGTTTTGTTAGGGTGAAGTTCAGCATTTCCGCTTTTGCACATGGCATCTGCGTGAGTTGGAGATGGTTCATCGATGTGTTCCTTTCAAAGGATCAGTTGCTGATGGCAACTCGATCTTGCTATACGTTGTTGTCTTCAACGAGATTCTTTAACTGCTGCAAACGCTCGTCCTACTGCTTGTCAATCGTCTCAATCCACGAGCTGGCAGCCTGGAGTGATTCCGGATTGAACACGTATCGTTTCTCGCGTCCTTTCGTCTGCACCTGCACCAATCCTGCATGGGAAAGCCTATCAAGATGCTACATGATCCCTTGCCGAGTGATCGGAAATTCGCGCGCAAGCTGCGTCGCCGTTTTGGGGCTGCTTTGCGCAAGTCGGGTCAGCCTCTGACCTTGGATGGAGGGAACTTGACCAACGTCAGAGAACCGGCGCAAGATCCCTGCTAGTCCTGGCTCTTGTTCTGGGGCCGGGAGAGTTCGATGGCAGTGTAGGTCACGTTATCCCACGCATTGTGGATGCCGATGAACAGCAGCAGCACCGTTCCCGCAGCGATGACGAACAGTGCCGGCGCCGGATGGCCTGGGAGCACGATCGCCGCGACGACAAGGGCGGTGTAGGAGACCAGCGGCAAGACCGTATGCCACAGCCAGTCTTCCAGCACCGGTTGATACGCCGTCGTCAGGCGGCGTGCCCGCCGGAGCACGATGATGACGTAGGTCACCCCCCCGAGACCCGAAAGGCCGAGCAGCAGGCCAGCATGCCAGAGCGCCTGCCACGGCGCACTGAGAGTCGCGGCGATCAGGAGTGCGGCGCCAAAATGCACAACGTTTGGTGTGCTGAAGGTCGCAATCCCGTCACTCGGCGACGACACTCGCACCCGCCTCCCCGCGATCAAGGTAATCACCACGAACATCAAGCCCGTCAGCGTCGCCGCAGCGGAGCCGATGATGACGTAAAAGTTTTGCCAGGTGGCAAGCGGCGACAGCGCAGCCTCTTGCATGATGGATACTCCCTTCAATGTCAATGCCAACGGTAGACGGCTCATCCGCGAGAGCCGAGGAGGCGGATGAGGCACGATGGGACGGGTTGCAGCAAAGAGCAACACCCGGCGTTGATAGGGCTCACTCCGTGTTTCTGAGGAAGACATGTCCCTGCTCTTCATCTCAAGCCAGAGGCTGTACCGCTTGAGCGACTCGTATGATCTCGACCGTGCCCAGCTCGCCGTTGACGCGCAGCCAGTCGCCGGTATGCAGGCGCATCGTCGCGTTGCCGCAGCCAACCACTGCGGGGATGCCCAGCTCGCGCGCAACGATAGCCGCGTGTGAGAGCGGCGCACCCACATCGGTGGTGAGGACCACTCGCGCACGACCCTCGACGGTGCCGGGCGCACCAGGAAAACCGGTAATCGCATCGCCGGAGGGGATACTCTTGCCGCTTGCATCGAACACATCGCTGCGTCGCTGTGGGTTTGCAGCCCACTGAAAAGGATCGAAGTGTCCGCGGATCAATACAGGGTAAGACGGCAGCGCACAATAGCCAGCGTAGATTGCCTGGCGCTCTGGAACAGAAGCGAGAGCGGTGTCGTCGCCTTTGAGCAGGGCCAGAATCTCTTCTATCGAGAGGAAAAAGAGCTTTTCGCCATACCCGGTCAGCTCACCCGCCCGCAGGACAAAGGCCCTCAGCGGCCACAAGACGCGAGCCTGCTCAGAGCGTGTCGCCTCACGCTCATAAGCTAATGTTCTCGTCCTGGCGATCTTGCCACGCATCTTCGCTGCCTGGCGTGGGTAGCGGCGCTGGAAACGGTCCCACGCAGCCTCCTGCGCCTCTTTCTGGCGGGCGAGCAGCGTCATAATATCCGTTGGCGCTTCGCGCAATCCGGCGAGTTGCTGATCGATCCAATGCGGGTCCTCGGCCGGGCGTGGGTAAGAGATCTCGAACAAGTGCGGGCTGTGGTGACCGTACTGACGGGTAAAGGTCGCACGATCGATCTCGCCACGCATCAACTGTGTCAGGCCCTGCAGGGGTCCCAGGCTGGCTAACTGGTTCGTCCCGGAGTCCGTCGCCAGGAGCAGCGTATTGGTATCAGCCTCGCCCACCAGTTTCCGCAGCGTATTTCGCACCTTGATGAAAGCGCCACCATCGCCCTTGGAGCCAGCCTCCAGCATGTAGTTACACTCATGAAGGTATGGTAAAAGCTCGTCCTGCCAGAGCCTCGTCAGGTCCGTGGGACTGGATGCGGCCTTAATGCGCTTCAGCAGCTCTTCGCAGCGTGCCGGTGCCGTGGCCAGGAACGCCGGGAGCCTTTTTACATTGCCGCGTATCCGCCGCCTGTTCCGCAGCGTTGCTGGTAACACCGTTCGAAACACGATCCAGCGCGACACCGGAAGCAGCGGGATCTCCAGGTCGTCGGGGACGTGTCCGAAGATATCGCCAATGCTCTCAAAGAGGCGCTTGCGATTCATGCCAGCTGCCGCAACCATTGTCATCAGCGGACTCAGATTCATATAAAAGCGTCCGCCGATGTTGCCGATTGGCGAATAGCCTCCGATGTAGAGTGTCGGCATCATATCGGCGATGACGATTTGGAGGAGCGACCAGGAGCAGGGCGTCATCACATCAGGAACAGCCTCACCAGCGTTTCCTCTCGTCCACAGGCAATCAACGGTCAGACTATCATTCCACGCATCGATTCCCTGGTTCTTGTTGTGCAAGGTGGTGATCGGACGTGCCTGGACAATGAAGAAGCGATCAGCAGAGAGGACCCACTCGATATCCATAGGTTGTCCATAGAGTTCCTCGATCCGCACCCCGAGGCGGGCCAGCTCTCCTGCCTGGGTAGGGCTGAGCACAGCCTGCATCCGCCGATCTGCCGGGACAGGTTCTTCTAGTGTGCCGATGGGCTTGCGCACGGTCATCACGTCCTTCTCGTTGATCTCAGAGGTGACAATGGCTCCACTATTCTTGTCGACGACAACCGTGTCAGGAGTCACCAGCCCACCGACAATAGCTTCGCCCAGTCCCCAGGCGGCATTGATCATGATCTGATCATGTACACCGGTCACCGGATTGGCAGTGAACAGAATGCCAGCAGCCTCGGCAGGAACCAACTCCTGCACCACAACGGCCAGGCTCACCGATGCAGCCGCGATGTGGTTGCGGATACGATAGCCGATCGCGCGCGCCGTCCAGAGAGAAGCCCAGCAGCGTTTCACGGCGTCGAGCACCTGAGCTTCGCCGTGCATGTTCAGGTACGTCTCCTGCTGACCGGCAAACGAGAGATCAGGAAGATCTTCAGCGGTAGCAGAGGAACGAACGGCGACCGGCAGGTCACCTCCACCCAGTCTGGTGTATGCCTGACGGATCGCCGAAGCCACCTCGTCCGGCATGGGATGCTGTGCAAAGAGCGCTGCAATCGTCTGTGCAGCCACATCACACGTTGCAGGTTGATCGGGCGAGGCCATCGAGACTGCTGCAAGAATCTGCTCTTGCAGTCCATGCCTGGCAACAAACAGGCGGTAGGCAGTCGTCGTAATGTGAAAACCGGGAGGCACCGGCAGACCGGCTGCTGCCAGGCGTGCCAGTGAAGACCCTTTGCCTCCTACGTGCTCCAGGGTGGCAGAGACGTCATCCAGTGCTAACACAAGAGGGCTATCCTGTTCAGTATTTGCGTCGAAATCTCTTGAAATGATCGGTGCTTCTTCGTTCATACTTCTTCTTCGACTCTCTCTTCTCGTTTAGAAACAGCGTCTCGGTTTATGATACAAGAAGTATAGCTCAGGAACGAGTTGCTGTCAATGTGAAAACATGACACGAAGGCAGCACTACACGCATTTGCTGATGAGACTGTCTGGACCTGAAAAAACAGAGCCACCGCTTTGCACCGTTTGGCGGATGAGGCGGATCATCTGCTCTTTGTCGGCCTTCATCAGCGCGATCCAGGCGGCAGGGGCAGCGGTGTGGGGATCGTACTGGGCACTCCAGTTGGCCATTTCTACCAGGACCGGGATGAGATCCAGCCCTTTTTCCGTCAGGGCATACACCTCTTTGCGCTTGTCGGAAGGAGAGGGCTGTTTCACCAGAATGCCGGCTTGCTCCAGACGAGCCAGGCGGCTGGCCAGAACATTGGTTGCCATCCCTTCTTCTGACGCGACAAACTCCCCGTAGGTGTTCTTCCCGAAGTAGGCGAGATCACGGATGATTAACAGTGACCAGGGATCGCCAAAGGTCT
>VBHI01000145.1 GCA_005881495.1 Chloroflexota bacterium
ATACCCTGTCGTCGCGGCATTAAAATTGGTTGCGCCATACCCAAGGGTGGCAGCAGCAGAAGTACCATAGGCCAGGGCCATGACCAATGCCCCAAGTATTCCGCCAATAAGCTGCGCAACGACATATGCAGCGGCCACTCTCCAGCCGATGCGTCTCGATACAGCAAGCGCTATAGTGACCGCCGGGTTAATGTGACAACCGGAGATATGTCCAATCGTGTAGACCATGGCGGCAATGGCAAAAGCAAACGCCAATGCAATTATACCAAGGTCAGCCATTGAAAATACTCCCTTAGGACCAAGGATAAAATTTGTCGTGGTAATCGAGCCTGCGCCAACGAAGACGAGGAAGGCTGTTCCTAAAATTTCAGCCATAAGCTTTTGGGGCAATGTCGGTGTCTTATTCATTTTACTGCAATCTGCCGGTAACGGCAGACTACCTCCTTTCGAATGGCCAACTAGTGTTTCTCTGCGGGAAGTAAGAAAACTCCGTGTAACAAATACCAGGTCAACACCCGTATACTCACGAGCAAACGCTTCTCTCAATACCTCCTTTCAAAGATTACACATGCATTAGAAAGACGTCCTGTGTTCTTAATACAGCAATATCCATGCCAAAGTCGGCAGGCGAAAACAATAAAGAGGCCAATTCAAACGCTTCAACCTGCCTATCAAGCCACTTGATCCATATATTCCCGTTAAAAAATTCCCCACGGATCTTCCTGTGGAAGAGCAGATACTGCTATGTTCTACATTACATAGTTGCAATAATGAAACAAAAACATTGCATTGTTGCAACTATGTAACACCATATGTTTCAAAATTGAAACGACCTGATTAGCGTGAGAGGACTCTTTTCTCCCTCAACAAAGGCTAAGGAAACTATTATTTGGGTAAGATAGATAGTTGGGTGACAAAAGAAGAGGCTTCGATCAGCAAAATCGCCATTGATAGTGAATGGAAGGTCGCTCTGAGAGGGGACAGCGCATTCTACGCTTTCATGAGGCAGTTATTTAGCGAGGCCATTTTTCGCCAGCTCGTATTTCACCATCTTCCGCCATAGTGTCGTCCGGCTGATACCGAGCAAAGCAGCGGCGCGCGCGACATTTCCATTGCTCGATTCCCAGGCCTGTAAAATCGCCTGCGCTTCGGCATTCATACTGTGATCCTTCAAAACTTTCACCGTTCTGCTGGAGACTGCTCTTATAGGCTCCGCCATTTCTTCAGCGAGCGTCGTTGTATGATATATCGCAGCGTCTGGCGTACGGCGGATTTCAATGGGGAGATCATCTATCGTAATTGTTGGCTTTGTCGCCAGATAAGTAACGCGCTCCAACGTATTCTCAAGTTCACGCACATTACCTGGCCAGTTATACTGCGACAGGGCTTCCAATGCCTCCGGAGAAATTGCCAGGAAACGGCCAAGTATGCTCCCTTGTCGTTGCAAAAAATGCTGGACCAGTAGAGGCAAATCGGCAATACGTTCCCGTAGAGGAGGAATTTCAATGGTTAACACATTCAAACGATAATACAAATCAGAGCGGAAGTTCCCCAGCCGTGACTCTTCACGCAGGTCCTTATGCGTCGCCGCGATGATACGCACATCAGCCGGGATCACCCGCTGCCCTCCCACCCGTACAATCGTACGCGTCTCTATTGCACGCAGCAGGCTTGTTTGCAGATCACGCGGCATATCGCCTATCTCGTCAAGAAAAAGTGTTCCCCCGTGCGCCTGTTCAAACTTCCCCGGACGCCCTTGTCGATCTGCACCGGTGAAGGCTCCCCCTTCGTAACCGAAGAGCTCCGTGCTTATCAATTCGCGTGGAATAGCTGCACAATTGATGGCTACAAATGGTGCATGAGACCGCCCACTGCTGTTATGTATGCTCTGCGCGAAAATCTCTTTCCCCGTGCCAGTCTCGCCGTGGAGTAGCACCGTCGAGTTACTACCAGAAGCCATTCGTCCTAAGCGCAGCGCCTCTTTCAGCGCGGAACTTTCACCCACCACATTGGCAAAAGTCAGGCGGGCCTGTGCACCAGTCATACGATGAACCAGCTTCTGTACCCGTTCAATACTGCGCAGTGTCAAGACGAAACCGCCAGCAGCGACCGATTCAGAAATCATCAAACCCGTTGATCCAACAATATCTTCCAGGCCCGTCTCTTGACGATGGCTGGTGATTGGTTTCAATGTACAAAGGCAAGGAACACGACCATGGACGGTATCAAAGACGATTTCCTCATAGGAAAGCAACTGACGAGCATCCAACGCCTTGGACAGTACCGCAGGTATTGGCAATACGTCGCGTAACCGCCTTCCTGTAACCTTTGTTGGCGTAAGACCAAGCATAGTCCCGGCAGGGCTGTTCATCTGCGAGATAACCCCATCGTGACGTAACAGCATAATTCCCTCGGGTAATGTCTGTAGAATAGTCTTCATTTCAGCAAGTAGGTTATTTGCGTTGCTCAACCAAACCTGCATCTGGAGCTGATTGCTGATAGCCTGTGCAGCCGCTGTAACCATACCAAGCGTATGAGGATGACCGTGTTCATGACGACCAACAACGGCCAGTACGCCAATTGCCTGGCCCAACAAATCATGCACAGGTGCAGCCGAGGTATACAAAGGATGGAGTAAAGCGCAATAATGCATCGCTCCATCGAGCTGAATTGGGAAGGATTCTTGCAAGGCCAGGGCCAAAGCATTCGCGCCCTGTTGCCCTTCGCGCCAGGAAACTCCAATCGCCAGGCCAAGATGTCCAAACTCATTCATCATGGACTCGTCACCAACGATATCCACTATTCGCGCTTCGGTATCGAGTAATGCATATCCGCCGCTGCACTGAGTTGTTCCTGGTCACGATTTGTCCGTAGTTCTCGCATATCTTCTCTCCCAATACTGGAAGAGGCGCCATAGGGATCAAGTCCTTGCGCTGCGCACCGCCGCCAGGACTGGACAAGCGCAGGAGGCAAGACGTCCTCCTGCATCACTCCCTGCAGGACAAACTGCTTCCATATTGCCCAATAATCGCGCCCGCTATTACTCACCGTCACTATAGCCTCATTTTATAGACATGCTTGGTCGCTCCGACCATGCCGTACTGCACCAGATTAACCGTAGTATAACATAATGTCTGCTTTCGTAGTTCACTGTCTAGATAAATGCTACTTGCCCATGCTACTAAGAGCAATAATCTTTCACTCTGGACTGCTGTGTTGTAAGATGTATCATCATTTCAAGAACGACACACAGACTGGAGGAAACGTAAAGTTGGCTACAGCACGTAATGCAATTGTGGTACACAGTCCACACTCAGGAAGGTCAGCATATCTATCAGATGCACTGACATACGCTGAACAAGCTGGCGTTCATATCATCCAGGTCATCTCTATTGCAGAGCTTGATGGTCTACCTGCCCAGGGACCTTCCTGGCGCGCAATGGGCATCGATGTCGCTATAGCAGCTGGTGGTGACGGACTGGTCGGCGGGGTTATCACCCATATTGCCGAAAGTGGCCTACCTCTAGGTATTCTGCCACTTGGCACATCTAATGATATTGCTCGCACCTTACATCTTCCTCTAGACCTCTCACAAGCAACCCAGGTTATTGCATCCGGCAAAGAGCAAGAAATTGATATTGCTATAGCTCAGCCAGCTGAACAGGCCCCACATGCAGCGAATCCAATTCCAGGTGGTCCAGTCCTTTCACTTGTTTCCGCCCGCAAGCACGGCTATTTCGCCCACGCGCTGATCATTGGTCTCAATGTGGAGTTCGCCCGTTTGGCAACCAACGTGGTGACCCGCCAGCATTATGGCCGTTTTACTTATCCCCTCGCGGCTTTAGAGGTCCTGCGCAATCACAAGGCGCTCGACGTCGAGATTCGCTTTGATGGCCTGGCACTACCGCATACGAACAATTCCACCCAGCTGCAAATCGCTACAGGGCAATCAACGAGCATCGAGCAAACGACACTTCATTACCGCGCTCTTCAGGTTGCCGTGATCAATGCGCCTATATTTGGCGGAGCATGGCAATTATCCATTCCAGGCGCAACAGTGAATGACCGCTTGCTGGATATTGTTATCCTGGAGGAAATCGCAACAAAAAGTCTCAGTACGAAGCTCGCACAATTTTTTGACCTACAAAAGCCGCCTTTAGCACCTCAGCCAAATGAGGAAGAACCCTCAAACAAACACAATTCCGCTGATGTAAGTCGTATCCCCGGCATTCACCATCTCCAGGCACAAAGTATCACCATTACAACCGGGGCTGATCCACAGGATGTGACACTGGATGGAGAGGTTCGGGGTCAGACACCAATGCATATTCGCCTGGCAAACGAGCGGTTACGGGTGATGGTCCCGCAATAACAGCCAGCTATTTGGTCAACTAGAAGCCAATCTCAACAGGTGGACAAACACATAGCCCAGGTCGGCAGGATAGTTTACTTGCGACCCGGGCTATGTGTTTGCAATATCTCATGCTCCTCTAGAGCATTACTAACTATGAGAGTAGTTATGCGTTGTTTCCTCGAGGGGCCAGCGCCCAGAAAAGCATGGCCACCAGCGCAAAAAAGAGCAGCGTTACCAGGACCATTAACGAGTCTATAAAAGCGGAAATATCGAATTGGAAGATCGCCGCTGCAATAAAGACCAGCATCAGAAGTACGCCAAGCGCAGGGAAAATAAGGAGTGCGTTCAGCCGTGAACCAGGAACCGCTGGGCGTGGTTCTCGCACCATAGCTTGTAAATCAGTATCAAGTGGTTCCATGAACAACCTTTCTACCTCGCCAGGCATAGCTATTGGACTACGCCTGTGCAGTACACACACAGTTTCGCTAAGACTTTCAGCCTTCAACCTATAGTCAGTAAGTCATCTAGCCGCTGATTGCCTCTAGGTTCTATTATAGTTCTTGCTGACTCTACACGCAACTGCTTCTCTGTACAAAAATCCTAAAAAAAATCGGCCACCACGGCCTAGGCAACGGAAGTCTGAACAGATACAGACCAGTCATGCGTATCGGGATCCGGAGAGGAATCCTGGTCAACTGCGGTAGAAATAACGGGCAAAGAACGAAACTTGCTGAGGTAACGACGTAGCTCATATGCATTGATTTGATACGTTGAGCCATCTATCGTCGCGGCAATCCGACCATCGGCTATCGCACTACATATGTCGGCAAAAGTTGGGGTACGGTCAGCCATGAGTTAACCTCCCTACAAAATGCTGCTGCTCACTATAGTATCGGACTTCCACAATTTTCTCATGAACCTCATCGCCATCTTCCACTTTTGTGCTTATTGGCGTATCGGGGTTTTTCAAATCCTATCAATGACAACACCGAGAATAGTCCTTTTATTTCAATCATCTGCAGTCTTTACCGTTTACTCATCCTCCTCTTCATCTTCGGTAGTTGTCTCATCGTCGTCCAACAAACCTTTTATAGGCTCAATATACATCATCTTGCGGATTAGGTCAACCTGCTTGATAATTTCTTTGATCGCAGGTATCAGTATATCTTTTCCGCCTGTCGCTGCTTTGATCACATAGACATCATTACTACCTGTCTCTATGATATCTATTACTTCTCCTAATGAACGTCCATCGAGGGTAACAACCTGTAATCCCACAATATCATGCTGATAGTAGGAATCTGGTGGAAGCTTTGCCAGTTGGCTAATTGGGATGGCCAGTACATGGTTACGTACAGTCTCAGCAGTGTTGGCATCTTCAATACCCGCTAATTTCAACACGACCATCTCCCCTTTGTAGGGACGAGCGCTCTTGATCTGGTAACAGATGTGGTCAGGCCCAAGGTGGATGGTTTCAAGTTCTGCGAAACGATTGGGGATATCAGTAAATGATAGTATTTTGAGCTCGCCATGGACGCCAAAAGGGGCTACCACTTTTCCAACAGTAGCCCATTCTGTTTCATTCGGTATTGGCACAGGTGATATCCTCTACAAAATCTCTAACGAGGTATGCCGACCTTCACGCGCACCGCCTGCTCTCAGCAGTGTACGCATGGCCCTCGCGACTCGCCCCTGGCGGCCAATCACTTTCCCAAAATCTTCTGGTGCAACATGGAGTTCCAGGACAAGGGCGTTTCGATCATTGCGCACTTCGCGCACCTGTACAGCAGATGGATCATCGACGAGTGACTGAGCGATGTACTCAACCAGTTTACGCATTTCCAACCCAACCCTTAATTCATGTGAAATTATTCAGCTTCAGATACAGCGGCAGCTTTCGTCTGCTCAAAACGCGCTAATACTCCAGTGCGCTTGAGAAGTTGCGCCACAGAATCTGTCGGCTGCGCCCCATGCTTCAGCCAGCCCAAAGTCTTCTCTTCATCAATCTTGATGACAGAAGGGTCAGCCATGGGATTGTACCAACCAAGGTTCTCAATTATTCGACCGTCGCGAGGAGAACGCGAATCGGCAACGACTACACGATAGCTGGGTGCCTTCTTCATACCCACGCGTTTTAAACGAATTTTGACAGTCATGCTTTGTTTTTCTCACCTCTTCCCCACATTGGGGGTCTGTGTTATTTGCAGCACCACATTCGAGCGCGGCGCTTACAGCGCCCCTGAACTACGGCTTCACTAGGATAGCATGGAGAGCGAGAATTGTCAATCTCATTTTTTGAATGCTATTCAGTTTGACATCACACCCCAGTATGCTATACTCTGAAATAAAGTTATCAAGCAGTGCGGCGGATAACAGCACCGTTATCCACCGCTCTTTTTTAACTACAAGATTACACAGATTACACAGATTATGCGACGGTATGTAAAATCAGCATAGATGGAGAAACGCATGACCATTCAAGAACGAAAAGCTATACCCATTCCACAAGTTGAACCTCAAGCCTCTATCCCGCAACAAAATCTGCGCATCCCCGGTCCCACGACAGTCCCCCCTGTCATCCTGGCAGAAATGGCACGGCCAATGATTAACCATCGTGGCCCAGAGTTCGCCGCCATTATGCGCCGCGTCACTGCCCGCCTGCAGTACTTTTTCCAGACCTCCTCACCAGTATTGACGTACCCAGCCTCGGGCACGGGCGGCCAGGAATCAACTATTGCCAATCTCTTTTCACCGGGCGATCATGTCGTGGTCATCACTATCGGGTCCTTTGGCAACCGGCTGGCAAATATTGCTGATGCCTATGGGCTACAGGTATCCCGCATCGAGTTTCCGTGGGGACAAGCGGCTGATCCAGACATCGTTGAGACACGCCTGAAAACGCTCAAACCTTTCAGGGGCGTGCTCATGACTCATAATGAAACCTCTACCGGCGTAATGAATGATGTGCAAACCCTGACCTCGCTGGTGCGACAGCTTGCTCCCGATACATTGATTGCCGTCGACGCCGTCAGTTCATTAGGCTGCGTACCCATTGAAATGGACCCCTGGGATATCGATGTTGTGTTCACCGGTTCACAAAAAGGATGGATGACACCTCCCGGTCTGATGATGATCGCCGCCAGTCCTCGCGCGTGGGAAGCGAGCAAGTCGGCCAGGTTGCCCCGCTTCTATTTTGATTGGGACAGTTCACGTAAAAAGCTGGAAATCGGCCAGCATCCAACCACACCTCCCATCTCAATTTTCTATGCCCTGGACCTGGCGCTCGAGATAATGCTGGCCGAAGGCCGTGATGCCATCTTTGCGCGCCATCAGTACATCGGTGAATACGTCCGCAATCGAGCCAGAACAATGGGTTTAAAGTTGCTGGCCGACCATGCGAATGCATCGAACACCGTTACTGCTGTATTGGCCCCCGAAGGGATCAATACGAAAGCACTGCTCAAAATACTGCGCGAGCAGGATCACATTGTCCTGGGCGGAGGGCAGGAACACCTGGATGGAAAGATATTCCGTGTAGGCCATCTCGGCTTCTTCGAGGAGGCTGAGTTGGTCGAGGCTATGGACGCAGTGGAAAAGCGACTCCATGAGTTTGGCTTCAGGGGTTAGGGGAAGTTGACAAGGAGAGAGGAACAGTACAACATGCAAGTGGCACAGAGTCAGGTGGAAGAAGCTATGAAAATATTGATCACCGATCGTATCGCCAAAGAGGGCATTGACCTTTTACACCACGAACTGCCCGAGGCGCAAATCGATGAGCGTCCTGGATTGAAGCCCGACATACTGCAAGCCATCATCGGAGAGTACGATGCGCTCATTGTGCGCAGTGAGACGCAGGTAACCGGGGATATCTTGGCGGCTGCCACACGCCTGAAGATCGTAGGGCGCGCAGGAGTCGGCGTTGATAATATTGACATTGAGGCTGCCACACGACTGGGCATTATGGTCGTCAACTCACCTACCGGCAATATTATCGCGGCGGCAGAACATACCATCACCATGCTGATGGCCCTGGCTCGCCAGATTCCAGCTGCCAATAGCAGCATCAAAGCCGGCAAATGGGAAAAAAGTCGCTTTCTCGGTGTCGAGGTACGCAACAAGGTGCTGGGTATCATTGGGCTAGGAAAGGTGGGTACAGAGGTAGCGCGTCGTGCCCTGGGATTGGAGATGCAGGTGATAGCCTTTGACCCCTACGTCGCACCAGAACACGCACGTAAGCTCGGGGTAACGATGTCAAGCATGGAGGAAGTACTGAAAAAAGCAGACTTTGTCACGCTGCATACATCGTTAACCAGCGGAACCAGTGGCACAAAAGGACTGATTGGCGTCCACGAGCTACAGTTACTCAAGCCAGGAGCGCGGCTTATCAACTGTGCTCGCGGGGGGCTGATCGAAGAAGAGGCACTGCTCAATGCACTCAATGAGAACCGTTTAGCTGGTGTTGCCCTCGATGTCTTTAGCCAGGAGCCTATACGCGATAATGTCATATTGAAACAGCTCCTGACCCATGAGCGTGTAATCGCTACGCCACATCTTGGCGCTTCGACGGAAGAGGCGCAGATAGGAGTAGCTACAGATGTCGCCGAGCAGATCGTCTCAGTGCTGCATGGGAATTTCCCGCGTGCAGCCGTAAATGCGCCATTAATTCTGCCAGAAACATTGCAAGTGCTTCAACCCTATATGTGTCTGGTGGAACAGATGGGGCGCCTGTACACGCAACTGCAACCGGGCCCACTGAATAAGATTGAGTTTTCCTGCAGCGGCGACATCGCCACCTATGATCTGCGCCCTTTGCAAGCCGCACTCATCAAAGGGCTGCTTGAGTCGATCTCTGATGCGCATGTCAACATGATTAATGCGCCACTCCTGGCAAAGCAGTGGGGATTGGAGATAATCGAGCAGAAAAGCACCACCCCCGCTGAGTTTGCCAACCTGATTACGTTGCGCATGGTAAATGTCAATGGCTACGCGTCCTCCTTTGCTGGAAAGCCAGGTTCCGGCGATGAACATGTGGAAGTGTTAAGTGGAACAGTGATGCACGGAGAGCCTCGTATCGTTCGCGTTGGTCGCTATTGGGCCGAATTCGTGCCGCAGGGCTACATCCTCTTCTGCCGCAACCTCGATATACCGGGGATGATCGGTCGTGTAGGAACTATCCTGGGAAAAGCCAACGTCAACATACGTCACATGGATGTTGGTCCTATTGTACGTACTCCCCGCCAACGCGACCCACAACAGCCGCCAGATACTGCGTTGATGATCGTGTCAGTCGATGATCCCATCCCTCCCTGGGCCTTGCAAGAGATCAGCGCGGCAGGAGATATCTTCGGCTTGACGGTGGTGAACTTATAAGAATCGTGCCTTTGACGTTTTGCAGCTCTCAGCTTATAATATGCAAAGTAATGAGCACGGGTTATTGAGAAAAAAACAAAAGATACACTTCTACCATCCTTTGTCAAGAATCGGGAAGACCATAGAGGATACCCCTGTTACTCGCCGGTGGTATCCTCTCTCATCATTCCTCCATACCTTGCACCCTTGTAATATAAAGCTAAAATGACTGCGCGATAGAGAAAGAAGAATGTTTTCCATGACGACCGTTACCCCAAAACCCGCAAGGTCTAACAAAATATTCACTACTCCGACAAAAAGACAGGCAGGATTCGCCTTCGCGGTCCTCTTCATTGTGAATATACTCAATTATGCAGACCGTTATGTACTTTCAGCAGTTTTGCCAAGCATCAAGAGCGATTTCAATATGTCAGACTTCCAGGGAGGTCTGCTGATCTCATCGTTTCTTCTCGTTTATGCAATGGCTACGCTCCCCCTGGCTGTATGGGCAGACCGGAGCGTACGCAAGAACCTTGTTGCACTCTGCGTTGGCATCTGGAGCCTCTCAACCGCTCTGGCAGGCTTTGCTCAGAATCTGTTCCAGTTGTTTAGTATGCGAGCTATCCTCGGCATCGGCGAGGCAGGATATGCTCCCGCTTCACTCTCCCTACTTGGTGACTTTTTTTCTAGATCTCGACGGGCGCGTGTACTCTCATACTGGTCAATTGGTACACTTATTGGGGCTGCCATCGGTGTTGCTCTGGGGGGAAGAGTCGCTGACACACTCGGTTGGCGTTGGGCTTTCTATATCGTTGGCATTCCCGGCTTGATTGCCGCTTTCATGGCCTGGCGTATTACCGAGCCTGCTCGGGGATCCTTTGATTATGAGAATAGCCAATCAGGCGCAAGCAGCACAGCACTTGAACACGGATCTGTTGGAAAAGATTTCTGGACAAATATAAAAAAACTTAGCAAGATTCCGACCTATTGGGTTCTCGTTGGCGCCTTTGTCTTCAGTTTCTTTACCATTGGTGGCACATCTTTCTGGCTCACTACCTACCTCAATCGCGACTTCGGGCTCTCTCTGACGATAGCCGGCTCGATCTCGGGGTTTGTCCTGGTGTGCAGCGGACTAACTGGCACGATCCTTGGCGGCTGGTTAGCCGATCTTGCACAGCGGCGGCGTCCTGAAGGGCGCTTGTTCATCTCAATGCTGGGCTTCCTAATTGGTGCACCGTTGGTGTTGCTGGCATTTTTCATTCATACCCTACCACTGTTTGTCGCTGTCTTCGTTGTTGCCGCCATCTCTTTAAATTTCTGTACTGGTCCGCTGAACGCCGTCATTCAGGACATTATCGTTCCCAATATGAGAGCCACAGCTGTCGGTCTGGCACTCCTACTCGCCCATATTCTGGGAGACGCTGCCGCACCAACGATCGTCGGTCTCATCTCCGATTATTCTTCATTAGGAGTGGCACTCACGATAACCGCTCCTCTTTTCCTCTTCCTGGCTGGCATGCTCTGTCTTATCGGTCTTCGAACTATTGCACGGGATATGCGGCGTATGCAAAAACAGTTGCAGGCATAAACAGGACCAGCAACAAAAGAGAACCTCCCATCAAACGATAGGAGGTTCTTATTCCATGGAGCGGGTAACGGGATTCAAACCCGTGGTCTCAACTTTGGGAAAGTTGCATGTTATCACTACACCATACCCGCATAACCTGTTGACACAGTGGATTATATCTGACACAAAACTACTTGTCAAGCATTTTTTAGCTAGCTCTTCTTTTTTTCTTTCTCTTTTTGAGCCTTCTGCGCTTTATAATACGATTTTGGCTTCGGATGCCGCTCAGTATCCACATAGGCAGCTAGAGCAGCATCTTCACGCGACGCAACCTCGGTCTCATCGCGCTCGCTGATAAGTTCTTGCAAATCATTATATATATTATAGTTATCGCTGGCTTCACGCATCCTCAGCATATGGCGCAACACATTGACTTGCGTTATATTGGTTTTATCGTCCTTCGCCATCATCGTTCTTTGCAACAGCTTATCGACCAACTCCATGCTATCGTCGTGTGCGCCAATACCTTCAAGACGTTCACGCACTACTAATAGCTGCTGATATAAGTTCATGTATTTCTCCTCTTCGGAAATAGAGAAACAGGGGCAAGGTCACGTCTCCTTGCATGGTAAACACAGATCTCTGATCCCGGCTATCTCCAAAACTCTCCCCTTTTTTCACTAGCAGTATGGTAGCATAGCACACTTCATGACGTCAAATTGAATTGACCAATTTCGCCTGATCTCTCATCGTCCTTTGCATAGCGTGGTAGAGCAATGACAAAGGTAGACCCTTCGCCAGCCATTCCTTTACTCTCGACCCATATATAACCACCCATTGCCTCTGTCAGTTGGCGGCAAAGATATAGGCCCAACCCGGCTCCTCTTTGGGTACTGTTTAAGGCACTATCCAGGCGCATAAATTTGGTGAAAAGCCGCGCTTGATCCACTGCTCTTATCCCCCACCCCCAATCTCTGATGGCAATGACCACAAATTGGTCCGCCTCCGTTTCAAAATTGTGTCCTTGAACCGTCAACAGTCGCTCGCTCAGTGTATCAACATCCATCTCTTCAGCGGTAATCTCTATCTTGGTCCGTACCGGCGTATATTTCAGTGCGTTGCCGACGAGATTGAGTAAAATTTGGCGCAGCCGCAAATCATCAACCCACACATATAACTCATCAGGAATTCTTACCAATACAAGTCGATCTTCGCGCGCAATCGTCGGCTCAAGAATTTCAAGAATCAACTGCACAGCGTCAGCCACATGTACAGGCCCAGGGTTAAGCGATACCCTGTCTTGATCGACACGGCTGGTATCCATCACATTTCCCAATAGTAAGACTAATTCTTCGCAGGCTCGCCGTGCATTCGTGAGAAAACGCTGTTTAGCTTCTTCGTCAAGAACTTCATCAAAGGCAGCCAGTAACTCAAGGTAGCCTTGTATAGCAGTCAAAGGTGTGCGAAGCTCGTGCGAAGCCGTCATGAGAAAATGATTTTTGAGCTGCTCAGATTCCTGCGCTTGCTTCAGTGCTTCACGTAACTCACTATTCAAACGAGCATTTGTAATCGCAATACCAGCCTGAATACTGATCTCTTTAAGCATTACCAGGTGCCGCCTCGTGTATGCGTGAGGCTCATAGCTGTGTGCCGAAAGGAAACCAATCGTCCCTTCACCATAATGAATAGGGGCGAAAAGCAAGGACTGTGAAGGACGCATACTGCCAAACAGATCCTCTTCCACTTCTGGAGTCTGTTCATCAACGAAAAGCGTGTATTCCTCCGCTGTGGAAAATATGTATCCTAATTTCTCTTCATAGAGGAGCTTCTTCATATTGAAAGGAAAATACGTATATTCAAAACCTGGATACCTTACCCCCTCGTCAATCAGGTAATCCATCGTTAACGTATTGGTCGAGCTGTAATAGCGCGTCACAAAGAACGCATCTGCCGGCATAACCCGCTGGACCTGCTCATAAATTGTCTGGTATACCGTTTCCAGGTCACGCAATGCATCTGGAGCCGAGAGCACCCGTCCAATTTCAATCAACGCAGCCCTTTCTTCGACATTTCTCCGTGCTTCTTCATACAGGTGTGCCCCTTCAATCACTACTGCCGCCTGGTTCGCAAACAACTCGAGCACAGACATGATCTCATCTCTCGGACGAAGGCCGTCAAGTGGAGCATCTGGTGTCAAAAAACCCAGCAAGATATTGTCTCCGCTTATCAATGGGACAACCAACATATCTTCAGGGTCCCAGTACAGACCAGGCGAATCTTGTATCTCCCCACAACCCGTAGGAGCTTCTCTATATTCATCGGCCACGACGAAGAAACTAGTAATATAGCTATCCTTCCAAATAGGAGCCTCCGCCGGAATAAAGTACGATTCGCTGATACGATACTCTTCACTGATTAATTTGGCAACGACAAAATCCGGCACTGGATGCTGCCTCAAGTACTCATCTCCCTCAGCACTGCACCCTGATGTCGCGCGGGCGCGAAAATATCCAATACCATCGGATAAGTACAGTACTGAATAGCGATATCCTAATGCTTTGCAAGTCGCCTCAGATACACGTTTGAGGAGTGTATCTATATCCATATCCAGCCGCAATGAAGAACCGAACTCTGTAATATATTTCAGTACCTTACGCTGGTACTCCAGGTGTGTCTCACCATCCTGTACAGCTTCGGGCATGTTGCTCACCAGGGATACCGGAGGGTCATCATTATGTTTCACTCGTCTAGCCTTTGTATCCATTCACATTTGCAGGCAATTATAACACACGGGTTTAGAACTCTTCTATGCTAACAACCTGGTGCAAAAGCGGCATCTTTGTTACGCGAAAGACCAACACATTTCCAGGCTGAACTATTCGTAAGAGTATCAACGCTTTATATAGATTAACATATGGAGTCGATCGAAACCAAATTCGTATAAAAAGTAACATTGCGTTGATCCGGGCTAAATTTCGGCCACCACACCGTTGCCGTAGCCAGTACACCCGGACGCACATCTTCGGTTATATTCGCCACCAGTTGGCACTCCCCTCGCTCGTTGCTCACTCGTACCAATTGACCTTGCTGAATACCACGAGCGGCGGCATCTGTTGGATGTATGCGCAACGTCGGAGCTCCCTCTTTGGCAATCAGTTGCTCCTGGTTACCAAACGTCGAACTCACAAAATGATGCGCTGCCGGACACAGTAACGGCAATCGCGCGTCAGCAGATAGTTGACTTGCCGATTCTACCCTCGACTCTACTTCAGGTTGCCAGCCAGGTACGGGATCATAGCCTTTCGCGGCGGCATGTTGCGAGTAAAATTCCACTTTACCCGAGGGGGTGCGGAATATTCCATTTGCAAAGGGTATTCGTTGATCAGCAGGTATTGCCAGAGGTATCGATCCCTCAGCTTGTAACCGTTCGAGGGTTATACCCTCAAGCAGTTGATTGTGCTGAGCAGTGGCATTGAGGATTCCGCGAATAACTTCGTTTGCGTCTTCTTGTAACCAGGGTTCGTCAAATCCCATCCCAGCAGCTAACGCGCGCATCACATCCCAGTTGCTGCGCGTCTCTCCCTGAGGAGGAATCGCCGGCATATTGTACTGGAGTGAGAGATGACCATAGGGTTTGTGCAAATCTACGTGCTCAAGCTGGCTGGTCGCTGGGAGAAGGAGATCAGCATAGCGAGCCGTATCGGTCTCGAAGAGTTCGTGCACAACCGTAAACAGGTCGTCGCGCATCAATCCTTCAACAATCTTACCCGCATTCGGCGAAGAAGCCACCGGGTTGGCGTTGTAGACAAAAAGCGCGTGGATAGGAGGGTCGGCCTCGCCTATCAGTATCGCCCCCAGGCGGTTCATATTCAATTTTCGCGGCACTTGTGGACAGACTGGCTCAAGGTCGTGCGAGACGGCTGCCCGGTCCCATTTCAGCCAATCGCTGGTACTATACATCAGTCCACCACCAGGCACGCCATACTGCCCTGTTAGAGCCGGCAGACAGGCAATGGTGCGCACAGTCTGTCCGCCATTCGTATGGCGATTGATACCATCCGTCACACGTAATAGGGCTGGTGTCGCTGTGGCATAAGTGCGCGCAAGATCGACAATGATCTCCACCGAAAGGCCTGTTATCTCTGCAGCGCGTTCAGGAGGAAACTGCATAACACGCTCCAGTAGGTGCCCCCAACCCAGCGTGTGAGCCTCAATCCACTCTGGCCGGTGAAGTCCTTCCTTCACCATGACGTACATCATAGAAAGAGCAAGCGCAGCATCTGTACCTGGATAGGGCTGGATATGCTGGTCAGCGGAACGGGCAGTCAGCGTACGAATCGGGTCAATCACAATGATGCGCGTCCCATTACGTTGAGCTTGCCGCAAAAAAGGCATGATATGCGGCGCGGTACTCGCGGGATTGCTACCCCAGATCAGCACGAGCTTACTGTGGATCAACATCTCCGGCGATGGTGCAAGGCGCCCTCCAACGGTCAGCAATACTGCGTCCTCTGCAGCATGACCACAGATCGCGCGATCCAGCCCACAGGCTCCTAAGCGATTCCAGAATCGGTTATCGGTCACTGCACCATTGACAAGCCCCAGCGTTCCCGCGTAGCTATAGGGTAAAATACACTCAGCCCCATACTGGGCAATGATATCTCGCCAACGCCCTGTAATCTCTGCAATCGCCTCTTCCCAAGAAATACGGACAAATTTGCCACTTCCCTTCGGACCCTCACGCCGCATAGGATACATGAGGCGTTCTGGATGATAAACCCGCTCCAGGTAACGATTGACCTTCGTGCAGAGCCAGCCCCGTGTCACTGGATGGTCTGAGCGACCACTGACACGTACCGCACGCCCCTCTTCATCCACCAACGTCTCAAGAGCACAACAGTCTGGGCAGTCATGTGGACACGCACCATAGACGACCCGCAGGTTTTTATACTCATTGTCCGTTGCAGAAATTTGGTGCGGCATTCTCTTTCCTTTCAGTACGCAACCTCACAAGTCTGCCTCTACTGTGCATTATTTTGCAAAGATCGTCAAGTGCCAGGCTGCAATGTAGAGGGTACTGTTGAGAAGGGAACAGGAGGAAGCTCATTCCCACGAGCCGGAAGCTGTCAACCAATCAAGAATGGTTTCGGGCATATGTGATACAGCCGCCTGCCTTTGCGAGCAGCGAGGAAGCGAATGGAGGATGGTCGAGCCATATTCTTTTGAAAGAACACGGCGATCAAAGAGCACGACAGCATTGCGCCTGCTATCGCTCCAGGCAAAGCGATTCAGGGCCCTGCGTAATCGCAGCGCTGCTACAGGCACTGTGAATTGGTGCAATTGGTCTGAATATTGTTCAGCACGAGCGGCAATTGGTGGATCATTGAGCACAGGCATGGATAGGCGTGTTATGAACGTACAAACAGGTACCTGACCGATGTCTCCTATAGTATCCCAAAAGTTGCCCGTACCAAGCACTATAACGTGTCCCTGACTCGCGAAAAGCTGCCAGAGCTGACGTGGCGAACCATCGATCCCCTGACCCAGAACGAGAATACCTCGTCCCTCCAGGACAGGCTTAATCGCTGCATACGAGCTGCGCAGTGCTGCATGAGAAGTGTAAAGTATCGCCATTTGCCCATCCAGAGCCGTGGCAAGTTGAATCAACGCCTCATCCAGATTGCGTTGATATTGAGGAGCGTTTGGTTCAGGTACATCGTTTGGTAGGTACAAGAGTGTTTGCTCATGATGCTCAGTCACCACCGACAAAGCTGGACAGGCATCGTTTTCCAGACCGAAACGCCCACGAATAAATGAGTAATTATTATCAACGGAAAGAGATGCTCCAGCGAGGATTGTTCCAACGTTCTCATTGAGAACTGTGCGTTTCAATAAGGCAGAAATCTGCACTAGCTGCCCATGGAGCATTGGTACCGGTGCATTCTCGACAGTTTGGATATCACTTGATACTGCTGTAGAGGATATCGCCTGCCGCTGTAGTGCCGCCTGTTGTACAGGCAGTGGCGGAACGGGTGGCATACGTAGCCAGTAAACCATATCACTTTCGCCCAACCCCAGAGCTTGCTGGCCAAGCCGCTTCTGTTTTAACAGCTTATAGGCAATAGCAGCTAATTCGGTGGCAACAGAGCTCTCCTCGCCGCTGCCCACATCCAGCCTGTGATGGCCGCGTTGCGTCGTGAGTAGCATACGTTCTGCCTCGTGAACGAAATCAATCACTGCCTGGAGACGTTGCGCTGTGTGTTGCCACGCGTGCTCGACATTCGTCCAGGCTCCTAGATTACGAGTACCCGCTGCTAACCGTAGCGGCTGGTCAGTGCGCTCATTATTCCGCCCCCCATGAGAACTTCGTCCTTTGTCTCGTCCACTAGTATTCCCACCTGAGCCGTGTTGTAAAAACTCCTCCAAAAGCTGCTCAAAGCTTCCGAACAAAGCGGAGACCGACGCTGAGGCTTGCCCCAGCGTCTGAAACCAACTGCGCATCCGCGCATCAACTTCGGATTTTCCCACAGTTGGTGTCGTCGAGAGCCCCCCTGGTCCATTCTCGCGTAACGCTGGAGCCGCCAGCGCAAGTAACCCCTGGTAACGACCGTCGGGAAGCTCAGTCCCAATCGTATTGACCAACCCCAGCAGGCGCGTTTGATCAAGTTCAACACTACTCCATCGTACGATCTCTTCTTCTAATAGGTTGGCATCCAGGATCAAACGACGATCAATGGCCGCAAGCAGCGAATGAGACCCGCAAAGATCGTCAAGCAGGCCAGCGTGTGTAGTAACAACGATCTTCGCTGTTTTCACACGTTCTTCAGCTCTACTGACGAAACAATACCCCTTTTGCCGGTAAACACAGCGCTGATAGACGCTGCCCGACCGCTCATCTGCCGATGGAATGCGCTCCACGCCGGAAGAAATACGCTCCCAGGCAGTGATTTCTTGAGGCAACATCGTCAGTTCGCTGCGCTCTCCCGTCAAAGTCTGTTGCGCCCAGAGCCCCTGCTTGGCAAGGCCGCGCGCTTGCTCTACTGTTAATTCTCCGCTGGTACGTCGTAACGCGGCGCCAAACCAGCGATGGACGCACAGATACCCTCCGTCTTCAGCCAGGTATGTCACCGGCAAATTGCTGCTCAGGGAAGCTTGCAAACGCGGCAATTCTGTTTCGATCAAGCGCCGCGCACTTTGCTGATTGGAACACGCTATCAAAAGCCTTCGTGGTGACTGATTCGGATTCGTTTCGGTTGGCGCGTCAGACAGCCACTCAAGGACAGGCAGTAAAGCAGGAGTATAATCACTGCCTCCCAACGTAACCTCCATCAACAGCGTTGTTTTCTGCGTCATTGCCTCAAGGACTGCTCTGCGCGCTGTCCTGTATCCCATCGGTGCCGTTTGGTCAGTCTGCTCAGGTATCACCTCCACAAGGTTTTGCAAGTGCTCAAGGGTGTTCAATGCGGGATTCGTGGCACCCATTTCCGCAGTCTGCACGGAATGTGCCTGCTGATTATCGCCCTCGCGTGCAATAGCAAAGGACAGGATTCGCGGGTCCATCCCTAGTTGCGCTGCAAAGCGGTCCCCAAGACTTCCACGTATAGGTACGCCGCGCAAACCCTCCTTCTCCTGTCGGTCACGCAACTCCTGGCGAAAGAAAGCCAGCAACGGCCATGTATGTGGTGCATCCAGATTCGCCAGGTCTTTCAGCAGCGCAAGATCAACAGTTTGTAATCGTTGATACAGAGCAAGAAAAACCTCCATTGCCAGCACAGTATCGACCATAGCGCGATGCCGTCCGGGCGCCACGGACACACCAAGAGCATCGGCTACCTGCCCCAGGTTATAGCTTGGCAAAGACGGAAGGAGCACGGTCGCGAGTTCAAATGTATCTATCAAAGGGTTATTGCGTACCAGCCCGCGGCGGCGCAGAAAACCTACATCGAAGGGAATGCTGTGGCCAACTATCGGATAATCACCTATGAAAAGCTGTAAATCTTTGGCAATGGATTCAAACTGCGGAACACCTACTAGATGCTGAGAGGTAATACCTGTCAGACGTTGCACGCGATAGGGAATAGAACGCTCCGGAGCAACCAGCGTTTCCAACGTATCAAGTACAGTGACTCCCTGAAACTTGATTGCAGCAACCTCAAGAATAGCATCCTGTTCAGCATGCAACCCGGTCGTTTCCAGGTCAAGTGCCACGAGAATAGGTGGCTTCTTCCCCATACATTACCGTCCCTTACGTCTCTCCAAATTGGTATGGCTCAGCAATATCAAGAGCCAGGCTCCGTGCTACTTTGAGGCCATCTTTGTAGGAGAGCAGCAGCTAATTGCGCGGCACGTCCTCGATGGCTGATACGATTCTTCTGCTCCGGAGTGAGTTCAGCAGTAGTCTTTCCCAAGTCGGGGACAAGGAAAATTGGGTCGTAGCCAAAACCATTTTCTCCACGTGGAGCGTCTGCGATTCTGCCCTCTATTGTCCCTTCGACCGTTTGACAATATCCTGAAGGTTCAGCTATGGCAATAACACAACGAAAGCGCGCAGTCCGCCTCTCCGCCTGAAGTCCCTTCAGTTGCTCTAGAATCAAACGAAAGCGTGCTTCATACGATGCTTCACTGCCCCCAAAACGTGCTGAGTACACTCCAGGAGCGCCATCGAGGGCATCAATCTCCAAACCGGAGTCATCAGCGAGAGTGAGCAGACCTGAAGCCTTAGCATATGCGACAGCTTTCAACTCTGCGTTCCTCGCAAATGTCGTTCCAGTTTCCTCTACATCCATTTTCAACAGAATATCGTGGAGAGACAGTAGCCTGAAAGGTAAATCTGAAAAAATAGCGCGGTATTCTTCCAACTTATCCTGGTTGGTCGTTGCCAACAATAGGTCCCGCATCGGTTCTCTTTTGTAGGAGCACGTGGGTGCCCAATCTTTCAGACAGGGAGTCGCAAAAATAAAAGGCTACGCCTCCACTGGAAACAAAAATGTTGGCTTACATGATACCATAGGATAGTAGAGTTGTCGAGGAAAAATGTAGCAATACTGCCGTTTCCCATGACCTGATCCAGGATGACACGAATGCTCAATACTACAAAAAGCGCGAAAATGCTATTGACAACTCTGTAGGCCTCCGCTATACTGACGCTACCAAAACCATGGTGACCGTAGCTCAATAGGCAGAGCTCTGGATTGTGGCTCCAGCGGTTGTGGGTTCAAGCCCCATCGGTCACCCCACTCCCTCTCCATTTACTTTCGGTGTGTGACTAGACCCATAGTTTGTTCGCAGCGGACAGACTATGCTTCCAATTATCTAACCCGGTACAGAGAGATCTTGCTACTTCCATCCTAATTCCTGTACCGCCTCTTTCCATACAGATTTTACTTCCGGTTCTCGAAGAACTGCTGAATTTTTAAGATGCTTCTCGACTTGTCGCTTACTCTGATAGCGCCCTTGTTCATGAATGGTGAATACAATATCCCTTACTTCACTACAGATTAACCGAACCCTCTGCACTGATCTTGCCCCGAATTTGTGGAAGAGGGAAAGCTTCGGATAGACTCTTTCAGAAGGAGGGCAAGGACCATGCAAAAGGTTCAAAAGACCTATACACCAGAGTTTAAGCGTGAAGCGGTCCGACTGGCCCAGACCAGTGGGAAGTCGATGCGGCTCACAGACGAGGTGCGGTTGCTCCACTTATCTTAGGAGGTTTGCTATGATGCCCAGTTCTTTCTCTTCAGCATTGACGTCATGAACCAGAACCGGAGCGATGTTGCTCTCGCTCCTGGTCATCTTCGCTCTGCTGCTGACCGCCTGTGGCAACGGAACCCGTATTCCGTCACGAAAAATGTTACCGAAGCCACGCAATGAAGGAGAGACAAGAAGCAGCTTGGTAATAAATCATCCACTTACACTTACCCAATCATCGCCTTCACCGCACTACCTCCTGCAGTACTGCAGAGTGGGAGCTACTGGCCTCCACCTCGACTGCGCCCAAATCTCTCAGCGTCGCTTTTTGCGCTCCAGTTAAGCCAGTAATGCCAGTGATATTCATCCGCTCATAGAGCCTGTTTCTCACTATATTCAAGCGCTCACCTGTTCGTACATTCCACAGGATAATGGTTCTATCCTCACTTCCGCTTATCACTGTACTCCCATCCAGGCTAAAGACCACTGCCCAGACCCGACTGGGATGACTGTGCAACGTCCTGAGACACGTCCCGCTGCTCACGTCCCACAAACTCACCGTTCCGTTGTGGCCACCGCTGGCAAGCAGAGTCCTATCGGGGCTGAAGGCCACCGACTCAACCCAATCCGTGTGACCGCGCAGTATCTTGAGGCACTCTCCTGTGCGCACGTCCCACAGCCTGATCGTTCGGTCATAACAGCCGCTGGCAAGCAGAGTCCCATCGGGGCTGAAGGCCACCGACCGGACCCAATCGGTGTGCCCTTGCAACGTCTTGAGGCACTGCCCCGTACTCACTTCCCACAGCCTGATCGTCTGGTCGTGATTGCCACTGGCAAGAAGGGAGCCATCGGGGCTGAAGGCTAGTAATCCCATCCAGTTGGTGTGGCCGCGCATCACCTGCAAGCACTCTCCTGTGCGCACCTCCCATAAGCGCACGGTCGTATCATAGCTGCCACTGGCCAGGCGAGCGCCATCGGGGCTGAAAGCCACCGAGCGGACAAAATCCGTGTGCCCTTGCAGCGTCTTGAGGTATTCTCCCGTGCTCACCTCCCAGACCCTGACCGTTGTATCATGGCTGCCACTGGCCAGCAGGGTGCCATCAGGGCTGAAGGCCACTGACCCCACCCAGTTTGTGTGCCCGCGCAGGGTCTTGAGGCACTGCCCTGTGCTCACCTCCCAGATCCTTACCGTTCGGTCATGACTACCCGCAGCGAAGTGAGAGCCATCAGGACTGAAGGAGACCGAGGTGATCCAAATATCGTGCCCCTGTAACGTCATGAGGCATTGCCTGCTACTCACCTCCCACAGCCTGACTGTCCAGTCGTCACTGCCACTGGCCAGGCGAGCGCCATCAGGGCTGAAAGCCACAGATACGACCCGGTCGGTATGGCCCTGTAACGTCGTCAGGCACGCACCCGTACTCACCTCCCACAGCTGGACCGTCCCATCGTTACTGCCGCTGGCAAGCGTGGCCCCATTGGAACTGAAGGCCACCGACCAGACTCGACCAGTATGCCCCTGTAACATCGCCAGACACGCGCCCGTACTCACCTCCCACACCCGCACCATGCCATCTTCACTGCCACTGACCAGCCGAGCACCATCGGGACTAAAAGCCACCGACCAGACCCGACCATGAGCTCCTTGCAGCGTCGTGAGGCACTCGCCCGTACTCACCTGCCACACCCTGATCGTTCCGTCGTCACTACTGCTTGCCAGTCGAGAACCATCAGGGCTGAATGCCACGCACCGTATCCAATCCGTGTGCCCGAGCAGCTTGGTGAGGCACTGCCCCGTGCTCATCTCCCAGCTCCTCACCATCCGGTCTTCACCAGCACTAGCCAGATGAGCGCCGTCTGGACTAAAGGCGACCGACCAGACCCAACCCTTGTGACCACTGAGGGCCATGACCTGCCTGTAATCGGCCACCTGCCATACACGAACTTCACCATTGACACTACCCGCTGCTAAGAGCTGACCATCGGGACTGAAGGCCAGCGAGAAAATAGAACTGAACGTTTCGCTAAACACAGACTGGTCAAAACTCGATTCGGCAAAGTTCGCATCCTGTAAGTCCACCCCTACAAAATAGGCTTGCCGGATGTGGAGTTTGGAGAAATCGAACCCACGCAACGTGCCTCTCAGCTGATACAGCAAGTTGATCACATTCCCGCCGCCATACCCTTGTACCTCGGGAGGTGTCTTTCTCAAAGCTGCCAGCACTTGCGTGAGCTGCTGCTCAATGACTTGCTCGCTTTTAAGAAGTGCGAGCAGCCTAGCGAGAATAGGCTTGAGAATGAGCTGCGCCTGAGTGTGTCTTATGTACTCTTTGGTCTGCGCCTTCATCAGACAATGGCTAAGCAAGAGCTTCATTTTGCTAGTTGTAATTTCTTTGGCAACCTGCTCGACCAAACGCTCCGTCACATACTCCTTCACCACCGGGTGCAAGGTAAATATCGCCTCTGCTTCTCCTCCTTCCAGCAGTGAGCGCCGTCTGAGCGCCTCTAGCGCCTCCAGAATCTTCCTTCTCGGCACAGGAGGTACACTCTCTTCGACTAAGCCGCCTAGCGCAACCAATTCTCGTGCAATAGCCAGCCAGGAGAGGATGGCCTTTTCGAAGGCAGAGAGACGCTTAAACTGCTGGTCGAGTAAATCGCGAATATCACCAAAAAAGATTGTTCCCTCGTTAAGGAACGCTGCTATGTTCCCGCCGAAGACTTCGCGAATCATACTAGCGACTAACTTCAAAGCCAATGGATTCCCGGTATAGCTATCAATTAAGTCATTATAAGCAGTCTCTGTCCCAAGCAGATCGCTGTCATTGAGAATCTGTCGACATGCTCTCTGCTCTAAACCGGTCAGGGTCATTGTTCGGACTGGCGAATGTTTCCCTTCAAGCAGAGCCAATTCTTTGGATTTCTCGCGGCTGGTCAGCAGCAGACAGCTTTGATGAAGCGTCTCCCCTACCCATCGGAAGAGCTTGCCATACCCTTCATATCCCTCTCGATATTTCCCTGATCTGGTCCGCCCTTCTAAGATGGCCTCAACATTATCCAGCACCAGGAGGCAAGGAGCCTTGCGCAGATAGTGAATCAGGAGGGAAATGCGTTCACCTATGCTCTCGGGGAGATCGATCTTTTGCTGATTTGAGAGGAACGTGATACACTCGGCCAACAAGTTCTCCAGCGGGGGGGCATTCTGCAGCGAGCGCCAGATCACGAAATCGAAATGGCGCGCAACCTGTTGTGTGAGCTTCACCGAAAGAGCGGTCTTGCCAAAGCCACCCCTACTCAGAATGGCCACCAGACGACAGTGGTCATCAACAATCTGCCGCTCTAACTCGACCAGTTCGTCCTCACGCCCGTAAAACCTGCCGACGTCGATGGCTTCGCCCCAGTCCTGGCGGGGAAGTTGGGATGAGGCCAGATCTTCTCTCTTCTCAAGGACAATGGGATGAGTTGCACTGCCTCCTTGCATCGGGACTTCATACTCCACAACAGGGATTTGGATGTTACGCAGGTGCACACTGTGGGTGCTCGTCGCCGCTTCAAGCCGATTGAGTGGGGGAACCTTCCACTCCGCAGGAAGAAAATCCGGGCAATCCATCAGCTCCAGGAGTTCACGTGCTTCAGCTTGCCTGTTCATAGCACCCCACTCGACGAGGGTTCTGACGAGGGTTTTGACTTCGCGGTGGGTCAAGCGTGCGTTTCGTATCCCATGCAGTTTATGGCTTAACACTTGAGGGTTCAGGCTAAGCACTTTGGCCAGGTCTGCCTGCGTTTTCCCTGTCGGAGAGCGGTGGTAGCGTACTTGCTCGCGGAAGCGTTCTATATTCACCTTGGATCACGACCTCCCCCCAGACAATCAACAATGACATGTTCAAGAATGGCTCAAGAAGCGCTCAACAAAACCATAGACCGTACAAAGCAT
>VBHI01000407.1 GCA_005881495.1 Chloroflexota bacterium
CCTGTCAGCAGTTGCGCGGTCCCCCAGACGGCTGGATAGATGCCAGCCAGCAAGCCAATCTGCGCGATACCGAGTCCACCCGCCACGAAAAAGAGGGGGAAGAGTCCCCAGGCGAGGCCATCATTCAAGTTGTTCACTAATCCCGCCTGGCTGACTCCGAAGAGCGTTCGATTCTTCCAGGACGTGAGTAGGAAGATTTCTTTGAAGGAGGGTGCGTTGGGTCGATCAGCTGCCAGACCTGGAGCCGGTGGTACGGAAGGCTCTGAGCCTTCCGTTTGCCCGGAGGCACGTGCGAGCAGTGCCGCCTCGTGACGGGCGTGTCCATGCGACTCGCGCACGAAGAGCAGCGAGAGCAAAAGCCCAGCCAGGGCAAATCCTATGCCGAGGAAGAACGGTTGGGGGCGCAGCGCATAGGTGGCGGCAAGATAGCCTGCCGCGATGGCTGCGAGAGAGACTGCGCTGTAGCCTGCCGCTTCATTGATACCCATCGCCAATCCACGGCGGGCTGGCCCCACCAGGTCGATCTTCATAATCACGGTGGTTGACCAGCAGAAGCCCTGGTTGATGCCCAGCAGGACATTGGCGAAGACCACCCAGCCCCAGGACGGCGCGAAGATGATGATGAACGGCACGGGCAGCCCAATCAACCAGCCAACCACCAGCACTCTCTTGCGACCAATTCGATCACTGAGCCGCCCCGCAAAGAGGTTGGCCAGCGCCTTCACCACACCGAAGCTTATGATGAAGGAGAGCACCGCCGTGGTGGAAACCAGGCCGAACTCGCGCTGTCCAAGCAACGGCAGGATGCTGCGTTCGAGTCCCACCATGCCGCCAACGAACACATTGACGATGACCAGGAGGGTGAACTGTTGCCAATTCGCACGCAAACCAAGCTGCACTCCTGATTTCTCCCCTTGAGAGAGCAGTGGTTTGACTTCAGGAGATGGCACAGCGGTTTGCTCCTGCTTCAAGATCGGTTATATTACGTTCTGGCAAAACACCTGTTTCATTGAGTGTGACAATCCTCTCGTAATTGGGCGGCGTTGGTGGTATGCGTGCCAGGATCTGCTGGACAAACGCCTCGCGTGGCGCGTGAATGACCCCAACCTGTTCCTCGATGTCAGCAAGGGTCGTTGCAATAGGCTCACCATCGAACGCTACGGGTGTGCTGGTATGCCCCGGCAAGACAATGGTATCCGGTGACAGAGCAAGCAGCGTGTGGAGGCTGGAGTACAGGGCGGATGCTCGCCGCCTCGCTTCATCGGCGTCTGCTGCCAGATCAGGGCGACCAACCCCCGTCGGAAAGAGGGTATCTCCTGTCAAGAGCACGCGCTGGTCGAGCAGGTAGCAGGTGCTCTCAGGGGTATGTCCTGGGGTGCGAAGAGCAGTCAGCGTGGCCATGCCGATCTCAAACGTGTCGCCATTGTGGACCGGCGTGAAAGGAAACAACACACGGGTTTGATCTGGAAGTAGCAACGTGGCTCCGCACATCTGCGCCAATTGGCGCGAGCGGGATAGGTGGTCTGCATGGATATGTGTGTCTAAGACGCTGGTGATTTGCCAACCATACTTTGAAGCCAGGTCGAGATACACCTGTGGGTCAAGCGAGGCGTCGATAACTGCCGCCGTATTGCCATCGCTGATGAGGTAGGAGAGACAACCTTTTCCGGTGCGCCGCACCTGAAGCACGCGTATTGTGCTCCTGGGAATAGTTACCTCGGCAGTATTCCAGGCCAGGCTCCACGCCTTCATGCCGCCGTCGAGGGACAGTGCATGAAAACCACGTGCATGCAGTTGTTGCGCCGCGACCAGGCTGGTTTTGCCAGCCGCACACACGGTCACGACCGGGACATCGCTTGGAACGTTTACGTTGGCAAGCGCTGTTGGATCGCTGGCTTTCAGTGCATCATACGCATCCACGTGGATACTGCCAGGAATGGCCCATTCCGCCCATTCTACCATCGGGCGCACATCCAGGATCGTGACAGGGCGTCCCTCCTCCAGCCACATTCTCAATGTCTCGACATCAATCGTCTCCATCAATGTTCTCCTTTTCCGCTTGCGACTGGCAGCCCCAGAGCACGCCAGTCAGGAAGCCCTTGTTCAAGCCGACGCGCGTTGTACCCGTTATTACGTAACAGGGCGACAGCTTCATCCGCAAACACACAATAGGGGCCACGGCAATAGGCCACGATCTCCTTGCCCACAGGAAGTTCTGCGAAGCGTGCTTCCAGCTCCGTCACGGGAATGGAGCGTGCCTGAGGGAGGTGTCCAGCAACGTACTCTTCTGTGGGACGCACGTCGAGGAGGATGACCTGATCGTCACTCAGACGATGGAGCAACTCTTGCGCGCCCATGGGCTGCAGTCGAGTGCGGTCCTGCAAAAACGTCTGCACGACCCGATCAATCTCGGCCAGTTGTGCCTCGCCCACCGTCCGCATGGCTTGCCACATGCTGAAGACGCTTTCGTCAGCCAGGCGGTAGTACATCGAGACGCCCTC
>VBHI01000146.1 GCA_005881495.1 Chloroflexota bacterium
GACAGCTGGAACGGCTCTTCTTGCCGCGATTGGTGGGCGACGAAAGTTGGGAGCTATCCTGGGAGCAGTCGTTATTTTCTGGTTTGGTTACCTCGCAGGTTTTATTCAGCTTGAACGACAACCTGTCCATGATCCCGGAGGGATGCTGGAGCCTCTGAATACTGGCGCGCTGGTTCACACGTCTTGTGTGATGCTTGCTCTTGCCTTCCTTGTTGCTTTTATCGGGGCAGCGGTTGGGGTGGCACTTGGCGAAGTGCTCCTGGACCCTCCCTTTCGGCTTGCGCGGCTCATCTGGGCGCGCAGTGCACATACACGAACGCATGTCAACGCGACATCGCTGTCAAAAGGTGCGACAGGGGATCGCACTTCTGAGGGAGAAACCGCCCAAGAGAGGGTTGCCTCCTGGCTGGGTGCAGTCACGATGATTGCCTTCATCGTGCTCGCAAGCAGTGCGAGTGAGCTGTTCATTTTCTCCCCCGACATTGGTCTACATATGGAACCAGTTATCCATAACGTGCACGATAAGGTGCGCGGGCCGACATATAGTATTCCGACACAAGGTATTATTGTGCAGGACGAGGTCGTCAGTCCAGCGCTCGGTGGGCAAAAGAGGCCGTTTCTCGTCTACCTGCCACCTTCCTACAATACGCCGACGGGACGAACAAAACGCTACTCCACACTCTATCTGCTCCATGGCTCACCGGGCAATGATAGCGACTGGTTTACTGGTGGCAAAGCGGATCAATCTGCTGACACCTTGATTTCTCTTGGCAAAATACCCGAACTCATCTTGATTTTGCCCGATGGGAATGGACGTCCAGGGCAAACAAGTGAGTGGGGCAATGCTTTCGATCATCACCAGAACATTGAGACATATATTGCCGTCGACCTGGTCAAATATGTTGATGCGAACTATCGCACAATCGCTGATGCAGAGCATCGGGGAATTGGCGGTCTCTCCATGGGCGGTTTCGGAGCCATAAACATCGCGCTCCATCATCCCAATATATTCGGTACGGTCATCTCGCTTGGGGGCTACTATCGCGCTGAGGGGAGCATTTGGGGAAGAAATGCCGCCTATATTCGAATGAACAGCCCCATCGATGTGCTCCCAACGGATAAGTCTGCGTGGCGATTACACCTGTATATTGGAGCAGCAACGAAAGATCAGCCATACTATACCGACGCCAGGCAATTTGTGGATGAACTGGTCAAGCTGCATCAATCGTATCAGCTCGATGTGCAGAACGGGTATCACTCGTGGAGGGTCTGGCAAGTGCAAATCTATAATGCTCTGCTCTGGCTCCATTGGGGTTCAAGTTGATGTAACTGTCTTCATGATAGAGGCAGTTGCTCACAGCTTGGTTAAAAAACGTGACGGCTCTTCGAGTTCGAAAGCTATTGGTACAAAGGAGGGCAAGGGAGCGCCACGCAAAAACGACTGCCCTGCCCGGCTATCCCAGCGCTTTCTACCCAGATACGTCCATCCATGGCTTCCACAAATCGTTTGCTGATATACAATCCCAATCCGCTGCCTCGCACCGGCCCAGAAAGGTCGCGCTTGAGACGGACGAATTTCTGAAAGAGCAACGGTAGTTCCGCCGGGGGAATCCCAGGGCCTGTATCTTGCACACTGATATATACATGTGGGGTAGAGTCAGTTCCTTGTGCTCGCAGATCATCCAGGACCGCGCTGATGACGACAGCGGCAGGTTTGGGGCAATACTTGAAGGCATTCGCGAGCAGATTCCGCAATACCTGCCGCAAGAGTTGACCGTTAGCCCAGACGGTCAACGGCTCAGGGATGGCGAGGTGGAGACGGTCAGTTTCTTCCTGCCTGGGATCGAGATGTGCGAGAACGTCTCGTACCAGGGGAGCGATAAAGAATTCCTCTCTTTGGGGAGGTCTCACTTCCTCCGCAATCGCCAGCGCATCCAGCACATTGTTGACCAGCAGGATGAGTTCCTGACAGCCCTCCTTCGCATTCTGAAGAAACTGCACCTGGGTCGCGGCGTCAATTTGTCCCTGGTATTCGCTGAGTAATTCGAGGTAGCCATACACTTCCGTGAGCGGTGTCCGTAGCTCGTGGTTCACATTTAAGATAAATTGATCTTTGAGTTGATTGAGCAGTCGTTGCTGCTCTGCTTGCTTGCGCTCGGTAATATCTTCTGTCACCACTAGAAAGTACAGCGGCATCCCCATAGAGTCGCGCACTAGCGTGACGGTCAGGTTGACCCAGATCAGCGATTCATCTTTGCGCACGTAACGCTGCTCTTGTGCGTACGTCTGCAACTCGCCAGAGATCATCCTCAGTGAATGTGCAAATGCCGTCGGGAGGTCTTCAGGGAGCAGCATCGCATGGAAGGTGCGCTCAAGCAACTCCTCACGGGTGTATCCCACAATGTCGCACAGCTTCTGGTTGACGAGGAGCCAGCTACCATCGAATCCGACATGTGCAATCCCAATCGCAGCCTGTTCAAAGGCAGTACGGAAGCGGCGTTCACTGGCTTGGAGTTCGTCTTCAAGCCGCTTCCGTTCAGTGATATCGGCGCTCATGCCAACCCACTCACGAAGATATCCGTCCTGCTCGAAGAGAGGGACACCACAAGCAGAGAAGGTGCGATAGACGCCATCGTAGCGCCGAAGACGATACTCGGTCTCGTAGGCCCCTTTGTTGGCAAGGGCATTGAGCCATGCGCGCTTAACACGCTCCCGATCCTCTGGATGAACCGCATGCAACCAGCCCCACCCTTGTACCTCCTCCATGCTTTGTCCCGTATAGGCTCGCCAGAGCGGCACATCATTCTCAACAATTCCATCAGCAGATGCAGTCCAGAAGAGCTGTGCGTTCGTCCCAATGAAAGAGCGATAGTGTTTCTCGCTCACATCGAGGTGTTCTTTCACGCTGCCGTGCTCGGCAAGGGTGGTGCCCTCTCCAGGCATGATTGTCGTATTCACAGGCGGTGGATGTTGCCCCTGTATTCCAGTTCCCCCTGGCTGGTGGTTGCGTTTACCCGTCATATATCGTACCTGCTCCATCAAGTCGCCACTCTTCATAATACAATCATTCTAACATACATGCACTGACAATCTTACGCCTCCAAAGATCTTTCCCCCTGATGTTGCATCATTTTGACCGTGGGTACAAGACTTTATCTAAAAGTACTAGTTATCAATCATGACAACGGTAGAGGTATATTTCCCGGCCTAACTTACCCACTGTAACTTCTGTTATACTATTCTCTAACAAAATAATCCGGATGATGAAATCGGCCCCTCTACTGTCACCCCATTCACTTCGTTCAGGGCAAGCTCTGAGCACATTCGCTCCGCTCAGTGTCAACTCCGCGAAGGGTCTGTCGCGCTGGGCAGCGAGATGCTTCGCCGCGCTCAGCATGACAGGGCTGCGACCCATACGGATTCCTGGATGAATTTGCGATCCCGAGAGCGGAGGGGAGATGACGCGCCTGCTCTCGCAGGATCGCCTGATCACCAAAGGCATGGGCGGACTCTTCTCTGAGCGATCAGACCTTTCCGGAATCCATCGCATCCTCGATGCGGCTTGCGGCCCTGGCGGTTGGGCTCTGGGGGTGGCCTCTACTTATCCTGAGATCGAGGTGGTGGGGTTCGATGTTAGCCAAGCGATGATCGACTATGCACGTGCGCGAGCGCAGGCGTGGGGCCTGGGAAACGCCGATTTCCGGGTCATGGATATACAGAAGCCGCAAGATTTCCCTGACGAGTCTTTTGATTTGGTCAATGCGCGCTTCATCAATTTCCTCCCCGCTGCAGCGTGGCCGAAGCTGATGCAGGAGTTCAAGCGCATCACGCGACCTGGAGGCACCATCCGTCTCACGGAAAGCGAGTGGTGGTACTTCACCAGCAGTCCCGCATTGGAGAACCTGAATGCTTTGTTTATACGTGCGCTCAAGTTACAGGGGGAAAGCTTCACTGAGAGTGGACGGTTTACCGGCGTTTTGCCGATGTTAGGACGCTTCCTGCTCGATGCGGGCTGCGCCAGCGTCAACTACAAGTCACATGCGATCGATTACTCGTTCGGAACTGAGGCCTATGAAGGCTTTCGCCGCGATGCCGCCGCCGTCTTCAAATTGTTCCAGCCCTTTATCGTCAGGATGGGAGTCGCCACGCAGGAGGAAGTGAACCAGCTTTATGAGCGCATGCAGTTCGAGATGATGAAGGAGGACTTCCGGGGCATTATGTTACCGCTCACAGCCTGGGGTGTGAAGTCGTAACCTCATTTCTAGCTCTCAATTACACACGCCTGCCTCAATTGATCGATCACCTGCAAGGTCCCACGACTATGTGCTGGCGGGAAGGATAGCTCTGCCTTTCCCTGCACGCAATCGATAAAATGCGTTAGCATTGCCTCGTAGGGATCGGCTGCCGCGAAGGTCTTCTGCTCAAACTGGGCGCCCCTTTGCAGGAGCAAGGTGGTAGTATCACCGGTCCAGGCGGTGAATGCCAGGGGAGCCGTCACTGCGCAACCAGTGCCTACTACTTCAATGACCTGGTGCTCCGCTGCTGCAAAGCTACATTGAATGTGCGCAATGACTGATCCATCAAATGAAAGGAGGGCTTGTATATCCACATCTATAGCGTCTTTCATTCCGATAATCCCCTGGACGTGATGTGGCTCTGAGGCAGTAAGCCAGCGTGCAGCGTTGATACAGTAGCTGCCCACATCCAGTAATGCGCCGCCACCGTACTCTCGTCGAGCCCGGTAATTGCCTGGCGCATTGAATGGAAAGGAAAATGCCAGGTGCAGAAAACGCAGGGTCCCTAGTTCGCCGTTTTCAAGCAGCTGTTTCAGGAAAAGCATACGCGGATGAAAATGATACATTACTGCCTCCATCAGCACAACGTGAGCGTGCTGGCAGGCTGTGATCATCTCATCACACTCGATGGCGTTCATCGCCAGTGGCTTTTCACAGAGGACGTGTTTCCCCGCTTTAGCCGCGCGAAGCGTCCATGGATGGTGAAGGTGATTGGGTAGCGCAATATATACGGCATCGACGTCCCTATCATCGAGCAATGCTTGATAATCATTGTAAGCCCGTTCAATGCCAAACTGCTGTGAGACCAGGTGAGCGCGTTCGCTATCGCGGCTGGCAACTGCGAGCACGCGCGCCTGTGGAATGCGTTGCAGCGCAGGAAGAATGGCGCGTGTGGAAACAAAGCCTGGACCGAGTATGCCCACGTTACACATCATGACTCAATCCTTTCTGCGATATAATGAGTTCGGTTTAGTGTCGTCTCTGTCAATGATACCCCATTTTAGGGATATAATATGATGCCTGAGCAAGCCAGGTTGACCGCAAGGGTCAGGTTGACCGCAAGGGTCAGGTTGACCGCAAGGGTCAGGTTGACCGCAAGGGTCAGGTTGACCGCAAGGGTCAACCCTACTATACTCGGCGCGATGCTGCGCATCGCACGCCCGGCTGATGGGAGGTCAGCAGCGATACAAGGAATTACCTATGGTCAGCAGCGATGAAAGGAGTTACATTGCTCATGGCTTATCTGCAAGACGCCATTGTGACCAGTACAACAACACTGCAAGCCAAACTCGCTACAAAGCGGGTTATTGTTCTCGATGGCTCCGTTGTTCCTCTCTCTCTGGAAGAGGAGCGGGCGTTGTGTGCCTTTGTTAAGGATGGTGGAGGGCTTGTCTGCATTGGAAATGCTGCCGAGATGTACCACGAGTATCAACTTTTGGGGGAAATGCTCGGCCCCGTTCTGGGTTTCTGCGCACCTCGTTGTGAGATTATCGCACAGGTAACAAAGGGCGATCACTACATCACACGGCGTGTTGATCCAACGTTTGCAGTGATGGATGAAGTCTACCTGCTCAAGCACATCCCCTCCGATGCCGAGGAGGTCTGGCGCACAACGTGGCACTATGCTCCCTGCACACTGGCCTACACACGCAGCTACGGGCATGGGCGTATCTTCTGCACGACTCTGGGAGCAACGCCTGCTACGCGAGCACATCCCAGTTTCCAGCAGATGCTCGCTCGCGCTTTGAGCTATGCATCGGGAGGGGAAACACAGGAGCGTTCGCTGCACGTAGCGATGATTGGCTACGGTGCGATTGGCTTTGAACATGGTACAGCCATCAATGCTGTCCCTGGCCTGGAGTATGCAGTGGTTTGTGATCGCAATGAAGAGCGGCTGGCCCTGGCACAGCAATCGTTTCCTGAGATCTCTACCTGTACGGACCTGGAGGATGTTGCCAGAGATGAAAGCATCGACCTCGTTATTGTCTCAACACCACCCAATACGCACGCAGCCATTTCCACGCAGATGTTACAGGCGGGCAAACACGTAGTCTCTGAGAAGCCTTTCTGTCTCACCACTGCCGAAGCCGATGCCATGATTCAGCTCGCGGAAGAGCAGCGGCGCGCACTGACCGTGTACCAGTGCCGGCGCTGGGACCCTGACTATCTCGCCATCCAGCAGATCGTAAAACGAGGCACTATCGGCCCGATCTTCCATATAGAGACATTTATCGGCGGCTATGCGCATCCCTGTAACTACTGGCATTCCCATGAACCGATCTCCGGCGGCGTCTTCTACGACTGGGGCTCTCACTACCTTGACTGGATTCTCCAGCTTATTCCTGATCCCGTGGAGTCTGTGCGTGGCGTTGAACACAAACGAGTCTGGCATGATGTCACCAACGCCGACCAGTCCAGCGTCCACCTACGATTCGCCGGGGGTAAAGAGGCAACTTTTATACACTCAGACATCGCGGCAGCGTTGAAGCCCAAATGGTATATTTTAGGCGAACAGGGAGCGATCGTCGGTGAATGGCGCATGGAGACGGTGAAGTCGCGCCGCTGGTCAGGTGATCTGATTGAAGAACAGCTTGCCCCTTCCGAAGCCATGCCGGAACTGTGCCTATTCACGTACGATGCCGGCGGGGCCATTCAGAAGCATCCACTGACACTACCAGCCGCGCCCTCCTATGCCTTCCATCGCAATCTCGCCAATCATCTCCATCATGGCGAACCGCTGGCCGTCCCGCCAGAGCAGTCGAGACGCAATATTGCCGTCATGGAGGCCGCGAAACGTTCCGCGAAACAGGGAGGCGAGACGATCGTGCTCAGGTGCTAAAAGCCCAACTATCATATGTTTACAACGAGACCATCCACCCTCATCCTAGCGGATGGGGTCCGTGCTCAGCACCATCTGTACCCCCTGTCGCTCCATGGTGGCCAGTTCGTCCTCAGCGAGTGCATCAAAGTCTATCACCGGATGTTGTACAGAACTGGTACAATCGCGGAGGAAATATACCCTTTGTAACAGTGTGGGTTGGTTGGCAAAACGCTCCACCAGTTGTCGTTCGGTCTCCAACACGCAATGTGACTTCGCTTCACCAGCAACGTATACTCTGTCATGCTTCATCACTGCGTCGAGCTGCGCGACATTCAAGCTGCTCGACGGGTCTTCGGGATCGGGTATCTCTGCCCCGAAGATGCCATAGTATTCCGTGCGGATCGTACGCCCTTTCTCGATATAGGTCGGCTGCGTATTTCTCGCGGCACTATGCCAGGCTATCGCCTCGCAGATCGGCGCCACAAGCATATGTCCGAGCGTTCCCTCCATCGTATGATACGGCCAGATCATCAAATCCTTCTTCGCTTTTTGTTGGAGTTGGTGGACGTAGCGCACGGACCAGTCCGGCTGGAGGATGGGCACCCATTTCCCATTTGTCACGTCATCCACCGTGATTGCCGTATAGGGCTGGGGATGATCGCCTGTCTCCGGGTCTTTCCACCAGGAGCTATAAAAGATCTGAAACGGTAAATGGGTATCCAGCGACGCGTAGATGGAGCTAATTTTGTGGGCGTTGGCGTAGAACCAGGTGAGAAAACGCGCGACATCCTGCTGTGAGCCTGGGACATAGAGGGTTCCCGTAGGGTCGACGAAATCGTGCTGGTAGTCCACGAGTATCACGACGATTTTTTCAGCATCGCTTTGCGCCGGGGTGAGGCCTGCCTGTTGACCTGCTTCGGTAAATGCCTGGATACGAGGGGCATAGGGTCCCTTGAAGGCGTCCTGCACGTCGAAGAGCGCCGGGGTTGAAGCGTGATTGACCATGTTTATGCTCTCCTTTGTCATGTGTTTAAATCTTCAGCCAGTGTGTCCTCTTACAAGCATACGTCATTCTTGTGTAAAGAACAATCCACTGACGCATATTCTCATCGACTCGACCCATATCTTATGCTCGCCTTAGTTTCAATCCTCAGCACCTCTTGGGAGATGCTGCAACGACAGATATCCGTCGTCATCAGTCTACCAATGATTGTACAGCTTGGCAAGACCTTGCTTTTGCTTAAAAGGTCTGCTGATTATGCATTAGAGAGGGAATACAAAACCAAATGTCTAAGAAGTTGAGGCATGCAGCCTGTTGTCAAAAGGGTGAGATTTTGATACAGTAAAGCTCAGGGTATTCCTGGTTCGCAAGGAATGCAACATATTGCAGATGTCTCTCAAGTAGAGGAGGTTTTTTCAACCCGTATGACTGTAGATACACATAAAGAAACACTGGGCTTTCAAGCCGAAGTCAAGCAATTGCTTGATCTGATGATCCACTCGCTGTACAGCAACAAGGAGATCTTTCTGCGCGAGTTGATCTCGAACGCTACAGACGCCATCGACAGGTTGCGTTTTGCCGCTCTCTCCGATGATACTCTCTATGAGAACGATACCGATTACAAAATTCGGGTTTCCTATGATAAAGATGCCCGCACCATTACGGTTGCTGATAACGGCATCGGCATGACGCGCGCCGAGGTTGTAGAACACATTGGTACGATTGCCAAATCGGGCACGCGCGAGTTTTTTCAGTCGCTTACCGGGGACCAGCAAAAAGATGCTACCCTTATCGGCCAGTTTGGCGTAGGCTTCTACTCGTCCTTTGTCGTCGCTGACAGAGTTACTCTGACCACGCGCCACGCAGGTCTAAGTCCAGAAGAAGGAGTGACCTGGGAATCCGATGGGGGGGGAGAGTATACGCTTGAAACGGTCGAGAAGCCTGGCAGGGGCACAGAAGTGACCATACACCTGCGCGAAGGCGAGGATGAGTTCCTGAATGGCGCACGCCTGCGCGCCATCATTCACAAATACTCGGATCATATCATGCAGCCTATTGTGATGAAATCCGAGGACAAAGAGAAACAGAACGAAGACGAGGTGGTCAACCGTGCCTCTGCCCTGTGGACTCGTCCCAAGAGCGAGATCACTGAAGAGGAGTATAACGAGTTTTATAAGCATGTAGCGCACGATTTTAGCGACCCCCTGGCCTACGTTCACAGCCGCATGGAGGGCAATTACGAGTATATTCTCCTGCTCTACATTCCCAGCCGCGCGCCTTTTGACCTGTGGACTCGCGAACGGCATCACGGCGTCAAACTCTACGTCCGCCGCGTTTTCATTATGGACGATGCCGAGAAACTCTTGCCGGGATACCTGCGTTTTGTACGCGGCGTGATTGATTCCAATGATTTGCCCTTGAACATCTCACGCGAGATATTGCAGCAAAACAAAATCATCGATACTATTCGTTCGAACGCGGTCAAGAAAGTGCTTAACCTGCTGAGCGACCTGGCAGCCAACAATAGGGAAAAGTATGCCACCTTCTGGCAAGAGTTTGGTCGTGCGCTCAAAGAAGGCATGTTAGAAGATCACGCCAACCGCGAGAGCCTGACAAAACTGTTGCGCTTCGCCTCCACAGCGTCCTCCAATGAAACGCAGGATATGTCGCTGGAGGATTATGTCGCCCGCATGAAAGAAGGCCAGGAGAAGATTTACTATATCACGGCAGATAGTTACGCCGCCGCCAAAGACAGTCCTCTGCTGGAGATATTCAAAAAGAAGGGCGTTGAGGTGCTCTTCTTCTCCGACCCGGTAGATCTCCTGCTGGAGCCTGAACTTCCTGAGTTCAATGGCAAACGATTCCAATCCGTCTCCCGAGGAGAAATTGACCTGACCAAACTTGAGGATGAGCAGGAGAAAGAGGAACAGCAGAAGAGCGAAGGCGAAGTAAAAGAACTACTCGAACGCTTCAAGCAGATACTGGATGAGAAGGTCAAAGATGTACGCGCATCTACGCGCCTGACAAGTTCTCCGGCCTGTCTCGTCGTTGATGAATATGACATCGATCCCAATCTGAGACGTCTCCTGAAAGCGGCTGGACAGGCTATCCCCGGTGACAAGCCCATTCTCGAAATCAATGCGCAGCATCCCATTATCGTCAAGCTTAAAGAGGAAAAGGACGAGAAGCGCTTCACGGACTGGGCCTATATTCTTTTTGATCAATCAGTGCTGAGCACTGGCGAAAAGCTGGATAACCCGGTGGATTTCGTTAACAGGCTGAATGAGTTGCTGTCACAACTGTAAGGGTCATGTCTGAAGGAAACAGTATGTTCAAGGCATGTAGGGGCGTAATGATGGACATTGCATATGCATTGCGCCCCTACATCAGATTAGAGGAATTTGCAGGTAGAGAGTCCACGCTTCTCTAAGTACTGCTGATGGTAATCTTCCGCGCGATAAAATGTCGCTGCTGGAACGATCTGGGTAACAATCGGTCGCCGGTACTTACCAGACTTCTCCAATCTCTCCTTGGAAGCGAGGGCCGCGGCCTGCTGTTCCGGCGTATGAAAGAAGATGACCGAGCGATATTGGGTTCCGATGTCGGGACCCTGGCGGTTGAGCGTCGTGGGATCGTGGTTTTCCCAGAATATTTTTAACAAGTCTTCATACGAAATTTTCTCTGGATCATACTCTACCTCCACCACCTCTGCGTGCCCCGTCCTGTTAGTGCAGACATCGCGATAGGTCGGATTATTCATCGTCCCGCCCTCGTAGCCGACGGCTGTAGAGCCAATACCTTTTGGCAACTGGCGAAATTCGGCCTCTACGCCCCAAAAGCATCCTGCTCCAAATGTAGCTTTTTGCATTTTATTCTCTGCTTTCTTATTTGTTGTCTTCCCGCGGTTGAAACTGCAGTGCGACTGAATTGATACAATAACGCATGCCAGTTGTCTCTCTTGGACCGTCATTGAAGAGGTGACCAAGGTGTGATCCGCAATTCTTACAGACCACTTCTGTTCGTTTCATAAAGAACGAATTGTCCTCGTGCAGCTCAATATGCTCGCGGTTTATTGGGTCGTCAAAACTGGGCCATCCCGTTCCCGAGTCAAATTTTGTGTCTGAGGAAAACAGTGGTTGTCCACAGGCAACGCACGTGTACATTCCCTTCTCATGATTATTGTACAGTGCTCCGGTAAAGGCCCGCTCTGTTCCCTTGAGACGACAGACCTTATATTGTTCAGGCGTTAGTTTCTCTTTCCAATACGATTCGGGCATGTCTCTTAGATCTTTCATAGCTCATTCCTTACATGTTTGACATGTCAAACGTGTTTGCCTGGTGCGCGCTCAAACACGCACACAGGATAATACATTAGATGATAACTCAATTATATAGACTTGACAGAAGAGGAGACGTTACAAGTTCTCACGAAAGAGTACGATTTCTTTTTCTAGACCTTACATCAATGAAAACACTGCGACGACTCGTAATGTTCCCACAGGGTTGCGGTTTTGGTAGACGCCGTCTACCAAAACCGCAACCCTGTGGGAACTATGGGGCCGCGTACTATATTCTTGCTTCAGAGGCGACCAATCCTTGACGGATTGCGAGGATAACTGCCTGGGTACGACTCTGGACGCCGAGCTTGGTCAGGATATGACGAATATGCGACTTCACCGTATCCTCAGCAATCTGCAAATAAGATGCAATTTCTTTGTTGGATTTTCCTTGCGCCAACAGGTTCAAAACCTGCGCCTCACGGTCTGTCAACGTCGTGGGCTTTACTGGCTCCTGTAACTCACGTAACAGATAGCTTGAAACCTGGGGTGAAAACTGCACCTGACCTGCGGCAACAGCCTTGATCACCGTCCGCAGTTCGTTAGCCTGCGCATCTTTGAGCAAATACCCCACGGCTCCTGCACGAATCGACCCTGTGACCAAGGCACTATCAACCACACTGGTCAGAGCAATGACCCTGGTTTCGGGTGATTCGCGACGAATAATTGAAGTGGCAGAAATCCCATCGATTACCGGGATCAGTAAATCCATCAGCACTACATCCGGTCGCAAGCGGCGCGCCTTCTCGATAGCTTCCGCTCCATCTGCCGCCTCGTCCACAATTTCTAACTCAGAGTCTCGGCCAAGGAATATTCGCAGTCCCTCGCGCACCACGCTATGATCGTCTACTATCAGGATACGTATGGTCATGAACACTCCTTGTCCTTGCTATTCCAATTTTTGAAAGAGGTTGAATGCTATGCCCTCCACGGCGCATTTTATAACATACTCAACAATAACTAATGATACAATTCATCAAATTAGAACTACGTTAAAATGACACAACAACAATTACACTTTCAAGTGTAATGTATAGCACAGAAAAGGACATCCTGTAAACACACTATTTTTGAGGCTGCCACGGAAGGAAAGGGAGAGGATTTTCTTGTGATCAGGTAATCACTCAAAATGATTAGTTCAGAATCACCCTTTTATGGGATGCGCATTTTTACGTTATACCCTATACTGCTAAAAACTATCATATGTAATGTAGGCGGCGGATGTGACTACCTTTGAGCTGCATGGAAGTCACGTACAGACACTTGTAAAGGAGGGCGTTATGCCTCGACAAACCCCTGATTCACCTGTTCAGCACGAGCAGGTCACTAAGCCTCAGAATGCCTCACAGCAGGATGAGACCTTGTATACCGTTGGAGAGGTAGCCAAACGTCTTCGTGTGGATACTACGACCGTGCGCCGCTGGATTGCAATTGGTACCCTGGAAGCTGTGATTCTCCCGCACAAGGGTAAACGCCAGGCCTACCGAATCAGACAAGGCACGCTCGACAAACTTTTACAAACCCCTGGTTCAACTGTGAAGTGAAATGAGACGGTGAGCTGCGGGAGAAACACAGCTCACCGTCTTATTCAATCGCTTCTTTAGCATCCTTGATTATTTGCGCACCTCGCACTTTTTTGAGCTTTTCAAGCTCTCTCTGTCCGCGTAACTCTAATTGCGCCTTCCACTCATCTTTGTACCGGCGCATCGTATCCACGAGCACGTGTGCTATAGTTAAATTTCTGTACCACTTGTGATTCGCCGGTACGATATACCACGGCGCCACGCCGGTACTACATTTGCTGATTGCGTCTTCGTAGGCTCTCTGGTAGTCTTCCCAATACTGCCGGTCGATCCAATCGTCGGCTGTGATCTTCCAGGCCTTATCCTTATCCTGCTCACGCTCTAGCAGGCGCTGCTCTTGCTCCTCTGAACTGATGTGGAGAAAAAACTTGAGTATGATCGTGTCGTTATCAGCTAGCAACTTCTCAAAGTTGTTAATTTCTTTGTAGCGACGGCTCCAGACAGATTCCGGTACCAGGTTATGCACGCGAGCAATCAATACGTCTTCGTAGTGAGAACGGTTGAAGATGCCCATAACACCCTTTCGAGGGGTGACTCTGTGTACCCGCCACAGGAAATCGTGCCCCAATTCCTCTTCTGTTGGAGCCTTGAATGAATGCACATCACAGCCCTGGGGATTCACATGACCAAGTACATGGCGAATCGTGCCGTCTTTGCCGCTTGTATCCATGCCCTGGAGAATCATCAGGAGGCTCTTGTGTTGCGCTGCTTGCATTAGCTCTTGTAATTCGTTTAGCTCTTCGCCTAGTTTTTGTAGCGTGCTATCTACTGAGTCTCGCTGAATATCTTTATCAAGGTAGTTTGGATCGTGGTTTTTTAGCTTGACGTTTGTGCCTTCTTTGATTTTCCATAAGAGGTCAGGTGCCATGATATTTATCCTTTCTTAAACGCTCAAACTTGCCCGGTGTGCATGTTTTTTTGAGGCCTCATCGCTACGCTCTTCGCAATATTTTTTGTAGTGATGTGGAATTGGCAGACGCAGTCTGCCAATTCCACATCACTACAAGTAGCTGTTTAAGGGCGTTTGCCAAACCCCAATATCACAAAATGATAATGGTAGGGCTATCCCCACCAGAACGACACGGCGATGATCACATAGAGGCAGACCAGTGTCAGCCCCTCAAGCCAGGTCGACTCACCATCATACGTAATGACGGTACCTAACAAAGCCGTCAGTCCTAACGCCGCCACGAGCAACGGCGGTAATACCAGCGTCAGGGGTGTGCTGCCTATGAAGAAGCTGAGAAGCACCAGCACCGGGATTAAGCCTAGCGAGACCTGCAGAGAACTATTGAGAATGACGCTGACGGCGTAGTCCATTTTGTTCTTCGCCGCCAGTTGGACTCCGACAGCATGTTCCACCGCATTGCCCGCCAGGGCTACCAGCACCAGGCCAGTAAACGTCTGTGAGAGATGCAGAATTTCAATCGCCGGGGTCAATGCGGCGATAAACCAGTCTGAGACAAAAGCCGAACCGACCGCAGCACCAAGTAACACCACAGTCGCCAACCAGGTCGGCCAGAGCTTCACCTCTTCCTCAGGTTCTTCAGG
>VBHI01000408.1 GCA_005881495.1 Chloroflexota bacterium
TATCGCCGAGAGAATAAACAGCCTCGTCATGTACAAGGGCCTCGAGAGAAACCGGCTGCTCAACGATGCCAAGTAAATCTACAACCTCGTTCACCTGCATGCGACATGCCGCCGCAATCTCTTCTGGAGGAGGATCAATGCCAAGCTCAAACGCTAGTTGCGCTGCAATACGTCTTATTCTGCGCAAACGCACAACGACATGTTCAGGTAGATGAATCATGCGCACTTGTTCTCCCACGGCACGGCATATAGCTTGATGTACCCACATCGTCGCATAGGTACTAAAGCGGTTACCGCGCTCATAGTCAAACTTCTTAACAGCATGCATCAATCCAAGATTGCCTTCCTGGATGAGATCGACCAAGAGGACTCCTGCCCTCGCGTAGCGACGTGCAAGAGCAATCACGAGGCGTAGATTCGATTCGATCAGCTTACGTCGCGCTAGCTCATCACCAGCGGCTGCTCGCCGTGCGAGATCGATTTCTTCCTCACGAGTAAGTAAGTCCAGGCCGCGAATGTCTTGCAGGTAGCTATGAAACGCATCTCTCGTGTCTGTTGCTGGACGGAGGATAGATGAACGAGAGTGGGTGCGGGCAGGAAACTCCTCCTGTGCATCGACCTCGCTCTCATCCTCTCCCTGCGGGTCATGGAGGAACAAATCAGATGCGTCGCCTCCGTCTAAGAAGAACTCCATTGCCATCAATGGTGCTGTTCTCATCTTGTATTGGATCCCGAAAATGGTTTTCAACCGAGATGTTCCTCGTGCGAAGCTACATTTACACGGTGAGGGGATAGATGTATCCTCACTCTGGCTCGCTTTCTGCCGTGAAAGACCCTCTCTGTATGATTATGCTCGCCCTGCCGCCTTCAAGATCGCTCGCCGCGTTATCACCGTACACATCTGACCCCGGTAGGCCTGAGAACCATGAATATCCCCCACCAGCTCCAGGCCATCGACTGTATGGCTAGCAGCATCTGCCAGCGTCGTCTCATCGAGCTTCTTGCCAGCCAGAGCCGCTTCTACTGCATTGGCCCGTGTTGGCCTGGTCGATGCCCCCGTAATGGCTATGCTGGCAGACGAACAGGTGCCATCAGCATTGAGCGTTATGACTGCTGCTGAACCCACGACCGCATAGTGTGAAGCCTTGTTTTCCAGCTTCAGATAGGCGCTGCCTGTGTGAGCAGGGGGCACTGGCAAACGAATCTCGGTGATGATCTCGCCTGGCTGCAGTGCCGTCGCGAACGTATCCACGAAGAAATCATCAGCTGCAATGGTGCGTGTGCCACTCGGTCCCTGGGCGACGATCGTGCCCTTAAGCGCCAGTGCGACAGCCGTCAGATCAGCCGCAGGATCAGCATGCGCCATCGAGCCACCTAGTGTACCACGATTGCGCACCTGCCGATCAGCAAGAACTGCGAGTGCATCTAGTATTATCGCAAAATGCTGACGCAGCAGATCAGAACGTCCCAGCGTCGTATAGGTCGTCATCGCGCCAATAGCTACCGCTCCATTCTCCTCACGGATGTAGGAAAGGCCAGGGATCCTCCCAAGATCAACCAGAACGCCTGGTTGAGCTAAACGAAGCTTCAGAGTAGGGATCAGACTCTGTCCACCTGCCAATATCTTGGCCTCATCGCCATATTGCTGTAGAAGAGCAATCGCCTCATCCACCGATCGAGCAGGACGGTAATCAAATGCTGCTGGAATCATCTTGTTTGCTCCTTCTTACCCTACTGCTGATGAATAATCTTCCACAGCTTCTCAGCCGTGAATGGCATGTCAACATGCGCGACACCGAGCGCGTCGGCCACAGCAGCAGCCACTGCCGGGGTCGACCCAATCGTGCCAGCCTCACCGACGCCTTTCACTCCGAGCGGATTGAGGGGCGTCAGCGTCACCGTGTGATCCAGTTCGAAAGGAGGGAACTCTTCGGCGATGGGCATGGCATAGTCCATGAAGGTCGAGGTCAGGAGTTGCCCATTCTCGTCGTAGACGACTTGCTCCCACAGGGCTTGCCCAACGCCTTGCGCAATCCCACCATGCAGCTGGCCTTGAACCAGCAAGGGATTGATTTGTCGTCCACAGTCATCCACCGCGACAAAGCGTGTGAGCTTGGGCTCCCCAGTCTCTTTGTCTATCTCAACCACGCATACATGCGTGCCGAAGGGGAAGAGGCATCCCTCCGGTTCAAAGAAGGCGGTTGTCTCCAGGCCAGGCTCAATGCCAGGCGGTAGCGTATTGGAAAGGTTGGCGGTTGCCGCGACTTGCGCAAACGCGACGGCCTTTTGAGGAGTCCCAGCCACCGAGAATTTGCCATCTTCCAGGGTGACGTCAGAAACGCTGGCTTCGAGCATGTGCGCGGCGATCTGCTTCATTTTCTCCTTCAAGCGTTGCACGGCATTGAAGACGGCAGAGCCACCCAGCGCGAGTGTGCGACTGCCATAGGTGCCACGTCCCTCTGGGGTGGAGTCCGTGTCGCCATGGATGACCAGGACGTTCTCGACCGGAATCCCAAATTCCTCAGCGACAATTTGCGCGAACGAGGTCTCTTCGCCCTGCCCATGCGGAGAGGCGCCCGTGTAGACCATCACCGTCCCACTCTGCTCGATGCGCACCCGGGCGCTCTCGTAGAGACCGACTGGTAAGAAGCCCTTTTGGGCCAACCCACAGATCTCAATGTAGGAGGAGACGCCAATGCCCATCAACTCTCCCGCCGCACGCTTCTGGGCTTGCTCGGCCCGCAAGCGCGGATAGTCAGCCAGCTGCAGGGCTTTCTCCAGGGCCCCCTCGTAATTGCCCGTATCATAGAGGGCTCCCGCCGCCGTC
>VBHI01000409.1 GCA_005881495.1 Chloroflexota bacterium
AATGGTAGGCACGACGAGGTGATGATCGGAGACGGAACGTCTTGCCCCATCGGAAGGAGGGAGAGAGAGAGCATGAAACAGAACAACGATAATTACCAGGTGGTCCCGTATCCGAAGGACAGGCGCGCGGCGGTGGTCCTGTATCGTTCAGCCCAGCGCAAGCCCATCATCCATGGCTTGCTCGAAGTCGATGTGACCAGGGCGCGCGCGTTTCTGCGGGAACACAAGGCGAAAACCGGGGAGTCCCTGTCGTTCACGGCGTTCCTCGCGACGTGCCTGGGAAAAGCAGTCGATGAGAACAAAGCCGTGCAGGCATGTCGCAAAGGCAGGAAGTATCTCATCCTGTTTGATGATGTGGATGTGATGATCCAGATTGAGCGTGACATGGCTGGCCAGAAGCAACCCATTCCCTACACCATCAGAGCCGCCAATCGAAAGACCTTCCGCGAGATCCATCACGAGATCAAGGCAGCCCAGGTGGAGGACGTGCCAAAAGCCTGGGAGCGTTTCAAAGCGTTTCAGTTCCTGCCGATTTTTCTCTTCAGATTCCTCTGGTGAATGCAAAGGTATCCACAGGTGCAGAAGAAATTCCTTGGTACGGTAGGAATAACAGCAGTGGGGATGTTTGGCAAAGGAAGTGGCTGGGGCATACCCACCGCGCCCATCCATAGCCTCTTCCTCACCCTGGGCGGCATCACCGAGAAGCCAGGCGTCGTGGATGGGCAGATCGCCATCCGCGAGTACCTGTGTCTGACTGTCAGTCTGGATCACGATATCATCGATGGCGCTCCGGCAGCACGCTTCGTCACGCGGCTGAAAGAACTGATCGAGAGCGGCTATGGTCTCGACGAGTCCACGGTCGAGTCGCAACAGGCCGTCGCTCCAGGAGCATCCAAAAAGAGCTAACATAGTCCACATCTCAAGGAGGAACTGAGCTAATGGAGGTCTGGAGATGAAAAAGAGTCACGATGGATATAAGATTGTACCTTTCCCGAGGGTGCGGAGTATTGTGCGCACTATCGCGCGCGTGGCCCGGCACAAATACATTATTCGTGGCCTGGTGGAAATTGATGTGACCAGGGCTCGCCAATCTATACGGGAGCACAAGGCTCGGACTGGAGAGAGCTTGTCCTTCACGGCATTTCTGGCGGCGTGCGTGGGACACGCCGTCGCTATGAACAAGAGCGTGCATGCTTATCGAAACTGGCGCAATCAGCTCGTCCTGTTTGACGACGTGGACATCAATATCCAGGTTGAAAGAGACATGCAGGGTCAGAAGTTTTCCCTTCCCTATATCGTCAGGGAGGCGAACAGAAAGACGGTGCGCGATATTCATGAAGAGATCCGCGCGGCCCAGGCTGACCCCGTGGGTGGTCGAGAAGTGAAGGCTTCTACATGGGTGACGCTCTTGCCTTCTTTCGTGCAGCAGATGTTCTTTTGGATCGGGAGCAAGAGCCCGCACCTGCTCACACAGAACATAGGCACGGTGGAGCTCAATGCGATTGGCATGTTCGGAAGCCGGGGCGGATGGGGCATTCATATCCCCTTCCATACGCTGAGCATTGTTGTTGGCGGCATAGCAAGGAAGCCAGGCGTCGTTGACGAGCGCATAGAGATCCGCGACTACCTCGATATGACAATCAACTTCGATCACGACATGATCGATGGCGCTCCAGCAGCACGCTTTGCCCAGCAATTGATTGACTTGATCGAAAGCGGCTATGGTCTCGATGACTCCACGGTCGCGTCCGAGTAAGCCGTAGCTCTAGAGACATCGAGGAAGGTGTCCACCTGAAAGGAGGCAATCATGACAGCTTTAATTCTTGTAGCGTATGCGACAAAGCACGGCTCAACGCAGGAGGTCGCTGAGGCGATCGCGGCGACGCTCCGTGAACACGCTCTTGAGGTAGAGGTTCAACCTGCATCAGAGGTGCGTGCGCTCGACAGATACGGCGCAGTCGTGCTTGGAGCACCGCTCTACAGCGGTCGCTGGCACGGAGACGCGAGCAGGTTCTTGAAGCGGCACCGCACGGCCCTCTCGGAGCGGCCAGTGGCAATCTTCGCACTCGGGCCACGCAGCGCAGCCGAGGAAGAGCGGCGTGGTTCGCGTGAGCAGCTCGACCGCGCGCTCGCGAAGGCTTCCTGGCTTGCGCCAGTGGCCATCGAAGTTTTTGGCGGCGTGATCGACCCGGCGAAGCTGCGCTTCCCCTTCAACCGGATGCCAGCAAGCGATGCTCGGGACTGGACGGCCATCCGCGCCTGGGCGAGCAGTCTGGCCACGCAGTTTCAGCCTGCACAGGCCTCGGCGAGCGAGTTGGCGTAGGTCACAGCGTGCAAGTCTTACGGAGGATGAGGAAACATCTTCCACTGTCTTCTTCGTAATGCTCGTACCAGGAGGGTACTTGTGGAAGCGCCAGAACAGGCTGCATGCAGAAAGGTGAACTCTCATGCAAGAGACACTCGCATTCATCTTGCCACTCGCTGACGTCTCCGCCCGCTTGTCGCAGGTGGGAGGCAAAGGTGCTTCGCTGGCACGTATGGTGGCGGCTGGCCTGCCTGTGCCCCCCGGGTTTCACGTCACCACGACCGCCTATCGCCGCTTTGTGACAGAGAACGGGCTGCAAGAGCAGATTCTGTCAGCGGTCTCAGCTGTTGCTGCCGATCAGCCTGCTACGCTCGAAGAAGTATCAAAGCAGATAGCAGGACTTTTCGCGCAGAGTGCGATGCCGGATGATCTGGAGGTCCCGCGCGTCCCGTTGTCGCACTGGCGCATGCTGCGCACATTCGTGCCGGAGGAGATCCATCTCAGGCAACGTGAAGCGAAGGCTCACATGTACATCCTCATTGAAGAAGGAGGTTGGAAACCATGAGTGTAGGAAGATCATCGGAAGAAGCCATTACTGGTCCAGACCCATCATGGAGAGGTCTCTATCGGGCTGGGGCCATTTCAGCAGTTCTCTATGTCGTTCTCAACATAGGAGCACTTGTGCTTCTCATAATCACGCCGCCGGCCCCGAGCTCGGGCGGGGCT
>VBHI01000410.1 GCA_005881495.1 Chloroflexota bacterium
CTTGTTCTTATTCGTCATTGTCAACTTCCTTCTACTTCACTTCAAGAATCCTGCTTTCAGATCCTTCTGAGACGACTTTTAACAGCCTGTGATTAAATCATAGGGTGAAGGTGATTGCCTTGTCAAGAACCGCTGATCTTGGTCGGACCCCTATCGCGTTGTGCGATGTCCGTATGCCCGTACGGCAAGCGGGATGAAAACGATGAGGATGCCTACGCACCATGCTAGCGCCTGCCAGATAGTTAAGGCATCAGGCCGGTTGAGGAGTAGACCGCGAACCGCGTTGACGATCAGTGTGACCGGCTGATGTTCTGCGGGCGCAAGCGCCAGGTGATAGCAGAGTTATTGTTCCCACCAGATGGGTTGTCCGCCGCGGTACCTGGTATACCAAAGCCCGTTCAGGGTACCCAGAATGGCGGAGACGCCAAGGACGACCAAAATCCAGGGCCACCATCCGACGACGGTGCAGACCGCAAGGCCGATAAAGAAGACGAAGCCCTGGAAACCTCCATAGATTGCTTGAGCGTTGGGGCTACTGAGCGAACCTACCAGCGCAGCCAAGGCCATTGTGGCAAACAGGATCGTCCAAAAGTGTCCCGAGAGAATGGCGAGCGCTATGCCGAGGAAGAATATTCCTCCAGTCAGGCCACCTGTGACGGCAGAACGCAGGGAATTCCCTCTGCTAAACGAGGTGCCCTTCTTCTCTTTCCAGTCTGGGTAATGGCCAACTGATTCCTCATACACATTGACCGAGCCGGCGTCACTTCTCAGCGTCAAACTCGCGCGAGGTGGTGAACCTAGAGTACCATGAAGCTCGCGGTTCGTGCTATAGTCCATTGCCATTCCCGGAACTTTTGTCGTGATACTCCCAAGGCTCGTACTCGCATCCAACTCGAAGGCTGCCTCGCCGGGTAAGATCACGTTGATCGAGCCAGCACCGGTTGTAAGTTCGTAGGTTCCAGTGGAATCGATTGCTTCATGGAGATTTATAGAGCCGAGGTCGGTCTGCAGCAGAGAGTTTCCATTGAGTAGACCACGTTTGACGTAAATCGAGCCAGCATCGCTGCGCAAGGTTAACTGACCGCTGATGCCAGTCACCCAGATATCGCCCGCACCGGTGGTGAGTTCCAGATCGGCATGACCGGGGACTGTAATGTCGAAATCGATATCCTGCGGGAGATTGAGGCCAGGTATGAGTACTCGATCGACCCTGGCTTTAATCTCATTGCCTTCTTTCACCTGCTCATAGCGCACTCTGTTTTTAGGTGTTCTCCTCCGAAACCTTCTGGTATAGTATTTCGTCTGGATAGTGACGATATTGGCATCACTACCAGCATTGACATGAAATGTGCCAACTTCGTTGTTGACGACAATCCAAGGACGCTCGTTAACTGAAAACCGCCGTGTCTCAACGTGAACGGTTGAGACCGCAAAGTATACTCCGGCGGCAATTAGGAGACTGGTACCTACGACGAGGAGAAGTATAGTCAGTACCAGAAACGTTACTCCGGCAATCGTTATTCCAGCGAAGACGAGGAGGCCGATGCCACCAATGATCAGGGGGATGCTCATCAGTGCAAGTAATATGGCAAACCACGGATTGCGTCGCCTGTGGTACTGTACTGGCCCTTCTTGATATGTTTCCTGAATTTTCATAGTTTTGCTCCTTTGTATAGAAGTTGCGTGCCAGTTTGCAGACGCTGCGTTATTGTCTTCAATGCACATTCTTCTCCATTCATAGCATAAAGCTTTGATATCACAATACGAATACAGAAAAGGTTCTTTTTGACACGGAGAGGTCACATTTTTTGTGATGAGAGCGACTTATCCAGATGGTAGGAGGGTAGAGAACACTACCTGGCCTATTAGGCCCGTCGACGAAATTTACAACGCTTGTATATTGAACTTGTACAGGAGACTCACCTGTGAAGCGTCCAGAGCAAGTGGCGAACGCAGAGGGTTGAGGGTACACGGAAGTCTGGGAGGGCAGGAGTCGGCTCTTACAACGCTGGGGAGCTGTGCTGCCCCTGAGCTTAGATTGTCATCCTCCCGCCCAGGCGACCCGATTAAGAACATTGGAGTTGGCTTACGAGTCAAGCTTCTCATCAGTTGCAAGCTTGGGTGTGTTCTCCCCTTTTTCCCTCGCAGGGCGGTGATCATGTTCTGACAGCATCACTTAGTCGAGCCGCATCTGGTGTCCCCTCCACAGGGGCGTCCCAATCCACCTTGTAGGAGTAGACCCAGTCGAGTGCAGCAGGGTTGGCGAAGTGCTTGAGGAAGAACGGCATCAGCAGGTCCCGAAACCACACCTGGATCGGATTGGT
>VBHI01000411.1 GCA_005881495.1 Chloroflexota bacterium
GGGCTTTATCTCGCTGGAAGTAGCGGGCGGCTTCGGCATACCTACAGACACTGACGCCAGTTTCCGCTGGATTATCAACCTGTATATCGCCGGTCTGAGCTGATCGACTATGACCGGAAAAAAGATTAGTGACTCTTGAAAGCAGTCTTAGATAGAGATATGATTCTCGACATTCTCGAAAACGCGAACGCGGCGTTAGCCTTTCTCCTGGAGCTGTGCGTCCTGGTTTCGCTGGGGTATTGGGGTTTCCAGGCCGGGCAGGGAACAGCCGCTAAGATTGGACTCGGCATCGGCGCTCCATTGGTAGCTGTGGTGGTGTGGAGCCTGTTTGGAGCGCCGCAATCAGTGTGGCAACTGCACGATCCCTGGCGCCTGATCCTCTACATAGTCTTCTTCGGTTCAGCTGCAGTGGCTCTCTTCGCTGCCGGTCAGCGCGTACTGGGCATAGCGTTTGCGCTGGTCTTCGCACTCAACTGCACGCTGATCTATGCGTTGGGACAGTAAAATGCGGCGAAAGCCCTACAAGGCAGAAAAACGATGAGTACCTTTACTCCAATCTCGCCTTCCTGTCATGGCTGAGAAGTAGCACTCCAGGGAGCACGGTACTCCGGCAGCCTCTAACGCCAAAGTAGTAGGATGCAGGTGCTCTCAGTATCTCCGCAGCTCCCTTACTTTGAAGATGAGACCCACGCGGTAGAGGCCGCCAGGGCGATCAACGACCTGTATGCAGACCTGGTGCGGCGCTATCCCACCCGTTTTGCCGCGTTCGCCGCCACCCCCTTGCCCCATATCGATGCAGCCCTCGCGGAGATGGAGCACGCGCTTGACCAGCTCCACATGGTCGGGGTCACGGTGGCGACCTCCGTGCTTGGCCGCTCGCTCGCCGATCCGGAGTTGGAACCGTTGTTTGCCGAACTCGACCGGCGAGGAGCAGTGCTCTACATCCATCCCGCAGGCGTAAGCGCCTGTTCGCCGCTGATTGCGAACTACGGGCTGACCTGGCCAATCGGTGCCCCCATCGAGGATACTATCTCCGCCACGCAACTCATCTTCAAGGACATCCCGGTGCGCTACCCACGCATCAAGATCATCAATTCACACCTGGGAGGAGCGCTGCCGATGCTCCTGCAACGGCTGGATAATCAATACCGCTGGGCGGCCCCGCAGATGACGGAACCTCCAAGTACGCAGGCCAGGCGTATGTGGTACGATACGGTCGGTCACTTTCACGTCCCGGCGCTGCGCTGCGCCTGTGAGTCGTTCGGCGCTGACCGTCTGTTGCTCGGCACAGACTTCCCTTATCTTTCAGGCGATGGATACAGGCGCTCGGTAGCCTATATAGAAGATGCCGGGCTTTCCACGTCCGAAGCGCACCGGATTCTCGACACCAACGCAGCATCCTGTTACAACTGGAGAGGAGGTAAGCAATGCGCACCGTCCAATTTGGCATCTCCCTTGCGCCAAACATCGCAGACATGAGGAAGCTGCGCGAACTGGCGTGCCTGGCAGATACGCTTGGACTCGACCTGCTCGGTATACAGGATCACCCCTACTTTTCGCGGTTCTTCGACTCCATGAGCCTGATCTCGGTGCTACTGGCCGAGACCACGAGGTTACGCATTTTCCCGAACGTGGCCAGCCTCCCGCTGCGTCCTCCCGCCCTGCTGGCCAAGAGTGCCGCCTCGCTGGACATGTTGAGTGGCGGGCGCTTCGAACTGGGGATTGGTTCTGGAGCCTCCTGGGAAGGGATCGCGGCGATGGGCGGGCAGCGGCGCACACCTGGCGAGGCTATTCAGGCGCTGGAGGAGGGTATCGCGATCATGCGAGCCATCTGGAACGGGCAAGGCAGCCTGCGCTATGACGGGAAATACTACTCGCTGCACGGCCTCCAGCCAGGTTCCAGGCCAACCCATACCATAGGAATCTGGGTCGGCGCGGTCGGTGAAAGGATGCTGCACCTGACGGGGCGGCTCGCCGACGGTTGGGCGGCCCCTATCGTTTCCTACCTGCCCTATGAACACTGGGGATGGGCGCAGGAGACGATTGACTCCGGCGCTCGTGAAAGAGGGCGCGACCACTCCAGTATCGTGCGCGTTGCAAACCTCGTAGGCAGCATCACTCATCGCCAGGGCGGTGGTCAACCACATGGAAACACTCCCCTCGAGGGGAAAAGCGCGTACTGGATCGAGGTACTGACATCGCTGGCTCTTACAACACGCTTTGACACCTTCATCTTCTGGCCCGAGATACCGTCGAGCGAGCAGATCGAGCTTTTTGCCCGCGAGATAACTCCCGGTGTACGCGAGGCGGTCGCCAAGGGATAGAAATCATAGCGAGGAGAGGAAAGCTAGCTCTTGATTTTCTACGCGAATGTGTGTTACTATGGAACTATGTATACACCATCTCAATTCGCAAAGCAGGTTGGCGTCTCGATCAAGACCATCCAAAAATGGGATCGCATCGGGGTTTTGCCTGCGAAACGGACGATCACCAACCGACGCTACTATACGGATGAAGACCTGGCTCTCGCACTGGGATTACCACGTATGCAAAAGGACCGGCGTACGGTCGCCTATTGTCGGGTCTCCAGTCAAGCGCAGAAACCTGACTTGCAGAACCAGAAAGCAGCACTCCAAGAGTACTGTGAGCAGAGTGGGATCCAAGTAGACGAGTGGATCATGGAAGTCGGCGGCGGTCTCAATTTTGAGCGCAAGCAGTTTTTGAAGCTGGTAGATGCTATCCTGGCAGGAGAAGTTGCGTGCGTAGTGCTGGCCCATCAGGATCGTCTCGCTCGCTTAGGCTATAAGCTGCTGGTGCATTTGTGCCGTACCCATCGGTGTAAACTGGTGGTCATGAATATGGAAACGCTCTCACCAGAGCAAGAGTTGGCACAGGATCTCATCACCATTACGCACTGTTTCTCGTCGCGGTTGTCCGGCCTGCGGAACTACCGCCAGGCGCTTTCGAAGGCAATCAAGCATGATCAAAGCACACAAGATCAGGCTCCATCCGACGCCTGAGCAAGCCAATTACTTTGCCCGTGCTGTAGGCACCTCCCGCTTTGTATTCAACTGGGCGCTCGCCGAATGGAAGACGCAGTATGAAGCAGGGGGGAAGCCATCCCCGCTGGCCCTCAAAAAGC
>VBHI01000147.1 GCA_005881495.1 Chloroflexota bacterium
GATCCATCAGGAGATCAGGGCGGCCCAGGTGAACGCAGTGGAGCAGGCCTGGGAGGGCCTCAAGGATTTTGGCTGGCTGCCGTTGGTGGTCTTCAGAGTCCTCTGGCCGATGTTCTGGTGGATGAAGGGCAGGTCTCCCTCTGTGCAGAAGAAGTACGGTGGAACCGTGGGCGTCTCGGCAGTGGGGATGTTTGGCAAAGGTGCCGGCTGGGGTATCCCGATCAATGATCATACCCTTGATGTCACCCTGGGTGGTATTGCTGAGAAACCAGGGTTCGTCGATGGGCACATCGCCACCCGCGAATACCTCTGTCTAACACTGAGCTTCAATCACGATCTGATCGATGGGGCACCGGCAGCGCGCTTCACCGAGCGGTTGAAAGAACTGATTGAGAGCGGCTATGGCCTCATCGATGAAGGGGGAGAGGAAGCGAAGGCGTGACGAACCGCAAAAGCCGACTCGGTGACGCGCCCGGTAATTTCACCTCTGCGTTTGGAGGAAGCTAACAATGCTTTCCTGGAGCCAGATCACTTGCTAATCGCCCCATGTCTGCTTCTGGTAACGACCTTCTATCATAATAGCGTTTACACATTGCGCTGACATTGCCAGGCATTGACGTGGCGCTCAAGTTCTTCGACTGTGGCGATACGCCGCGCGAGACCTTGTCGAGCCAGCGCACTGAATTCGATCTCGGCCATGTTGAGCCAACTTCCGTGCAGCGGGGTGTGATGGATCTCCAGCTTCTTCACCAGACGACGGGCCTCAGCGGGAGCAAAGGTGTGATACAAGGCCGCAGGGGAATGGGTGGCCAGGTTATCCATCACCAGCACGATTTTCTCCGCCTTGGGGTAGTGGACATCGACCAGTTCCTGGATAAAATGAGCCCAATCCTGGCTGGTTTTCTGCTCCGTCACCTTCACCACGCGTTTTCCCGCCAGTGGTTCGCAGGCCAATTGAGTCTTATTGGTGGGGTCTTACGTGATAGTGGAAGGAATGATTTAAAAGTCATTTTAAATCATTGTGGTAGATGATAATAGCATGGAGAAAAAAAGAGATGAGTAGTACTCCTAATCCTCGAATGCAAGGTTATGACCAGCCGACGGAGCCGGTTCCTCCTCCCACTTATGGGCGCCCCTATCATGTTGGCAATAAAACTGTCAGATCGTCGGATGCCGGCAGCGTATACTCCCAGAGCCAGCGTGAAGACTACGTGGATTCTATTGGCAACCGGGTCGAGAATACTGTGCAAGTCTATGAAGATAGAAATCAGAGTCGCGCTAATATCCGTTACTGGATAACGACGATCACGTACTTTCTTTTGGGCGTGCTGGAAATCATATTAGCGCTGCGCGTGCTCTTTCACCTGCTGGGGGCGAACCAAGGGAACAGCTTCATTATGTTCCTGTACAATCTGAGCCATGTGCTTGTGGCGCCCTTTAACGGCATTTTCAACGACCAGGCGTTGGGAAGAAGTGTTTTTGAAATGTCAACACTGATTGCGATGCTCGTGTATGCATTAATTGCCTGGGGTATCGTGTCTTTGGGCAGAGTGACATTCTCTCCTGTAATGCCGGGTCACCAGAGCATTACGACGACTCGCCGAGATCGCACTTTGTAAAGCCTTTGTGGCCGCTTATGCTCAGTTTCTCTTTACGAGAAGTTGTGAGTGCTGGTATTGCCTTTACGCTGTGTCGCGTCTAAGGGTTCGAGGTTGATGACGATTGGCTCCTGCGAATTACGGACGGTGACCCACTGCGAAGGCGTGTCAGGGAAGGGGTTGATCTCCTGATGGCCTCTCGGTGTATTTGGGGTGTGAGCCACTTTTCTCTTGCAAAAACATTCTGCACCACTCACAGCAATCACCAGGTGTTGGAGCGGTCCGTACTCGTGAAAAAAGCTCCGGAGATGCGGGAGTGTGGTGGCATCAACCACTCCCCCGGTAACTCGCTCCCCCCCATTGTGCAAGCGCTGCAATGTTTCCCCGGAGAGCGAGAGGCGTCGGGGAAGTACCCCTCGCTCATTGAACAAGCACGCTGCTCCTACAAGCAGCGTATCGTTGCAACTGAGGCATGACCGTAGCTGAGGTGGCAGCTACAGCCATATCTTTGAAGCGCCAAGAGGATTCCGTTGGAGATGCTAAAAAAATCTGCACAAAGGAAGTGTAGTTGATTTGTATTAAACGATAATTATCCGGAGGTAAAATTTTTGTTCCATTGATGAATGGAGAGAGGGGTTGGGGCGCATTAAGCGCCACCAAACGTTACGATGAGGTCGGTTGCATAGCCGAGGAGGAAGCCGATCAGCAGGCCCCACATGACTATCTCCGGGGATTTGAAACGTTTCGCGACGCCGAGGAGTTCGGCTACGACGTAGATGATGGCTCCGGCGGCCAAGGCCAGGAAGAGGATAAAGACTTCGGTCGAGTGAAAGATGGTCCCTACAATGGTGCCAAGGAAGGTTGGGCCGCCTCCGATGAGTCCTAGCAGGATTATGAATTCCCAGGAGACGTGTTTGCCCGTTAAAGGGCCTGCGATGCCAAAGCCCTCGGTCATGTTGTGTAGCCCGAAGCCGATGATCAGGACGACGGCGAGTTGAAGGGCTCCTACGGCGGCTGATTGGCCAATGGCAAGCCCCTCGGAGAAATTATGCAGGCCGATGCCGGTCGCAATGAGAAGGGCAAGGGTATGAGGCGCAAGTTCACCTTTTTGAGGAGCAGCTGCGGTGCTTGTAGCAGGCATTGTCAGAACGGCAGTGGGTGCAGTGGAGGACGTAGAAAATTCATGGCTACCATTCGCAAGCGGAGTGAGCTCCTGTGGGGGGAGAGCCGCGGGTATGGTCTCTTCTGAGAGGATTTTTTGTTTTCGTCTCCGTCCAAAGACAAACGAATTAAAGTAGACCAGGCCTACGGAGCCAATGCCGACGCCGAAAACAAGCAGGAAAATATCAAGGTAGAGGATTCCAGTACCTGTGTGTAGTGTACGCACCTGTTCTATGGCGGCGTTGATGGGTTCGCTGGCTTTCTGAATAACATCGTAGAGTAGGAAGATGAGGACACCGGTTGCGAGCATGCACAAAAAGATTTTGAGCGATGGGGGTATTTTTTTCAGAAAGGCGAGAGGCAAACCAAAAAAAATTGTCAGCCCTGCAAAGGCTCCAAGCAAAATTATTGTTCCTGTTGGCACAACTAACTCCTACAATTGATATCCGACTTTCCTGCTAGGATATTAGCATGCCCTAATATGTTTGTCAAGATAATAGCCTTGCTGGATTGAGCATCTTATCTCACAAAGAGATCACATCTTGACACAGCAATTCTTTTGCTTTTATACTCACTATATGAATATTCATCTTAAAACTAGCTAAGGAGGTCCAAATGAGGCACTCCCAACGGGCGCTTCTGCTCTTCATTCTGCTTTGTACGTTATTTCTTGCGGCCTGTGGTAGCACCACAACGAGTACGACGAGTACGGTGACACCAACGCCATCGCCATCGCCAAATACATTGAATGTTTTTGCTGCCGCGTCGCTGACAGGGTCGTTTACCGCAATCGCCGCAAAGTATCAGCAGGCGCATCCCAATGTTGTCATTAAACTCAACTTTGCGGGATCGCAGATTCTTGAACAGCAGATTGCCAACGGAGCGGCAGCCGATGTTTTTGCCTCGGCGGACCTGGCGAATATGACGAAGGTGTCTGATGCAGGGTTGGTAGGAGTTTCGCAGGTATTCGCCAAAAACAGGTTGACGGTGATTACACCCGCGAGCAATCCGGGTCATATCAACACTTTGCATGATCTCGCAAATAAGGGTGTAAAGGTCGATATCGCAGCGCCAACGGTACCAGCAGGTAAGTATAGCCTTCAAGTGCTGGCTAAGATGGCATTGTCGCCGCAATATGGTCCGGCATATGTGAAAGCGGTCAAGGCAAATTTTGTTTCGTTGGAGACCGATGTGAAGGCAGTGGTCACCAAGGTGCAACTGGGGGAAGTGGATGCAGGCTATGTTTACGTGACAGATGCGGCGGCCGCCAAGGATAAGGTGACGATGATTCCTATTCCTGATATTTACAATGTCATCGCGCAGTACCCTATCGCAGTTACTAAAGGTTCGACTCATGCGGGTGATGCCCAGGCGTTTATGCAGTATATCCTTTCAAAGGACGGACAGGACGTGCTGCAACAATATGGTTTTATTGCCATTAATCCGTAGAGGCTCTCCATGAGTAACAAATGGTCTCGCTGGCCTGCCAGGATTGTTGTAGGTATCCTGGCAGGAAGTTTCTTTCTCTTTATAGGCGTACCACTGGTGGCGTTGCTGCTGCGCGAGCCGCCGGCGTTGTTGTGGGCCACGATGCAGCAACCGGAGGTGCGCCAGGCTTTAGAGTTGAGTTTCCTCACGACCAGTATCAGTACATTCTTGACCGTCCTCTTTGGTTTGCCGGTGGCATTTGTGCTGGCGCGCATGCAGTTTCGCGGTCGCAGCCTGTTAGAGACGTTGGTGACCTTGCCTATCGTGTTTCCCCCCGTGGTTGCCGGAGTTGCTTTACTGCTGACTTTCGGGCGTTTTGGCCTGGTTGGTCGATATCTGCTGCCGCTGGGTATTACGATCCCATTTACAACGCTGGCGGTTATCATGGCGCAGATGTTTGTCTCTTCGCCTTTTTTTATCAACACCGCGAAGGCAGGGTTGGAGCAGCTCGATAAGCGTTATGAGCAGGCGGCGTATACATTGCGTGCATCGCCATTTTATACGTTTCGACGTGTGGTTCTGCCGCTGATCCGGCCCGCATTGCTGTCGGGGATCGGGTTGGCCTGGGCGCGGGCGCTGGGCGAATTGGGCGCTACCATTACCTTCGCGGGGAGCTTTCCTGGTGTGACGCAGACGATGCCTGTTGCTGTGTATATTGCCGCTGAAAGCGACCTGGATACGGCAGTTGCGCTGTCTGTGGTGCTGCTGGCGGTTTCTTTTGGGTTATTGTTGGCGTTGCGCCTGGGGCGTGAGAGGCTAGTGGGGTGAAGGGCTTTTCCCGATAGTTGCTTCTCAACGGTGCTTTTGTTACAATGTCTGTAACATAAGATAGGGACTTTGTGGGTGCCCTATGCGCGCAGTGGTACGGCATGATTAGATGAAAGGTACGGAAGCAGCCTGTGTCTAAAGTATACGCAATCGCGAATCAGAAGGGGGGAGTTGGTAAAACCACTACTGCAATCAATCTTGCGACCTACCTTGCTGCCGCGGGACGTAAAGTGTTGCTCGTTGATATTGATCCACAGGGGAACACGACCAGTGGCATCGGGGTGTCGAAGCATCTTAAAGAATACACGGTCTATGATTTACTGGTACAAGAAAACGATGAAATGAGCATTTTCGATGTCCTCGTGCCGACCTCCCGGCGCGAGCTTGTGGTGGCTCCTTGTACGGTAGACCTCGCTGCTGCTGAGATTGAGTTGGTAGGGATGATCGCGCGGGAGCAGAAACTGAAGCAAGCGCTGGTACCAATTCGCGATCGTTGTGACTATATCCTCATAGATTGTCCTCCTTCACTTGGATTACTGACTATCAATGCGCTGGTAGCTGCTGATGGTGTGCTTATTCCAATCCAGTGTGAGTACCTGGCACTAGAAGGTTTGAGCCAGTTGAGTGATACTATTCGCATCGTAAAGAATAAGCTCAATCCCGACCTGTATATTGCGGGGGCTGTATTGACGATGTTTGATCCACGCACGCGCCTGGCTAGTGAGATTGTGCGGGAGGTACGCAACTACTTCCCGAGGGAGACATTTAAAACGATCATCAGCCGCAGCGTGCGCTTAAGTGAAGCGCCCAGTTTCGGTCAGGCGATCCTTGACTATGACCCCCATTCTCCTGGAGCAGTGGCTTACCGTGCGTTGGCAGAGGAGGTTATGGCTCGTGACTAAACATAAATTTGGCCTCGGACGCGGACTCGACGCCTTGATGCCGGGTGCCTCGGAGGTTATGTCGGCACAGCAGCCCTCACGCATCGACGAGAATGCTATTTTATTTGCTGCAATCGATAGTTTTATTCCTAATCCACGCCAGCCGCGCCGCATCTTTCGCGAAGACGATCCCAAATTGTTGGAGTTGAGCGCCTCAATAAAAGAGCATGGCCTGTTGCAACCGCTGGTGGTGGCGCGCCTGGATAGAAGTGGTGGCCATAGAAGAGATCATGAGGGCGATCCCTGGTTTGAAGAGAGCGAGACGAAGCACGAAGAAGTGGCGCACGTGGTGCAGTTTCAGATTATTGCTGGTGAGCGGCGCTGGCGCGCAGCGCGATTGGCGGGCCTAAGCAAGATACCCGTGGTCATTAAAGAAGTGACGCCACAGCAGATGCTTGAACTTGCGCTGATCGAGAATATTCAGCGCGCTGATCTCAATGCTATCGAGGAAGCTTTCGCCTACCAGGCTTTGATCCAGGATTTTGGGCTGACGCAGGAGATGGTTGCCAAACAGGTTGGCAAAGATCGTTCGACTATCACAAACTCAATTCGCCTGTTGCAGTTAGCGCCAAAGGTACGTGAGGCCCTGGTGAATCAACAAGAACATTTTACCGAAGGGCATGCTCGTGCATTGATCGGTATTGCTCGCGATGAGGATCAGATCACCGCGATGGGCAAGATCATTACCCTCAAATTGAATGTCAGGCAGGCAGAGGAACTGGCCGCACGGATAAAAGCGGCGGAACGTGCAGATAACGCGAAGCGATCCATTGTACCAATGCAAGCCCGAAAGGCTGAATTAGAAGAACTGGAGACGCGTTTTCGCAATTCCCTGATGGTGAAGGTTGATCTGAAGTGTAATGCCAAAGGAAAGGGCACAGTAGTACTACATTTTAATAATCAGGAAGAGTTAGAGCGTTTATATAACCGACTGGTGTCGCTCGAAGAATAAATTGCCGGAGAGAAAAGCAAGAGGGAAGAGATATGACGACTGTTGAGAATCCGTACGAAAAAGTGCGGCGCAAGATGTCTGCGGCACGCATAGAGTTTTTGGGAGAACTGGCAAAATTTAGTAAAGACGATGTGGCAAAGCGGCCCGCGGAGGGGGAATGGTCTCCTCTTGAGCTGGCCAATCATCTCTATATAGCTGATGGACTGGCCCTGGAACAATTGAAACAGGTACAGAGTGAAGATAACCCGCTGGTTGTGCCTTCTGAGGAAGAAGCGCCACGGCTGACAAATGCAGCTGAACCGCCGGTTTCGCTTAATGCTGTTCTGGGAGGTATGGCCGCGCGGCGTGAAGAGATTTTCGAGTACCTTTCTACTTTACCCGCCGCTGCCTGGGAGCGTCCGTTCCGCCATCATGCATGGGGGCAGCTCAAATTCTACCAGATGGTCAATATACTGCCTACCCACGATCAAATGCACGCCAAACAACTGTTTGCGATGAGGGAAGGACAGGTAGCGGAGAAGAACCCTTAGAGCTCCAATTCGTCGCGTAGTTCAATCAGGAAGGCGTGCATAAAGGCTGCCCGGCGTTGAGAGAGACGGCGGCCTGTTTTTGTGGTCATTGTATCGCTGAGTTTGAGCAGCTTGGAATAGAAGTGATCCAGCATGTAGACGTGATCATCGGGAGTATGTTCCTCAGCAAAGGGATCGGTGGGGTGATGAGTTCTAGTCTGGGAGTTGCGACGCAAGGTGCCGGTGATTGCCCAGCGTATGATGCCGGTTGCTCCGAGACCATCAAGACGGTCTGCGTCACGCACGACACGTGCTTCCAGGCTAAGCGGCTCGATATTGCGACTGAAGCTGTGAGCAACAATGGCATGGATAGTTGCTTCCTGGATATCACGCGGGACCTGGAATGTATTCAGTAGCTCGGAGGCAAGCGTTACCGAGAGATCAGCGTGATGGGTTGTGCCATCCTGCGGGGCTGTTCGGCCCAAATCGTGCATGAGCGCGGCCAGACCAACAACGAACTGGTTTGCGCCTTCCTGCTCGGCGATGTATTGGGCCAGTTTGTAGACTCTGTTCACGTGTTCCCAACCGTGAGCAAAGTCATCGACTGCTGTAAAGCGTCGCTCTGTCTCCGCATAGATATTTGCCAGCACATGTGCTTCGAACGGCAATGGCTCCATGTTCGTGTAGAACCTTTCTCTGGATGAGTCTCAGGGTATTTTACCGCGTGGAGTTCACTGTCACAAGCGCAACTCTAGAGAGGCTTGTTGTAGATACAATGGGTACAGCGAAAAAAATCTCGCAAAACCTGAGCACAAGAAGAGGGCCGAGCACTCGCGGGTGTTCGGCCTTCTTCTTGTGCTCATGCTCTGTACTAATGGGCAAGGGACGTTGATTGTTGGGTAACCTGCTTATCCTTCTCTACCTCTGTAGACAAAAGGGAGGAAAGCTCCTTCTCTGATACAATGCTGTCAGTCTGTGGATCGAAGACGACATTGTCACGGGAGCAGTAGCGTAATCGTTCCCAGTGTGCCATGGCGCGGTCCCAATCTGGATAAAGCTTGCTGGCTTCCTGGTCACTGCGCACTACTCTCATGAAGGTGGTGTAGGAGAGGACGAGCACGGCGACGATGCTGATGATTGCACATATCAAGAACACCAGTTCGAAAAAGTTGAATTCCTGACCAAAACTTTCTGATCCCACCAGGACGATGATGAAAAATATGAAGAAGCCGATGAGTAACATACTGAACGCCATGTAGCGCATTACGGATACCTTTTTTGTGGGCATAGGTGGTGGCGCGAAGCGCTCCATGCCTTCGTTATAGGCAGTTTCTAGTTTCTTGACTTTATCTACTTTGTTGCATACGGGGCATTGGGGTTTCTGAGTTTCGGTAGATACCATAAATGACCTCCCTATGTTGTTCGTGTTGGATGCGAGCAGCAAATAATAGTATTACTTAAAGGATATCACGAAGTTGTAGGTAAAACAATGGCATTTTCCAATTTGACACGTTTGGGTTGTCTCGCTACACTAGATGAAGACATTATGTGAGTTGAGAGGATAGTGATTTACATGGTTGCATCTATTACGATTGTGGGATTGGGGCCGGGGCAATGGAGTGACCTGACGCTCGAGGCGTACAGGGTCTTAGCACAGGCGGCGGCGGAGGAGCGGGCGGTTTACTTTCGCACATTGATCCATCCGACGATTAAGCAGCTGAAAGTTGAGCTTCCCGGGCTGCACTGCGGGTCGTTTGATCGCTTTTATGATGAGTCGAGTAACTGGGAGATGTTGTACCAGCGGATTGCGGAAGAGATTTGTAGCCTTGCGGCAGAGCAGGCGGTGATTTATGCTGTTCCAGGGCATCCACTGATTGGAGAATCGTCGGTACAGCACGTGCTGGCTCTGGCACGAGAACGGAATTTGAGCACCAGTATTGTCGCGGGCCTCTCGTTTATGGAGCCTGTTTGCACGGCTTTGGAGCTTGATCCCCTGGATGCTGGCACGCAGCTTGTCGATGCAACGATGCTCGCGGCTCTTGGCGCCGACGAGGTCGCAGGAAAGATTATTCCAACGCTGCCGCTGCTGGTAGGGCAGGTATATAATCGCCGCCTGGCAAGCGCCGTCAAGCTGGCGTTGGGTGAGATATATCCCGATGAATGGCCGGTGAAGCTGGTGAGGGCCGCCAGCGTTGAGGCTGATGAAACAGTGGTCACGCTGCCGCTGTACGAGCTTGATCGAAGCGCAAGCCTGGCTAATCACCTCAGCACGTTGTATGTTCCGCCTGTGGAGGAGATGACTGCGTTGCGGCTGCCGGAGACGCTGCGCTATATTACGATGCGCCTGCGCCGCGAGCCGGATGGGTGTCCGTGGGATCGCAAGCAGACGCACCGGTCATTGACGCGCCATGTTATTGAGGAGACGTACGAGGTGGTGGAGGCGCTGGAAGAGAACGATATGGAGAAGTTGGCGGAGGAACTGGGTGATCTGTTATTGCAGGTGTATCTACATGCTGAGATTGCACGCCAGGAGGGTGATTTTGCAATTGGCGATGTTTTTGAGCATGTCAACGCCAAACTGATTCGGCGCCATCCCCATGTTTTTGGTGAGACTGAGGTGAGTGGGGCCGAGCAGGTGTTAGTGAACTGGCAGGAGATCAAGAAGCAGGAACGGATAGCGGCGGGCAAAGATGTGGAGAAGGAGAGTGTGCTGGATGGTGTGCCACTGGCGGCACCGGCTTTGATAGTGGCGCAGGAGTACCAGAAGCGTGCTGCAGCTATTGGTTTCGAGTTTGCCAATGTTGAGGATTTGTTGAAGAAGGTGCATGAGGAAATACAGGAAGTACAGGAAGCGACTTCGCCAGAACACCAGCAGGAGGAGATGGGGGATATTCTTTTTATTGTGGCGAAGGCGGCGCGCTGGCTCGATATTGACGCAGAAGAGGCACTGCGCAAGGCCAATCACAAGTTTCGCCAGCGTTTCCAAAAAGTAGAGGAGATAATCAGGCAGGATGGGCGTACGATTGACTTGTATAGTGATGTGGAGTGGGGTAAGTTGTGGGAGAGGGTGAAAGAGTGAAGGGGTAAGGTATTTCGTACCCCACGCATCGAGCATGAGACGTAGAGAAGGCAGAAGGGAAGCATTTCTCATCCCTCCTGCCAGTCCCCCACGAGTTTTTGAGGCTTGCGAGAGTTGTGGAGGACCATGGCAACGCTTCGAGCTGCCTAGCGCCACAGAACCTGACGCTCGGTTTTCGGCGGTTTGCTCTCGCTCCAGTTGTGTCACGCCGCCACGCCCAAAGGAGAGGTCGGGCACGTTGCTCTCGGCCCTCGACGACCAGAAAGGATACAGACGCGCCACGTGGGTGCGATGAGCAACTGCCTGTCCTCCCTCTAGACGGACCGATGACAGCACAGACTACTTCTTGCCCGCGAAGAACACGACCCAGTCGTAGCTCACAATCTTGCCCTTCTGCACGAGGAAGACGTGGGCACACCGCGAGGGCAGAGCCATGGACGAGGTCCCAGCGTGTTCATAGGCGAGCACAACGGTTGGGGACAGGCCGCGCATGCTGTCTGTCGTCCACTGAAAGCCCGGCACCTTGGTCGGCAAGGTGTCATAGAAGCTCGTGATGTCGGCGAGACCGTGGTAGACGGTAGTCTTGCCATCCAACGCGGACCGGGTGAGGGTGGCGTCGGAGGCGAAGACGGAGTTCAGGGCGGAGAAGTTACCGCTCTTCATGCCCGCATTGAGGATGCTGAAGTAGTGTTCGACCACTTCCGAGGCACTGAGCAGATGAGACGGCGCCTGCGTGCTTGTCTGTGTG